>JBNLGO010000222.1:0-4723 GCA_050306095.1 Cyclobacteriaceae bacterium
TCATAATGACGGCTCGTTCTATTGCATGTTGGAGTTCGCGAACATTTCCAGGCCAGGGATATTTTTGCAGCCTTTTCATCGTGTTGGTGGAGAATGATTTGGTCATTTTCCTGTATTTCTTGCAATACATTTCCACGAAATGATCTGCGAGAATGGGGATATCGTCCTGTCTTTCACGTAGTGGCG
Organism: Cyclobacteriaceae bacterium; assembly: GCA_050306095.1. Classification (GTDB taxonomy): domain Bacteria; phylum Bacteroidota; class Bacteroidia; order Cytophagales; family Cyclobacteriaceae; genus CAJXNP01. The sequence continues at coordinate 187 of JBNLGO010000222.1, forward strand.
GTAGGTGCAATTCCACTGTATTGATTCTGTACAACAAATCCTGCCTGAATTCATTGTTTTTGACCATATCATAAATGGGCATATTTGTGGCGCAGATCAAACGAATATCAATTGGCATTGGTTTATTGGCACCAATCCTAGTTACTTGACGGTTTTGCAAAACAGTCAATAGTTTTGATTGTAGTGGAAGGTTGAGATTCCCGATTTCGTCCAGGAATAATGTGCCTGAGTTAGCCACTTCAAATCGCCCTGCACGATCTTCTTTAGCATCAGTGAAAGATCCCTTTTTATGTCCGAAAAGCTCACTTTCAAACAATGTTTCGGTGATTGCCCCCATGTCCACTCCGATAAAGACATTGTCCTTTCTCAAAGATTTTTGATGGAGGGCGCGGGCAATTAATTCTTTTCCAGTTCCATTCTCTCCAAGAATAAGAACATTGGCATCTGTTTGTGCTACTTTGTCTATAATATCAAATACCTTCTTTATGGCTCCACTTCTCCCTAGAATATCCTTGAAGGGTTGATTGCTGTCATCCTGAAGTTGCTTTTTTGCTTTTTTAAGTTTATCAACTTCGTTGTATGATCTTTTAAGCTTGATGGCTGCAGAAATAGTAGCTAACAGTTTTTCATTTTGCCATGGTTTCAATACAAAATCCGTTGCCCCTTCTTTTAGTGCCTTCACCGCCATTTCAACATCTCCGAATGCTGTGATAAGTATGACAACGGCATCAGGATCTTTTTCAGTAATCTGGCTTAACCAATAGAAACCTTCTTTACCACTGGTAATATCTTTACTGAAATTCATATCCAGAAGAATTACATCAAAGGAATCATTATTTAAAAGGAAGGGTATTTTGTTAGGGTTTTTCTCAATGGTTACCTGATGAGCATGTTTTTTTAATAACATTTTTGCAGCCAGCAACACATCTTCATCATCATCAACAATTAGAATCTTACCAATCTCTTTATCCACAAGCATATAATAATTTTATCAACTTCAATTCCAAATTAGTGCCAAGAATATAATAGCTCTGTTTATCAGGCATTTATGCATCTCAAAAATGAACAGTATTTATTTGTGAGCGAAACTGTTCATAAAACTGTATCAAAAACGAACACAATTTACTTACTTTTTAGTATTTACATAAAATATTGCGAGATATTTGGCAGTTCGGATTTTAGATTAAGTTTGGGAGATATGATTAAGTTAATATTCGATCTATCCTCTGTTAATTCTCTTATATGACCCTTTTTCTTTCTAATTTTGATAAATAAAAAGCAGTTTTATTGAAAATTAACAAATAGTTCATATATTTAAGAGTTGTTTTTGTGGATTTTATCATTGATCCATTTAAAAATTTGAGTTTTTGACCAATTACCCCGATCTAATCGGGGTTTTTTTGTTGGTAAAGATTGAGCTCATTTTTGGATAACAGATAGATCAAATCATCATAGATTAAAACAAATTCCCAGTCTCCCTCAGGAGGCATTAATTTTTCAATCTGATCATTGTAAAGATTAATTTTCACGAGTTGATCTTCACTTAGGAAATAAAGATCATCTTTCCAAAAACCAAAATGATTAATACCGATAAATTCAAAAGTTTTAATAAAATTACCAAAGTTGTCAAAGATTAAAATACCAACATTCTGCGTACTAATAAATAACCGATTTTGATATTCCTGACAGTGGAGTAGCTCGTAATTTTTTGGATTGAGGAGTTGATTTAAAGGGGTGGTTACATCGATTTGTTTGTTTCGGATGTTGTATTTCTTCAAGCTGAAATCAGTCTGGTCGATTAGCCAAATATTATTGTCAAATGAAGAAGTTGATAATTCGACGAATCCAACTCGATCTGGAGGAAATTGATAATCTTCATGTAGAGATAGGTTTCTGTTAATAAGCCTATACAACTGTAAATCACGATGGAAAGTAAAAATTCTCAATCCTTGCCATGCATCCAAAATTTGGGTAGTGGCAGGATTAGGAGGGGAGAAGGTTTCTTTATTGTTTAGGTGTGGATTGAATCTCACTATATCTCCATCAAATGTTGCCAGGTAAATTTTACCTGATTGGTCAACACTTACTTGATTTACTTTTTCTAAGCGAACAGATGCAATTTGAATAAGTGACTGCGAGAAACTACCAGATCCAATAATTGAGAATAATAAAATAAAAAGAGCGGATCTCATGGCTCCTATTTATATTTTTTAAGCTGGAAGGATTGCCCGTCATATACTCCATAAGTATAACTGGCAACCCACTCACCAAGATTAAAATACCTTGATGTTCCATTAATTTCAATATCCAGAGGTAAATGTCTGTGGCCAAATACATAATAATCATGATGCTTTTCTGCTTCAACGGACTTACAAAACTGAAGAAGGTGTTCCTTTTCTCCCAGAAATATTTCATCATTTACTGATTTGTTCAATCGGCTATTTTTCGACCAACGTTTGGCAAAACCAATTCCGATGTCAGGGTGCAACCATTTAAATAACCATTGAGCTATTCTAAGGGTAAATATTTTCTTAAGTAATTTATAAAGATTATCTCCTGGCCCAAGTCCATCACCGTGGCCAACATAAATATTTGTATTATTGATTTTTAACTCAATGGGATCATGAAATACTGTTATGCCTAATTCTGACTTAAGATATTTAAACATCCATAAGTCATGATTGCCCGTGAAAAAATAAACATCAATACCTTTATCTATCATGGAAGCAATTTTCCCAAGGAATCTAATATGCCCTTTTGGAACGGCATGGTTGTATTCAAACCAAAAATCAAAAATATCTCCGACTAAAAATAATGCCTGGGTTTCATGCTCTATTGAATTCAACCAGGAAATGATTTTCCTTTCGCGCACTTGCTCCTTTTCTATTGATGAAGCAGATAGCCCTAGGTGAAAGTCAGAGGCAAAATATACCTTTTTGCCTTCAGTAAGTTGGAGTGTGAGATCAGCCATACAAAAAAATAAGGCAGCTTAGGCTACCTCTAATTTCCGGGATAACTTATTTTTTATCATCAACCGAATCTTCTTCTTTTTTGTTTTCTTCAGAAGAGTTTTCAGTTTGCTTTTTCGAGTCTTTTAATTTCAAATCTTCCTTAGCTTTATCCTCTTTCTCTTTATCAGCAGCTTTTTTAGCTTCTTTCTGAGAGTCCATAGTGCCATTGGTAAAAGCTTGATAGGTGGTCTGCTTTGCAAATGGTCGTTTACCAATTAGTCGCTCCAGGTCACTTTGGAATATAATCTCTTTTTCAAGTAGCTCTTTTGCAATAATCTCAAGTTCCGATTTCTTCTCTTTCAAAAGCTCCTTGGTCCTTTGGTAGGAAGTCTCAATCAGTTTGCTTACTTCCTCATCAATTGTTCTTGCTGTTTCTTCAGAATAAGGTTTAGTAAAACTATACTCTGATTGTTTTGAGTCATAAAAAGAAATATTACCAATCTTTTCATTCATGCCATAAATCGTCACAATGCTGTAGGCCATTTTTGTCACTCGTTCCAGATCACTAAGGGCGCCTGTTGAGATCTTGTTAAATATAATTTCCTCAGATGCTCTACCTCCTAGTGTCATACACATTTCATCGATAAGCTGCTCAGTCTGGTAGAGAAATTGTTCCTTTGGTAGATATTGGGCATATCCCAATGCGGCAACACCTCTGGGCACGATACTTACTTTGACTAAAGGATCAGCATGTTCGAGATACCATCCTGCAACGGCATGACCTGCTTCATGGTATGCGACAATTTTCTTCTCTTCTGGAGAAATAATTTTGCTTTTCTTCTCTAACCCACCAATTACCCTGTCGATAGCATCATGGAAATCATCCATATCGACGGATTTTTTATTTTTACGAGCTCCAATCAAGGCAGCTTCATTGCAAACATTTGCTATCTCAGCACCAGCAAATCCCGGTGTTTGAGCAGCAAGTTTTTTTGGATCAACTTCCTTGGAAAGTTTTAAAGGCTTAAGATGTACCTTAAAGATTGCTTCTCTTCCGATAATGTCTGGTTTGTCAATACTTATTTGTCTATCAAAGCGACCCGGTCTCAGTAGTGCCGGATCCAGAACGTCGGGTCTGTTACTAGCTGCCAGTATTATAACTCCAGAGTCAGTAGCGAATCCATCCATTTCTACTAAAAGAGAGTTCAGAGTGTTTTCTCTTTCATCATTGGCACCTGGCATTTGCCCTCTTCCTCTTGACCTTCCAATAGCATCAATTTCATCAATAAAAACAATACATGGGGCTTTTTCTTTGGCTTGTTTAAACAGGTCTCTTACTCTTGCGGCACCAACACCGACAAACATTTCTACAAAGTCAGATCCTGATAATGAGAAGAAAGGTACCTCAGCTTCTCCAGCTACAGCTTTTGCCAATAATGTTTTTCCCGTGCCCGGAGGTCCTACAAGCAATGCGCCTTTTGGTATTTTACCACCAAGCGTAGTGTATTTGGATGGATCTTTCAGAAAGTCAACTATTTCTTTTACTTCTTCTTTAGCCTCTTCCAATCCGGCAACATCAGCAAAAG
>JBNLGO010000223.1:0-4723 GCA_050306095.1 Cyclobacteriaceae bacterium
AGCTGTTAGTGAAAAATGGCATAGAGCTTGTTAATCATTTTGTATCAATAAAATGACGAACAAAATGAAAGCCAGGATCTCATTTATAGCAGCACTTATCAGCATCACACTTTTATCTTCTTGTTATGTAGAACTCGATATGGGAGCTCCCTATGTTGATGTAATGCATGCAGAAGAATACGAAACAAAAGATGTTATTTATCAGGAATATGACAACGGCCATTTAGTTTATGAAGAGGCCATATATAATGCCTGGATTGAAGTGGAAATTTATAATTCTGGTTCAACAACAGCCAGAAATGTACAAGTTGAAATAGAGGTTGTGGATCACGGTGGATCACATGTGACAGTATTAAACACAAAAAATTTAAGTCCGGGAGAAAGTGTTAACCTTACCTATGATACAGGGTATGCGTTTACCAATGACTATATTAACTATGAAGTATTTGTCTATTGGGAATAATAAGTGTTAGGTTTTTAAATTTTCTATGACAAGAGCGGAGGCACCACCTCCACCATTACAAATCCCGGCTACTCCGTACCGGGATTTTTTCTTACCCAGTACATTGATCAAAGTAGTCGTAATTCGGGCACCGGAGCAACCCAATGGATGTCCCAACGAAACAGCTCCACCAAATACATTAACATGTTCAGGATCGAGCTTCATTTTTTTATTGTTGGCCAAAGCCACTACTGAGAAAGCTTCATTAATTTCATAATATCCAACATCTTTCATGTTGAGTTTTGCATTTTCTATTGCTTTTGGGATCGCCAGAGAAGGAGTTGTGGTAAACCAAAGTGGTTCCTGGGCAGCATCCGCAAAAGAGACAATTCGGGCAATAGGCTCTAGCTTTAAGTCTTTTAGTTTTTGTTTGCTTACCAATAGAAGTGCAGAGGCGCCATCATTAATGGTAGAAGCATTAGCAGCTGTGACGGTACCTTTCTTATCAAATACAGGTTTAAGAAGGGGGATCTTATCAAAATTAACATTTTTGAACTCCTCATCTTCTGACACCTTTAGTGGATCACCTTTTTTTTGAGGGATATAGATTGGAATAATTTCATCTTTAAAATAGCCAGCTTCTGTAGCTGATGCAGAACGTTTGTAAGAGGTTATTGCATAATCATCTTGTTCTTCACGACTAATCCTCATTTCCTTTGCGGTATTTTCAGCACAGTTTCCCATAGGAAATTCATGATAAACTTCCCACAGCCCATCTCTTACTAATCCATCAACCAATTCAGCATTTCCATATTTATATCCAAAACGGGCTTTGGGTACATAGTAGGGAATATTTGACATGCTTTCGGTTCCTCCGGCAATTACCACATCATTGATGCCAAGCATGATAGACTGTGCTCCCAGCATAATGGCTTTCATACCGGAGGCACAAACTTTGTTAACCAGGGTGCATGGCACATTATGACCGATGCCGGCATTGATAGACGCCTGGCGTGCGGGTGCCTGACCCAAATTTGCCGAAATTACATTACCAAGAAAAACTTCATTGACATGATGGGAGTTTACACCTGATTTATCCAAGGCGCCTTTAAAGGCCATGCTTGCCAGTTGAACTGCCGTTAAACTTGATAAAACTCCTCCAAAACTTCCGATGGGTGTTCGGACTGCTGATACAACAAATACCTCTTTCATAGTAATAGATTTTTTGATAGGGTCGATGACCTAATATACAAATCTTTTACGGGAAGAGATAGGTTTTGTGGTTCTTACCAATCAGGCTTTCCATCATCGGGTCGTTTGTTTGACTGACGCCGCATTTGTTGGATATATTGTACCTCGTTGTTTTTCATTGCTTCCAGGATCATTCGTGCTTTCTCCGGGCTGATGTTTAATTCTTCCAGGTTTTTTTGGATTTCCTGACGCTCGTTTTCTTTATGTTCCTCGTTTTCGTTTTGTTCTTTATCGCCGCTTTGCGTGTTAGCCTGCTGCTCTTCCTGCTTCTTATCTTTATCTCCTTTTTCCTGGGATTTTTCTTCTTGTTGCTGTTGCTTTTCCTGTCGCGCTTTTTCTTCCTTTTGTTGCTGTTCTTGTTGTTCTTGCTGCTGTTTTTCTTGCTCAGATTGCTCTTCTTCCTTTTGTTGCTGCTCTTCCTTTTTCTTTTCTTCTTCTTTGTTTTCCTGGTTTTTATTGCTTTGCTGATCTTGCTGCTGTTGCTGGCGGTCTTTTAGAATTTTTTCTAATAAATCTCTCAGCTTTTTATCGTCCGGATAATCTTTAAGTGCATGGTTAAGTGTGTTTACTGCCTTTTCCACATTATTAAAAATGTATTCATTAGCCGCTTGATTAAAGGCAAGCTGTGGGCTTTCAAAAGATTGACTTTTGGACGGAAGGAAAAAAATTAAGGTGAATATGAATAAAAGTAAGTATCTCATTTTTGATTATTAAATTCTATTTCAGCTACATCCGATAATTTTTGAATAAATTCCTGGTAAGCCTTTACAGTTTCGTCTTTTTGCAAACCTTCATTCATTAGATAATACGCTTCAACAAATTGATTATTATGTACCATTTGGTCAGCCATCTCTTTTAATTTTTTAGCATATTCCGATGGTTCTATATCATCCTGTTTGTTTTGATCTTTATTCATATCCGGATTTTGCTGCATCATTCTTTTCAGCAACTCATAGTTGTACCGGGCGTTTTCATTTTCAGGGTTTGCCTTGAGGGAATTTTTTAAATGGCTAAGTGCTAAATTGTAATTATTGGTTTTAAATTCTATCACCCCTAACTGCTGATAGGCTTTTGATTTAATATCGGGACTTTTACTTTCTATAAGCGAGCCATAATATTTCATAGCACTGGTCGTGTCATCTAAATGATAATAAGAATTAGCCAGGTTTAGAATAACCGGATCTTCCTTGATTTCTAAAGAATCAACAAGGTATTTGTATTTATCTGCAGAAGTTTGATAATCAGAATCAAGGTAGGCTTTTGCGGCCTCTTTTTTATAGCGGTTTACTTCGGCGATTTTGGTTATACCATCGCCATCTGAAATAAACAGAAATAATATGAAAGATAAGATTTTCATATTTTGACCACTTTTAATTGTGTGAGTAAATCAACTAAAAATAATAAAAAACCTGCTGCGAGGAAGTATAAGTACTTATTGGCAGAGACATCTATTTTTTTAGCGTCCCTAAGTTCGCCTTCTATGGAATCTATCTTATTGATCAATTTGCTGATTTCATTTTCAGAATTGTTGATTTCAAAATAAGAACCACCTGTTTTTAATGCAATATTTTTCAGGTCTTTACTATTTAGTTTAGTAATTACTTCCATACCCGTTCTATCTGTTTTTACCCCGTTTGAAGTTGGGATACTACTTCCTTTATCAGTTCCAATTCCGAGTGTGAAAAGTCTAATTTTAGACTCTTCAATTTCTGTCGTCACACTTTCCGTTTCATCGCCAAAGTCCTCTCCATCACTTATAAGAATGATCACTTTTGATTTTTGTTGTGTAACTGTCGATTCTTCTCCACTAAGTTTTTCTAAGGCCATCCTTAAAGGTGGGGCGAAATTTGTCCCGGCATTTGGCACTAATCGAGTAGATAGCGTTTCGATAAAGAGAGATAATGCACTTTGATCTAAAGTCAACGGACATTGCATAAACGATTCGGAGGAAAAAATAATTATTCCAATTCGGTCAGAGTTAAAGGCATTGACGATTTTTTTTAACTCAAATTTCACTTTTTCTAATCGGGAAGGTTCAATATCCCGGGCATTCATTGATTCAGAAAGATCGATGCATACCATTATATCCTTACCTATTGACTTAATTTCTTTAGAGTCATTGTCGCCAAAAGAGGGGCCGAGTAAAGAAAGGATGAAAAGGCCAAAATAAACAGTTCTAAGGATAGCCTTAAAAATGATTCGCTCTTTATTCACCTTTAAAATTCGATTGATATTGACCATTCGAATAACAAAGACCCCGTATGCAAGGAGAAAAAGTAGAATAAAAATTAGTTCTGTATATGAAATAGAGTTAAACCAAGTCAATGCTCAAAATTTTAACTATAAACGTGTTTTAAATAAAAATAGTAAGTGGCGGCAAATTTAAGATTAAGAATTTTATAGCCAAATACCTTGATAATAAAGATGATAGAGAAGAGCGATAAAAAAAGTTCATTTTTTTATGGTCACTATTGGTGAATTGAAAAACAATATTCTATATTTGCATCTCATTTTTCGGAGACGCCGAAAGAAAAGTTTTCAGATGGCTCTTTTACCCTTTTAATAGGCGTTTTAAAGCTGTTTTACCTTACTGGAGAGATGGGTGAGTGGCTGAAACCAACAGTTTGCTAAACTGTCGTACCTCTAAAGGGTACCGCGGGTTCGAATCCCGCTCTCTCCGCATAGTTTGAAATGATGAAATTGATCTGCTGGCTCAGCAATGGATAGCATCCGGCTCTTATACCGGTAAAATTTCAGGTTTGAGTTAGGGATTTTAATAGGTCCGCTAGCTCAACTGGATAGAGCAACTGCCTTCTAAGCAGTAGGTTTCAGGTTCGAGTCCTGAGCGGATCACAATGAAATTAGGTGGTTTAGTGATTGTAAAATCAATAAATCACACAATAAATAAGTTCGGGGTGTAGCACAGTCCGGTTAGTGTACCTGGTTTGGGACCAGGGGGTCGCAGGTTCGAATCCTGCCACCCCGACTTTTTAAACATCAGTTGGAAACAAAACCCTCTAAAATTAATTT
>JBNLGO010000224.1:0-4707 GCA_050306095.1 Cyclobacteriaceae bacterium
AAGGGTGCCACTTCAGCAGGTTATTTCCAGGTTTCAGCGATAGATAGTAAAACCATCATTGTGGGCGATCCTGATTTTGAAAATGTAAATTGAAAATTAATTCTTTACATTTGCACGAATGATAAGCATACTGACATGGAAGAGGGATATAGCACGATAGAAACAGTAAAGAGCGTCATTGGTACAAAGTGCCCATCCTGTAGAAAAGAAAGTCTGTTTGCCTACCCAATTTACAGAATGGATAAAATGCTCAAAATGCATAAAACTTGTCCATCATGTCAGCAGGATTTTGTGCAAGAGCCGGGATTTTATTTTGGTGCCATGTATTTTAGCTATGCCTTTACCATTGCTATAATGGTGTTTTTTGGGGTTGGTTATAATGTACTTTTTGCCCCAAAGGAAGTTTTGCCCATACTACTATTCGTTTTTATTCCGGCTTTGATTTTTTCTCCTTTTAATTACCGCCTTTCCAGATCTCTGATGCTCTATGTATTTGGCAGAATCAGAAAAGTTGATCCTAAGATTTATGAACAGGGAGTGTAATGGTAAATGTACTTCCTTTATCAAGTTGACTGCTCAGATGGACTTCACCATTTAAAATATCGATAAACTCTCGGGTGATACTTAATCCTAAACCTGACCCCTTTTCTCCTGAGGTTCCCAAGCTGGACACTATTTCTTTATTTTCATTAAATGCCTGAACTATTTCCTCTTTCATTCCCTGTCCCTGGTCATATATTAAAATCTCCACATTTTCATCATTTGATTCAATTGATATATCCAAAGCTCCATTTTCAAATGAAAACTTGATAGCGTTATGTATAAGGTTTCGGAGAATTGTTTTAAGCATTTCCCGGTCAGAGATTATGGTAAAGTTTTTTGAAAAATGGATGTTTACTTTGATTTTTTTGGCTGATATATTTTCATCAAATAATTGAACTACATTGTGAATCGTTTCCGCCAAATCAATTTTTTCCTCATTGGGTTTAATTCCTTTTAATTGTGATTTTGTCCAATCAAGAAGATTTTCAGTCATGTTAAAGGTGTTGCTGATCTTTCCATTAAGATTGGGTAGCTGGTTTTTAAACTGCTCCACCGTAATGTATTCATTGTCAAACATGTCCAAAAGAGTAAGTAATGACTGAAGTGGTCCACGCAAATCATGACTTAAAACTGAAAAAAGCTTATTGTTGATTTTATTGATGTTTTCCAGGTCGTTTTTACGCTCTATTATTTCCGAATTATTTTTCTTTAATGCCTCATTTTGATTTTCTACCAATGATTGATAGCGTGTGTGTTCATTGTAGAATAGATCCAAGCCAATGAAAGTAAGAATAAAGGAGGTAATGATATTTGGGTAATACAGGTTTTTAAGAACTGGATCAGCAAGTGTGATAAATCCTTCTGTAATGGCAAATTGAATAAATATAAATATGCTTGCCAGGTAAGCAAATACAAAGATTCGAGATATTGTTTTTTGAAATAAAAAGAATAAAAACACCAGCTCTGTTAATAAATAATACTCATTTCCTATGGGACCCATCAAAAGTGAAAAGGACAGAATAATAATAGGCATGATGAATAGCAGTACATTTTTTGATGCAGAATATTTCCTATACCTGTTTAAAATGAAATTGGTCAACAATGCCAAAATGCAAAAAGTGCTAATAAAACTGTAGAGAGGGATTTGAAGAGGAATAGTGGCGATAATAAATATGAGGCAAGCCAAACTACCATAAAGTGAAATGGTATTTATAATTTTTATGTGCTTGTTTTGAGAAAATGAATTCCCATGAGTAATCCCTACATTGATTATCTTCTGTAAAACCATCGCAATATGATGTCTATAAAACGGGTTTAGTACTTAAAAAACTGAAGAATATTATGCGGGGAAGGTAGTTTTAAATAAATAATGTAGGGTTTTCACATATTAATTTAGTGAAATCAAATCATATTTTAAGCGTTTTAACATTTTTTAATACAACCCGACAACACAAATACCTTTATTGAAGCTTTTAATTCATAGGCATTCCCAGTATCTTCGCAGTCCAAAAAAAACACTTGGCTTAGTTCAAAGAATGAAGAAAAAAGTAAAAGTGGGAAAATTGACATTGTCAGATGAGCAATTTTTCCTTATCTCAGGTCCTTGCGTGATAGAAGAAGAAAAAGTGATGATGCAGGCGGCCGAAACACTAAAAGAAATTTCCCAAAAGTTTGATCTACCTGTAGTTTACAAGTCCTCCTTTATGAAGGATAATCGTAGCTCTGTGGATTATTATATGGGACCCGGGTTAGATGAAGGGTTGAAAATGCTGGAGAAAATCAAAAATGAATTTGATTTTCCAATTCTATCTGATGTGCATTACCCGGAACAGGTAAATCCTGCAGCCGATGTGCTGGATATTATTCAAATTCCAGCTTATCTGTGTATGCAGACTACTTTGGTAGTAGAAGCAGCAAAATCCGGAAAATGTGTGAACTTAAAGCATGGCCAGTTTTTAGCACCGGAAAACATGATAAAACCGGTTCAGAAAATTGAGTCGCAAGGCAATCATGACATTTTATTGACAGAAAGGGGATTTACCTTCGGATACAATGATTTAGTGGTTGACCCTAGAAGTTTTCATCATATGAATGAAACGGGATACCCTGTCATATTTGATATTACACACTCTATAAGAAAATACGGAATACCTAGTGCTGATCCATCGGGAGGCGCAAGGCATTATATTCCTACTCTGTCAAGAGCAGGAGTAGCAGCGGGAGTAGATGGAATTTTTGTGGAAATTCATCCGGATCCTGCCAAGGCACTTTGCGACGCAGCAAGCCAGCTTCCAATGAATGAATTGGAAGAATTCTTATTACCATTAATTGAATTGCATAACATCGAAAAGAAATACAGAAAATAAAATGGAATTATACCTAGATTCAGCAAACCTACCAGAAATAGAAGAAGCATTTGAGCTTGGCTTTTTAGCTGGACTTACTACCACTCCTACCTTCATGAGAAGAGATGGTATCTCGGATATTGATGGAACCATCCTAAAGTTAGCAGATATGGTGCCTGTATTGCAGGTGGAGGCTTTAGGTCAAAAGTCAGACGAAATCCTAAAAGAAGTAGACCGATTATTGGCATTGGGTTTAGATCCTAAAAAAACAGTATTCAAAATTCCTATCTCATTAGAAGGTGCAAAAGCGTGTAAAAAATTAGTAGACAAAGGGATACTTGTAAACCTTCACTTGGTTTATACTATTCAGCAAGCGTACGTAGCTTTATCAGCAGGCGCCACATATGTTTGTCCTTTAGTGGGAAGGTTACAGGATCAAGGGCATGATGCAATTGGTTTAGTTGAGCAATGTGTCAATGCAGTAGAGTCGTATGGTTACGATTCTAAGATCATGTTTTCTTCGGTTAGAAATGCAGAGCATGTTCGCAATGCATTGGATATCGGAGTTCACACGATTACAGTGCCATGGAAAGTGTTGAAGCAATTGACAACTAACCACTTTACAGATCTTGGTACTCAACAGTTCTTTCAGGATACCAAGTTGATGACGGTGAAAGTACGTGATGTGCTTAGAAAAGAAGCATCCATTATCAATGTCAATAAAAGCATTACAGATGCATTGGTTATCATGACCAAATCGAAGTTGGGTGCAGCCACTATTGTAGATGATAATAACCAAATCAAAGGTGTATTTACGGATGGAGATTTGAGAAGATTGTTAGAATCTGAAGGAGATCATGTGCTTGGTAAAAAATTAGATGAATTGGATCTTCACTATCCGGTGACTGTGGATGCAGATTCTTTATTGTATGATGCGTCTCAAATATTCAGAGAGAAAAAATTTGACAACATCGTAGTGGTTGACAATAACCAACCAGTAGGAATTTTAGATATTCAGGATTTGATCTAATGATTGATCTCGAGAAAAAATTTATAAGGCAGGGGGGTGAGTTTTTTTCACCCCCTTCTGTTTTAAAAAATAAAATGGCGAAGATAAAAGCCATTATTTTTGACTGGGACGGAGTATTTAACAATGGAGAAAAAGATACCAATTACTCTTCCAGTTATGCTGAAGGTGATGCTATGGGCACCAACTTACTTCGATTTGGCTATTATCTTGCAAATGGAAATTTACCCATCACTTCCATCTTTACTGGCGCTTTAAATGAGTTTGCCAAATACCTGTCAGAGCGCGAGCACTTTAATTATTTAATTTATAAATGCATTGATAAAGGTGCTGCTTTTGAAGATTTTTTAAAGAAAAATAAACTTGAGCCACAAGAAGTTGCATTTTGTTTTGATGATGTGTTGGATCTCCCAATTGCTCAACAATGTGGCTTGCGGTTTTATGTCAATAGTCCCGGCCGACCTTTATTTGAAGATTACCTTCAACGAAAAAGTCTCTATGATTATAAAACAGGTAATACCGGTGGACAAAGTGCGGTTCGTGAGATTGCAGAATTAATATTGGGGTTATTGGGCAATTATGATGAAGTAGTGCAACACCGGCTTTCATTTTCATCAGATTATGCCCACTATTTAGATACCAGAAATAGTGTTGACACGCAAATAATTGAATGGAAAAGGAAATAATCAGTCAATACATTTTTTGGATTCAATAGAAAAATATTGAATTTGATTGACAAATAATTTCCCTCCTTCTCTCATTTCCAAATTAACAATTAAAGGGCTTAACTTA
>JBNLGO010000225.1:0-4696 GCA_050306095.1 Cyclobacteriaceae bacterium
ATAAGATTGTTCATATAATACGGTATTGTTGATTAAATACTCAAAGGCCTCATCTTTAGTTAAATCATCGATCGAATGAGGTTTACCATTGATGACAAAAGAATTGAAATCCCGAAGCTTTTCCATAATTCTGACTATGTAAAGCAACCTTAGATCTTTTTTGTTTTTGAAATATACAGAATCCAGAAATTTGATTTCTTCTTTTATGGTTGATATCTCGATTTGGATTTTTTCTATTGCTTGGGTTTTATAAGACGCCACTGAGTTTAATAGGCTATATAAATCCCCTTCATTTTTCATCAGTGAGACGAAGTCATTCGGATATATATTTTTGTAGAGGATTATTGCAAACAACTTTTCATGGTTTAATTCTTCGTCAAGCTGTTGTCTATAAAGATGAAATTCATTGGAAATATTGTGTAAAAGCCGCATATCATCTATAAAGAATGAAATGTCTTCAACAAAATCGTCAGAAATTTGGTAATTGAATTCATTCTTCTTCTTTAATAGGATTTCGCTCGAATTTGATGAGTTTATTACTGGTATGACTGGTAAAATAAAATCAAAAAACTTGATCCTATCGTTATCAGAAAACATATCATCTCTAACTGCATAAATAAAGACAATATCCTTCCCCATTGTCTTTTTTGAATTGTTTAAGAGATAATTTATCTCTCTCAGCTTTGTGAAAATTTCAGTTTCTTCAAAGCGATCCAGGTCTTCGATGATTACAACATTATAGGGTCTGACACTGAAAAAATAAAGGATTTCATCTAGGTGATGATTGAGAATTGATTTATTAATATTTTTCCCAATTTCAATTTCTGCGTTTTGAAATTTAAGTTTGTTTATCGTCAATGAAGTTACTATTCGAATTGATTTATAGGTCAAATACAGCACCCCACCAGAAAGAATTATAATACTGCCATAGTGAATTAGATTGCGGGTCAGAGTATTAAAGAGATTATCCTTAAATATACCTTGAATTAAATGTGGATAAATTTGATTTAAAAGTGAAATAATGAACAGGAAGACCCCTGCTGAAATAATCAGCAGTCTTTTACTATTATAGCTTTTTATTTTCTTAAACCTTGAGTCAGGTATGTTCTCATCTTTTTCATGATAAAATATTTGCTGTAAAATGCTTATTTCGATTAATCGGAGTAGTTCATTTTTGTCTTTCTGTATTTTTTTACCATTTTCATCAGGTTCTATTTTTTCCTCTTTAAAAGTTGCTAAAGAAATGTTCAAAAATTCTAAATCGGGTCGTTTATTATTCTTTTGGAATGTCTTTAGAATTGAGCTCTTGCCAGATCCATAAGGTCCCGTAATTGCTATATTTTTTATATTTTCTCGTTGCCTGTTGTTTATTGCCCATTCCAATGCTTTAGAATAGTGACCTTTTTCATCTCCATTGTCTATCGGGGATAAAGAAGTATACTCTTGATTTTCAACTACTTCTTCTGACAATTCTTTGTGGAAGGAATTAAATTTCTTTTGTAGATAATTCCATAAAGTATGTATTATCTTTTTCATAGGTGAATTTTTCACTAGTGAAGGAAAGTGTCGAAGATAAATTTTATAAAATAGTTGCTGAATATTATAAAAAAATTCCTCGCTTCAATAACATAATAAATATAACCTTTCTTTTAAACTATTTTCAAATACGACAACGCATTTAACCGGATAGAACGCCAAAGAAATCTAATTTGACATTCTGCATTCTGAGTAATTAGTACAAGTTCGATTACTTTTTGGCGAGGGTATTAAGATGGGGAGAGGATTGACACCGCGATCGACGAGATCGCCACGTCAAACCACTCACTACCGCTCGTGTTTTTCCTCGCGATGACGCGGTGGTTGGCGACGACCTCCCCTTCTCTCCTGGGACGGCTTAAAAAGTGGTTGCCCCATCGCTGTTTGTAAATTTCACGCCCACTTCCCCGGTACGCTCGCTTACCCATCGGGCGATGTTTCCAAGGTGACCTACAGTAGCCGAACGGTGGCCTATTTCCACATCCGCTAACGGTTTTGAGCGGTCCCTGACACAATCGATAAAGTTTTGGGAATGGTTGTCACTAGTAGGTATCTGCACTTCCATGTCTTCCAAAGGAAGGGTAAGCCATGATTCGTCACTGACTTCCAGTATACCCCTGCCTACCCTTATCTGGCCTTTATCTACTATAAAAATCGCACCTCCGGTAGGCTCGGAATCTTGCGAAAGCTCTAATCATTTAAAATATTTTAAAATTCTTCCTTTGTCTTCTGATGCTTTGTCATTCTTATGATATAGTTCCACAAAAACAATTCGATCATTCGTTTCATCGTCCACGCTTTCAAAATATGCATATATCAATCGCAACCCTGTATTTACACCCTTACCTTTTAAACTTTTACAAGCAATCTTCTTTACCTTAATGATACAATCTGTTATTCCTAAACCATCTATTCTGAAACTGAATGGAGGTCTTTCAGTAGGATTAACCTTCAATACCTTTTTTATTACTTCCAAATCGTCATTTAAAGTTCGATAACGTTTCAAAAGTTTTTTTAAATCCTTTTTATATTCATCCAACTCCTCAAATTCCATCGTCTTGATTATCGTAATTCCTAACAGAGTAAGGTTTTTCCCTGTAAAATGCTAACTCGTAATCTATAACATCACCTTCTTCGGTCGCTTGCCATGGAATATCCTTATGAGAGTAATCACTGATGGCGGTTGCATAATAATCTGATAGTTGACTTATTACATGATCGATTACTTCTATTTCACTAGCCTTAAGCTCCCTTAGATCAGGTTTAATCAAAGGGAGATACCTTGTTTGAGGATATCCATGAAACTCGGTTTTAATCCGTTGCAGCTCACCTATTTCAATCATCTTATCAATGACAGCATTGATATTATGAGGAACAGGGCCAAAAGGTAGTTTTCTATATTGTGCACCCGTAAGATGATCTTCATAAATCTCGTAGTAATTAAAGTCAGAGAAATACAACAGTTTATACAAAACTGTTTCTCCTACGTTTGCTTTTCCTGCACACTTTTCTAAAATATAAAGAAGAACATTTCGAAATTTATCTACCATTAAATCAGGAATAGATATGCGCTCTTCACCAGTTTCTTTTTCTTCTCGCTTGTTTACTTCCACTTCATCCTTAATAAACTTAAATTCCAAGGCAAGTATCTTGTCAATGGAGAATCCCAGGTTGAGTGATAAGTTCATTAATTCGATGATTGAAATTTTACGATTGCCAAGTTCAATTTGTGCAAGGGCCGATCTGGAAATACCTATTAGAGAGGCTAAATCTTCTTGTGAGAGACCTTTAGCCTTTCTTATTATAGCTATTCTATTCCCCAATTCTTTATTTGACAGTTCTGTTTTCATGTTTCTTATCCTATGAATACAAAAATACTAAAGGTTTGAAATTCAAACAAAATATTGTTCTTTTTTACAACAAAAAATCATTTTAACATTTTGCTTGACGTGAAGCGCAAATTTTCACCCCTTCCTGCTTTTTTTCCGCTAAAATTGAATCAATCTGAAATACTGTGGATGATCTGGAAATATTTATATTTGAATTTTTAATTCATGATACGTTAACGAAGAGCATTGCATCAATTTATCTGTCCTCATGCCGGACGGGCAGATACTTTTGTCATTGCCACAAAAGTATCCAAAAAGTCTAGGACCAAAAATGCCTGCCTGTCGGCAGACAGGCTTCCCCACTCAACCCAACGCACCCCCGCTTTTGGTCCAGGCCTGCGCTCTAACGCTCATTGCCACCCTTTCGCTTCAATTGCGGGCATTAAATATTATGCAAACAATTTCAGTTGGTGTTACCTGGCATTTAATAAAAAAATACAATTGCTCCCCAGATTTATTGCTTGATCCCTAAAATTTAAGGCAACCAATAAGAGCCGACCATTTAACTCCCGGGTGGAGGCATAAATCTGTTCGTGATCCCAACCCGCCTTGCCGGACGGGCAGGAATGTCAAAAGAGTGTGGAAGCCCTCCCCTCCTGAATGTCGAAGAAAAAAGCCGGTTCTGGCCGACCGCCCCAAAACTTTATTGCCAGCCCTTGGCATTTTTAAGTTAAATTTATGCCGTAATGCTACCTATTACCATCTCATCGTTGGTTCGGTGGTGTCCACCAGCAGAACTGAGCTACGGCGTCATTCCAGTCCTGGTCGCTATAATCTTCCGAGGTAACTAAAATCATATTGAAATACATAAGTGAGGTCATCCCACTGATTAGTTTAGACGGGATCCAATTCCCTCCTTGTAACGATTCAATCTGAATGCTCAATTGATACCCCAAAGATGGATCGCTCGAACTACCTGGTGTTTGTATGGCAAAATTACCGCCTTGCATGGGTGCGTTATATTCACCTTGTCCGGTCATCGTGTGTATTGTGCCATTTTCTTCAGTAATGGTTATGCGCTGCTCAAAGGCAGCATTTGTAAATCCGTACACGTTTACGTACGTGTTTAAGGGTAGATATATTTTTCCTGTGTCTGCCATGATTTCTATTTTGCATATTGTTTATTGCTCCATGATGGATTTGTGGCCAGTGTTTTATCAATTGCCCTCATAATGGTCGCTACAGTGGTCAGAGTGAGGTTGGCCGCCCCTATGGTTGGGATTGCCGCATTCGAAGCAACGTAAAGGTTATCAGTCCCAAAGACTTTAAGC
>JBNLGO010000226.1:0-4583 GCA_050306095.1 Cyclobacteriaceae bacterium
TGAATTATTCGCCTATTTAGGTGGGATTTTTAAAAAATAAAATATGACAAAGCTTAATAAATGGATGCCGTTGTTTTCCACCCAATTTTTAGGGGTGTTGAATGACAATGTATTGAAGAACGCCATTATTTTTATTGGTATTTTTTGGTTGGCAAAAGATGATCAGTCGATGGTCATACCTGTGGCATCGGCACTGTTGGTATTACCGTTTTTGCTATTGTCACCGTTAGCCGGGAAATGGGCGCAGACCTATTCTAAAAAACGAATTTTTGAGATTGCTAAATTGATGGAGATTCCCATCATGGTGATTGCCTCGGTTGGTTTTTATATGCAATCGATCTATGTTGTAATGGGTGCCATGCTTCTGATGGGCGTTCAGAGTGCGCTCTATTCTCCTTCCAAATACGGGTTGATTCGTGATGTGGGAGGTGTAGAAGAAGTCTCCTTCGGTATAGGTACCATGGAGCTGTTGACCTTTGTGGCTGTATTGATCGGCCAGGTCTCTGCGGGAATCATTTCAGATCTGCCCCAGCATGCAACATTAATCGTTTGCTTATTTATGTTGTTGCTAGCCATTATAGGTTGGATTACCTGTCGTAATATCAAGGTGACAGAACCACCGGCTACCGAGCAAATTCAAGATTCTGCCAACCCTTTTAGTTATCTCTACGATTCTTATAAATGGTCTAAAAAGATTAAGGGACTTAATTATACAATCTTGGGCCTTGGAGGATTTTGGCTGGTAGCTTCCATGCTGCAGATGAATATCTACCTGCATGCTCCGGGCTATTATGGAATGAGCAATACGGAAACCTCTATTGTTATGGCATTGATTGCCATTGGGATTGGTGCCGGATGTTGGGTAGCCGGAATTGTTTCGAAAAACAGGGTAGAAATTGGGATGGTTCCTCTGGGAGGAATTGGGCTCAGTATCTGTTTGACCATCTTTGCTACAGTTGACCTTAATACCACCGCATTTATTATACTATTAGTAATAGCGGCATTTTTCAGTGGTTTTTATAAAGTCCCACTCAATGCCTGGTTGCAGGAGCGGGTAGAAGGAAGGAAGCTGGGCAATATTCTCGCCTACAACAATATGGTAGCTTTTGCCTTTATCTTGGTAGCTGCCGGAATATTTGGGTATTTTTCTACTGCCTTCGATACCAGTGCTGTATTCATCGTTTTAGCCGTCCTTTCCTGGGTGATGACCGTCATTACCTTTTTAAATATTCCTTCCATGATGGTTCGGTTTATTGCAGACACACTCGCCAGGATCTACTTTAAATATGAGGTGACAGGCAGGGAATTTATTCCTAAAAAAACAGGGGCACTTATTGTGGCAAATCACCTATCACTGTTGGATCCATTGATGATTGTAGCTGTAGCGCCTCGTATGGTTCGCTTTGTGATGGCGCAGGAGCTGTATGAGCACCCGGCCATTAATTGGCTAGTCCGGCGATTGAATGTAATCCCGGTCGCTTCCAAATCTGAAAAAGACAGGCTGGTAAAGTTTAACCAGCTTTGCCAACAAGAAATCAATGAAGGCCATATTGTTTGCATATTTCCGGAAGGTCAGATAAGCCGGATCGGTCATCTACTCGAATTTAAAAGAGGAATCGAGCACATAGCTAAAGGTATCAATGCTCCCATTATCCCTATTCAGATGGAAGGTGTAAAAGGAACGCCATTTTCATTTGAAACCGGATCCTCTTCCCCTGTCAAAAAACTCACTTCCTTTAGAAAGAAAATCCATGTTGCAATTGGTCAACCAATCGAGCCTCCCGTCAGCGCTTATTTAGTTCGCCAACAAATGCAGGAATTGAATGCCGATACCTTTCAAAAAAGAATAAAAATGCATCATTCGCTAAATTTCTTTTTGGATAAAAAGGCTGGTCAGCATTCTAATAAGAATATTCTGAGTGATGAAAATGGCAAGAAATATTCCTATCAATCGATCATGCAACAGGTAAGCATCATCCAACAACAACTGTCTGAATCAGTGGATGGGCAACCAAAAATAGGAGTATGTATTCCCCATTCTTCGCATGCCATGCTCGCAAATGTTGCGCTGGCGGGTATGCAGAAAATATCCGTAAACATTCCTGCATCTTCTGATGAAAATGAATTGGAAAAAATAATTCAGGAACAGGGACTTCAAACCATATTGCTAAGTAAAGAATCCGATGTAGATGCTGGCCGATTCGGTAATTTAGCATGTCATTACATGGAGGATTTATTAAGTATTACTAATCATGGGAAGTATGCTAAGAAAGTTGAGGCAATCAATAAGGAGCAACTTGTAGCCATATTATATGAAAGGAATGACAAAGGAAAACTGGAGAAAATTCTTCTTACACATGAGAATATATTAGCGACGATCAAGGGTTTAATGCAAACCCATACGTTGGGAGTGAACGATAAAATGCTAAGTGTGATTCCGGCAGACACCTATTATGGATACATTTTTAATACCTGGTTGCCTTTGCTTCTCGGTGTAGAGATGGTACATAGTACAAATGGCATTAAAGAAATTGCCCATAAAATTTTGGCCGAAAAGGTGAATGTATTACTGGCAAATAATGTATTTGTAGAGCAGCTGTATCAATACGATGAAAGTGAAGTGTGGAAAACGCTGAACTATGTGCTTACAGGAATTACTCCCGTTAAAAGTGAAATTCGAGAAAAGCTACAGCAACAATTTAAATTACACGTCAGTGAGAGCTTGAGCTTTACGGATATAGGAACGTTGATTTCTGTCAATACTCCTGATTATAATTTGGTAGATGTGAGTGGGCATGCCATTGACCAGCCGGGTACAAAAGGTCATAGCTATGGTCGATGCGTGCCAGGGTTAGCAGTTAAGACCGTCAATCCGGATAATTACGATGAAGTAATGGAAGTGGATGAAAAGGGAATACTGTTAGTAAAGGGCGCTGCCATCAGTAATCAAAATGGAAGGTCGAAAGACAAATTTCACAATGATTGGTTTATCACCGGCCAGTTGTGCTCCATTGATTCGCATGGGTTTATAAGGTTGGAGGATTAAAATTAGATCTTATTTTTACTTCCTTCTTAATGGTTATAGGCCTTAACTAAGGTGTAGAGTATAATCTTGTTTTGATTTCTGAAAATCAGATTATTTAGCGGTTGGATTAAAAAATCTATTTGCTTTTGATAATTTTCTTATTCATACGGGCTTTAGGTTGAAACCCACATTGTTGGTATAAACAAAAGCTACTTTTCATGTCCAATGATACTTTTATTTGTTAACTCCACATAACTACATTTTTCAAATAAGTTTTTAATGAGTATTGAATTGTTTCTTATCAAGTTGAATAATTCTTTATTCTTAATATTACCAGTATTAATTAGCTTTAACCTTTTGGGTTGATTAATAATCATATGTGAATAATAGAAGTCTGAATCTTTGGTTATGACAGCCATTTCATGTTGATCAGCATATTGTGAAATTTGAATATCTGTAGATTCATCACTATTTGGTAATGTATTTACATGTTTTGCCTCAAAACCTGCTGTTAATAAAAATTCGGATAATAAAGGTGGTAATTACGCATCAATTAGAAATTTCATGCGGTTTTAATGTAGGTTTTTGTTTTGGTGATTTTTGTAGCGTAGGTAAGGCAAGCTAGAATGTCCTCGTGTTCTAAAGCAGGGTAATCATTTAAGATTTCTTTTTCTGTCATTCCGGCTGATAATAAATCAAGAATTAATTCGACAGTATATCTTTTATTTCTGATGGTAGGTTTACCATGACATATTTCAGGATTAAGGGTAATTCTATCTAATAAATTTTCCATATACTAAAACACGTTTTTTTGAAGAATTAATTGATGTCTTGTAATTTTCATTTATCGTGGATACCAAATTAAACGCAAACACCTTGTTAATGGTCAAAGACTTTAACAATGGTGGGGTCCTATTGAGAAAAAAGATCTTATTCGGTCAACCTGTTTTTCAAATCCATTCTTTCATGTAATATTCTAATAACTTCAATTTCATTATCAGAAATCAAATGATAAAATATGATATGTTTACCAGATTTCAATCCGAGTAGATTTCGTCCTATGCCAGTATAATCGTTTCCAAGAGCTGGGTTTTCTCCAATTTGTTTACAAGCAGACTTAATGGATGCATAATATTTATCAGCTTGAATTTCTGACCAAGTTTCAAAAGTGTAATTCCAAATATTATTTAAATCGTCAATGGCTTTCTGTCTAAATATAATTCTAGCCATTCTTTCTTTTTTCAGCTTTTAATTTTTTTAAGTTATGGTCAAAGTCAAAGCCTTCAACAGTTGGACTATTTAAACCTTCCTGAATAGCATTTCTTAATGCAATTGCTTTACTCTCTTCATTTTCCAAAAGTCTAAGTCCAGCTCTAATAACTTCGCTCACATTTTTATATCGACCAGCAGATACCTGGGATTGGACAAACTGGTCAAAATAAGTTCCAAGTGATATTGATGTGTTTTTGCTCATAATCCAAGAATTTACATAAAATTACCAAAAATTGGTAATTACCAAAAATTGGAACTAATAATTAGATATTGACTTCAGCATACC
>JBNLGO010000227.1:0-4521 GCA_050306095.1 Cyclobacteriaceae bacterium
TGAATTATCAGGGAAGTGTTGTTTTATTTTTGTAAGGGTGAATGCTGTCATCTTGCTTTCAATATACTTGAATAATTTGCATTTTTAAAACAACAGATAGCAGACCACCTGATCTGATAAAGTTCTTATTAGTGTGGTTCTGAGTATATCAGGTTTTTTTAAACCATATCACTGGTGAATTGATATAATTGGTTATGGTGGATTGCTCAAAATTAGGTATGTTAAGTAAGAGGTGCCAAACCTATTAGTAGCTATCCTTTATACGAAGTAAACTCCAGCATCAAAGGCAGTTGAGACAGCCTTTCAGTTCCTGCCAAATACAATTTATCGGGAATACTAAAACGTATTTCTTTCTAATTGATTTGGAAATTCATAAGCTAAATAAATAGGGGAATTATTATCTAGAGAAATAATATGGATAGTTGCTTTTGAAGATGGATGACGACAGGTAATTACAAGTCCGGAGGAATAATGGCAGCACAAACTAGTTTCCATCTACCATCTTCCTTTTCCAGAAAGGCAGATATAGTTTGATAATCTACCTGAAATTGTACAACTGCCTGGTTGTTCGTTATCTTGAATGTGAAGTCACTGAAAATATGGTCAGTATTTGGTTTGTTTTCCGTCGATTTCTGTTTTTGGGCTGAAACAGCCTGCACCCGAGCAGCTTGATATGTTGAGTCTTCAAACTCTTCTTCTGTGTTTTGATTCACATACCAGGAATCATAATTGGATTTGATGGTTTCTATGAGCGCTTTTTTTTCAGCCTTCAGATCATTGGCAAAAGCTACAAATGTTAATATCGTCAGATAGGTGAATAGAATCGAAGTTTTCATTTTCTAATCGTTTTGATGTTAGGAATACTCTCTTCACCCTGTAATTATTCTGCAAGTTATGTGATAGTCTCTGCAATGTAAATCACCCGAATTGCGTGAATGTTTTTAAAAAGTAAGATGGACGACATTGAGAATATATGCCGTTTTAAAAGAAATTATTAAAGTATAAGACTTGAGATTTATTATTTAAATAATACTTTTTTGAGGTGATAGAAGATGCCTAACGATCTATAAATCCGGTTTAATAATTCTTATTTCATCGCCTTCAGATACTTCGCCCTCAGCCCGGACATAGGCAAAAACACCGTGAGTGGAAATAAGGCATTGATCTGCCACTTCTTTGTATTTATCTTCATTGCGACATTCCTTTCCGACTTGACCTATCTGCAACAAAACCTCCCTACCGATATACAATTGAGTGCCGATACTAAGGTTCTTAAGTTTAATGCCTTGGGTGGTGATATTCTCTCCAAAGAATCCTAGAGGAGCTTCATTTCCATTGGATGGATAATCTTCATGTGCCAGCAAAGATACCTGGAGCTCAGGTTCGGCAGGGTTGGAATGAGCATCTCCTGCCATACCAACACCAAGCTTAAAATAACCATACCCTACTGATTTTTTTTGTAATCCTCTTTGGGATGATCTGTTGACTGAAAACACTTTTCCAACTGGTTTACTGATTGTTTTGCCCTCCATGTTAGTTTATTTAAGCTTCGAGATTTGATGGTGTTTATTAAGTATTTTAAAAAATAAAATCAGCATTGATTATAGTAAATATAAAAAATCCTACTTGATAATAAGCATTCCAACCTCTCTCAATTTTGTTGATGTTTCTGATTTTAATAATTTTAAATAATCGTTATGAAATTATGCGATTCAAAGTCTTATCTGTCTACTCCTTTCTCTTGTTTCTTATTGTATTTAGTAGCTGCTTGGAAAGGCGCTTTATCAAGGGTTATTCTGAAATGGTTAACATCCAGGATTCTCTGTTGAACGATTCTTCAATTATTACCGGGTTTGTTTATGAGTATTATGAAGATAATTCAATTTTACAGGTTATTGAAGGTGCTGAAATTCAGATTGAAAGCATAAATTTAATCGCTGCGTCAAGTAAAACAGGTGCCTATTCCTTAAAAGTTGCTCCGGACAGCTATGATATTGTCTGTAAAAGAAAAAATGAAGAATGGCCCCAGTTGAATGAAAGGTTTGATGGTTTGGAATTAGGTGAAAACAAAATAGTAAGGATAGATTTTTATCTAGGATACACCCTGGAATAAGTTTTTGAGCAGATATAATAGTTTCATCAAGTTTTTATTGGCTGACCAGTATTTTATCCTTCATTTTTTGAACACGCCATTCACTCAATCGCTTGATACGGTTCAATACATTGGCTGTTACCCGGTTATGGACCACTTCCCAAAGTTTGTTGATGAGCTTTCTTTTGTTTTTCCAGTTTTTATCTCCATAAAAATTAAATCCAACACCGAAGAATAGTTGAGACTGTCCCCGTTCGCCCAGCTCTCGGAGTGAAGATCTGACATACATAGCGAAAATACCTATGGGATACCCACCTGAACACTTGTATAAAAGGTACCTGGCATTATCAAAATCAAAATTATCCGGACTGCTTTTAATTTCTATGGCATTTAAAAGGAATAAAGGAATAAGCTTGATCCCCAAAAGGCTGTTCATACTCAATGGGTATTTCTTCCACCCAAATGGTAATATTCTGATGTTCCCAAGATCATTTTCTATCCTATCCACTTTGGCGATGTGGTTTGGCCAACAGGTAGAATCACCATTCCATTGCAGAAGCTCATCGAACACATAACTTGCCGGTGCCTGAATACCTATTTTGTGAATATTAAGTACTGAATATTCATTTGTATCGAGATTGAGACGCTGCATTATTCGCTGGCTGTATTCAAACCTTTCTTCATTTGTCTTGAAAGTTACCAGGGTATTAATATCAGGTTTATGCAACAAGAATTTAACGGTGTCTGACAACAAGGTTTTGCTTTGAGAAGGAGGAGCATTTTTAAACATGGAAGTGGTTATCTTCAATCAAAAAAGTGTTTTATAAAAATAACGTATTTATCTAGCAAAAATTAATTTTTGCAAGCTTTTATCATGGTTAAAGATCTATTTTTTAATGCTGAACTTAAATGGGATTCCATTTCAAATGGAACATCCACACCGATATCCCAACAAAAAAAGGTTGATCAATGTATTGAAAGAATTTAATTAGCATTAAAGCAGTGTCATCTGGTGAATTGGTGAAATCTTTTGTAAATTAAGTAGGAAATAAACCTATTCACCAACTAAAAAAGGATCATGTCAACAGATAGTATTTACAAAGTGATAGAGGTGATCGGAACCAGCGAAAAAAGTTGGGAAGACGCCGCAGTCAAAGCCGTAAACCGCGCAAGCCAGACACTAAGTGACCTCCGCATTGCAGAGGTGGTATCCCAGGATTTGAAGATTGAAGAAGGGAAAGTGACAGCTTTCCGAACAAAACTCAGCTTATCCTTCAAATACAGGGATTAAAGGATTATCCTGATATTCAAAACTCGTGCGTCAATACCGGAATCTCCTTGGTGGAGGTTCCGGTATTTTTTAGCTCTTCAAGTAGTGCGATTACAATAATAAAACCTAAGCTCGCTATATAAATACAAGTAACGCCAAGAATTATGATCAATTTGTGATTGCAGCATATACACAAGATCCTTGAAGAAAATGAGTATTATTCAGTATTAAATTAATCGAAGCTTATAATTTAGCAGTTGGAAAATTTTTAGGTAATAAGCAACATGAATTCTGAACTATGAAAAGAATATCTGCATCAGCAATTTTAATACTAATCTCATTTCTTATTTCATTCCCTTCTTTTTCCCAGGAAGGCAAGATAAAGCAAGTGAAGCTCGAGCAGTTTGAACTTCAGTCATCAGCAATCATAAACGAAGGAGGAGAGGAGTTGTCATCTGAACTTTACCAATCTAATGTTTACTGGTTTCCAGTGAAGGTACCATCTACAGTATTATCCGGATTGGTTGCCAATATGGTCTATCCTGATCCTTACTCAGGATTGAATAATATGCAGATTCCTGATGCATCAGATGAGTTCAACAAAAAATATGACCTGGAGAAGTTCAGTCATCTGCCCAATGAACCGAATCCCTGGAAGAAACCATACTGGTACAGAACCACTTTTGAGGTGCCGGCTTCTGATGAAGGGCGACATTTTCAGCTGATATTTAAAGGGATTAATTACAGAGCTGAAGTTTGGCTCAATGGGCAACAGGTGGCGGATTCAACACAGATGGTTGGAATGTTCGCTGAATATTTCCTGGATGTGTCTGATAAAATTGTTGCAGGTGATCAGAATGTATTAGCCGTAAAAATATTCCCATTGGATTATCCTGGTCTACCCGATACAGAGCAGTTAGAGGCTCTGGGTGATTTCTATCTTAATGGAGGGCCAACCGGAGATATTGGCAAAAATGTCACCATGCTTTGCTCTGTTGGTTGGGACTGGCTTCCTCCGGTGAGAGATCGAAATATTGGAATCTGGCAGCCGGTTTACCTGAAAACTTCAGGCAAAGTTACCTTAGAAAAACCACAGATTATTACAAAGTTACCTAACCTGCCAGCAACTGATTTGGCTGCCATTGATATCAACTTATCA
>JBNLGO010000228.1:0-4517 GCA_050306095.1 Cyclobacteriaceae bacterium
CACTTCATAGATTATATAAACTTTGGAGGATATCCGGAAGTGATTTTTTCAGAAAAAATTCAAGCAAACCCTGGTAGATATATCAGGCAAGACATTGTGGATAAAGTACTCCTGAGAGATTTACCTAGTTTATATGGTATTTCTGATACACGGGAATTAAACTCATTGTTTACAACTATCGCCTATAACAGCGGTGGCGAGTTTTCACTGGAAACTCTAAGCAAACAATCTCAAGTGCCAAAAAACACCCTAAAAAAATATATTGAGTATCTGGAAGCTGCATATCTAATCAAAAAAGTAAAGCGCATAGACCAGAGTGGTAAAAGGTTTAAGAGAGATAATTTTTTTAAAATATATTTGACAAACCCTTCCTTGAGGAGTGCCTTATTTGCTCCGATCACTTCGACCGACGAAATGATAGGGAACATGGTGGAAACAGCAATATTCGCACAATGGATGCACCGAGATTGGTTTACTCCATGGTATGCTCGTTGGAATAACGGAGAAGTGGATATGGTAGGATTGGGAGATACTTTAAAACCAATTTGGGCTCTGGAAATTAAATGGAGTGATAGGTATTATCAAAAGCCTAAAGAATTAAAAAGTCTAATTAGATTTTGTACTGAAAATGGTTTGCAAAGCCCAATTGTTACCTCCATTAGTAAAGAAGGTGAAATTGAATATGAAAATATCAATATTCAATTCATACCTTCATCTTCATATGCTTACACTGTAGGAAAAAACACCTTGTTTATGAAGATAAATAAGTAACACAACTACTTGACTTTTTAAGAAGAAAATTGATTGAATAACCCTACCCAATATTTACCACAAACGAATCACGATTACGAATGAACTTCCTGGGCGGGACACCTACAAAATTTTTGTACTCCCTGATCATATGAGATTGGTCTGTAAAATCAAGATCGTAGGCGAGCTCTGTCAAACTCCCGCTATTATTTTGCATGTATTGGTGGATGGCATTTATCCTCGACAATCTCATGTAATCAGTAATAGTCAGGCCATACTGATTTTTAAATTCCCTTTGTAATTGTCGAAGACTGATTGGAATCTGATTGACCAGGTATTGATAATTGGCCATGCCATTAGAACTTCGGATGGCCTTCATAACCAGATGAGTGTAGTCGTATGAATTAATGTTTTTGGCTAACTGTTTCAATATAAATTTATCTGTAAGAAGTTTCTGGTTTGCAGACGTTTTGGCTTCTCGAATTTGAGCGCAGAAATTGTAAAATTCCTTTCCCAACACATCTGAACCATCTTCATAAGTGGATAGGAATTCAGATGGGGCAACACCAAAAATATTGCGAATGCCATCAGGATAAAACCGAATGCCAAATACTTTTACATGTTTCAGAAACCGGACATCATACGATTTTGGAAACAAGCCCATCAGCGTAAAAATGGGTGACTTGCACCACTGATCGTCATTTTTACTAAGGTAGCAATGGTCGTCTGTAAGGTGTATGATCAACTCGATACAGCCATTGGGTACTATAGATTGATTGAAGTTGTCCTCGCCTGACAAATTGAAATTTCCCGACCAATAGGATTGAATGAAAGGGGTGAGATCCTGATGAGGCTGATATTCTGTGAATGAAACATTCATGATAATAGAGTTACACTTATTACAGCACTTTTTTGTTTCAATAATTTATGGATAATGTAAGCCCAATAATTTCAGACATAACAAAAAGAAAAATACCGGGAGGAAACAACCCCTCCCGGCCATGGTTCAAACAAGCTGAGCAGTATCAACTACATTGGAATGAGTTGGTAGCCAGTCTTTTTCAAAGGTTGCGATGATATTATTTGCTCCTCCAAATACGCCCAACACACGTACTTTATTCAGGCCGATATTGGTAATGTTATGTGGAACCATCTTAGGTACCAAGGCGATAGCGCCAGCAGAAGCTCTTTCGATTTCATCGCCAATTTCAATTTTCACCTCCCCGGAGAGAATGATCAGTAGTTCTTCTGCGGAGTCTGTATGCGATCCCAAGTGATCTCCAGGTTCAATTTCAAAATACACAGTGGCGGTGTCTTTGGTGCCATGTGCGCTAAACATAGGGAAAGTAGCCTTGCAATGTTGGAGGCTGTTCTCCTTACCGATAAATTCAGTCAGTTCTAGTTGATTTAAATTTACTGTTGTCATGATCTTATTTTTAATATTGAATACCTTTAATGTTTACTTTTCCAGTGGCAAAATCTACTGATCCTACACCCCACACATGCGCATGATTCAACCATTTGTATCGATCATCATTGGTGTGGAAATCCATATCAAGCCGAAGGTTGCCATCTTTGTTTATTCCGCTTTCGGAAACACTTATCTGAGCACCATCATTTGTGATTATGTTGGCGTGAAGTTGGAGAAATAACCTGCCATCAGCCCTTACCGTCAAATAGTCAACTCCTTTTATCCGGCCATTCACTTGATCTCCGGAAACATTCCCTTCAAAGTGAATGTCAAACCGAAAACCTTCCGGTGGGATAGGAGCATTTCCTTCTGCGAAGTCCTTCCAGCTAACTCCAAATTCTTCTATACCGGTTAGCTGTACTTCTTCCTCAAATAAAATTTTTTCTTTTTCTACTACGTTGTTCATCGTTTTGATTTTTTGATAAATGATACAACAAAAGTATAGCAGACAAGACTCGTAAAATTGTACTAAAACGACATTTTAAAAATGGATATCAGAGATCGAACCGCTTACATAATTTCAGGTCCGGAAAGGAAAATCAATCGTTATTGTTTGTAAATTAATACTGCGCTAAACAGCTCATTATTAATGCCTAACCCAACTATTTAGAAAATGGAATTGCCCAAAAAACCTACCCATAGGTTTCAGCTAAAAAGTGACTGGATCCTTATCATTGTTTTTGCATTATCGAAATTGCTCATCCATTTATTAACCTATCAAAACTTCGAACTTCATCGAGATGCTTACCTCTATTATGCTCAAAGTGAACATTTAGCATGGGGATATATTGCTGTTCCACCTTTTATTGCCATTGTCGGTAAATTGGCCACTGCCATTTTTGGAAACACAACGTTTGCCTTACGCTTTTTTCCGGCCTTAATTGGTGCCATCAATTTGTTGATTATTGGAATGGCTGTGCGGGAATTAAAAGGTAAATGGATGGCAATTACTTTAGCAAGCCTGGCCTATTTACTTTCACCGGCTTATTTACATACCAATATGCTTTTCCAGCCGGTGTCATTCAACCATTTCTTTTGGCTGCTTTCCGGGTATGCATTTATTTTATTGATCAATAGAGAAAATCCGAAGTTTTGGATTTTGATAGCCATTATTTTTGGCATTGGATTCCTCAATAAATATTCCATTGTATTTCTATATGCAGCATTTGGAATAGCAATACCTTTTACCAGTTATCGTAAACTTTTAGTTTCAAAATATTTTCTGGTTGCCATTATACTTGGATTGTTGATTATCCTGCCAAATCTATGGTGGCAGTATCAACATAATTGGCCGGTATTATTTCACATGTCAGAACTTCGCGAGCGACAATTAGTTCACGTGCGTATTTCTGATTTTATGAATGGCCAGTTTACAATGAACATCCAGGCAGTATTGATTTGGTTACCGGCAGTTTTATTGACCCTGTTTTATAAAAAAGAGAATAAGTTTAGGGTTTTTGGACTCACTTATGTTTTAGTCATTGCGCTACTAATAGCAGGAAGTGGCAAAACTTATTATTCCCTGGGGATCTATCTTATTTTATTTGTGTTGGGAGCTTGTCAAATAGAAAAGTATTTGGGGAAATTCCGGTATTATGTAGCCGGATTTATAATCCTATTCATGGCTGTAATATTTTCTGATACCCTTACCTCAAATAGATTGCCTTTCACCACCTTTAAAAAGGCCCAAAAGGAAAATGCCTATCGATGGGAAGATGGTAAGTACCATAATTTACCACAGGATATGGCAGACATGACCGGTTGGAAGGAAATAGGGGAGAAGACAAGTGAAATTTATTTAGGCCTTGGAGAAGAATATAGAGATGATTGCGAAATATTTTGCGATCACTATGGCCAGGCAGGAGCTGTCATGTTTTATGGTAAAAAAATTGATATTCCTCAACCTTCCTCAACAAATGGCAGCTTTGCTTTTTGGTCAGCTGAAAACATGAGCAAAAGGTATTTTATATATGTTCAATTTGATCCGGAAAACGGCACCGAAACGGACAGTTTACTTTCAGCATTTTTTAAGAAATTCGAAGTAGCATCCACCATACGGAATGAAAACTTCCGGGAAAATGGTACTAAAATTTATCTATGCGAAAACCCCACCAAAGAAGGCAAAGAATTCTATCAGCAGATGATGGGGGAGGTGAAAAGAAGATATAAAAGGGAGGAGTGATTATATAATTTAGTCACCTATACTGATCATTCAACCCTTTTCCTTCCAGAATAATGGGGATGGATTTTTTAAGTCTTTTAATTCTGGTGGTTTCCTGTTTTGCCTGGCCAATGT
>JBNLGO010000229.1:0-4500 GCA_050306095.1 Cyclobacteriaceae bacterium
AGGGTCCTTTAATGCAGTGGCTGATTACCCAGTGACTAATTCGGAATTCAATAAAATACTTTCACATGTTTTATCCCGCCCATATTTCTTGCCAAATATTCCTTCCTTTCTACTTAGAATAGCGTTAGGCGAAATGGCTGAAATTTTGATAGGTGGAAACAATGTCAGTAACGAAAAAATTATACAGGAGGGCTTTGAATTTCGATATCCTGATTTAAATTCAGCATTGAATAATATTTTCACATAATTCACTTTTTAAATTTTTGATATGGGTAAAATGAAAAGAAAACTCGACGAGATAGAATACGAGTCGATGAAAATGTCGCGTGATGAAGAAAAAGTAATTCGTCAGGCATTTAAGCAAAAGGATTGGAATGAAATAAAAAGTCACGACTCCTGGGTGATTTTTAAAGTAATGAGTGAATTTGTAGATGGATTTGATAAGCTGGCTAAAATGGGGCCTTGTGTATCTATATTTGGATCAGCAAGAACTCAACCTGAAAATAAATATTATCAACTTGCAGAGAGCATTGCAGCGCGACTGGTGAAAGAAGGATATGGCGTGATAACAGGTGGTGGTCCTGGTATTATGGAAGCGGGTAATAAAGGTGCAACACAGGAAGGTGGAATTTCAGTAGGACTAAATATTAAGCTACCACATGAGCAGTCTCATAATATTTATATTGATCAGGAAAGGCTCATTGATTTTGATTACTTCTTTGTTCGTAAAGTAATGTTTGTCCGGTATTCGCAGGGATTTATTGTTATGCCGGGTGGGTTTGGTACTTTGGATGAATTATTTGAGTCGTTGACACTCATTCAAACAAAAAAAATAGGTCGTTTTCCAATTGTGTTAGTAGGCAAAGATTATTGGCAAGGATTAATTGACTGGCTGAGAGAAAGAGTTTTTGAAATGAACCGAAACATTGATGAAGAGGATTTCGATTTATTCCATGTGGTAGATAATGAAGTGGAAGCAGTGGAAATAATTGATGAGTTCTATTCGCGTTACCTATTAACCCCCAATTTCTAATAATGATCAAAGATTCAATAGCCTATATTTTACTTGCAATTGTTGGTTTTTTACTAATGTATGGTGTTTTGAAGCAATTTGAACCCGCAGAGGATGAACCCCCTCCGGTTTTAACACGTGTGGAGGTTGCACCTGCTTATGAATTGCCATCTATTACGATCCCCTCCAAAATAACTTTTGCAGGTGAAGAGGTTCCATTAAATGATCCGGATGTAAGAGAAAGGCTAGATCGTGAATTGCACGTGAATACTTTTTGGCATTCACATACCATCTTTTTGTTAAAAAGAGGAAACAGATGGCTTCCACAAATTGAAAAGGTTCTTCTTAAAAATGGCATTCCTTCTGATTTTAAATATTTGCCTGTGATAGAAAGTGATTTAACCAATGCTGTTTCGCCGAGTGAAGCGGTAGGTTTTTGGCAGTTATTAAAAGGAACTGCTAAGGATTTTAAATTGGAAGTAAATAATGAAGTGGATGAGCGATATAATCCAATCAAATCAACAGAAGCTGCCTGTAAATATTTAAACAAGGCGCATGAGAAGTTTGGTACATGGACTAATACAGCAGCTTCTTATAACATAGGGATGAGAGGGTTGAATAACAGGCTTGAAGAGCAAGGAGTTGATAATTATTATGACCTATTGTTAAATGAAGAAACTTCACGATATGTGCTGAGAGCAATAGCTTTGAAAATTATTTTTGAAAAACCATCTGCTTTCGGTTTTAACTTAACTGATGCCCAATTGTATCAGCAGGAAGACCTGAAGGAATTAGAAGTGACAGAAACTATTGATAATCTTCGCGATTTTGCTTTTAAAGAAGGAATAAATTATAAAATTTTGAAGCGTCATAATCCCTGGCTCCGTAAGAATACACTTACGGTTAAATCAGGTAAAAAATATACCATCCTTATTCCCAAAAAATAATTGATGAAAGAAGATAGTAATGCGATTGACCTTTTTGGATTTGAAAACATCGAGGTGTATGGTGCTCGTGAGCATAATTTGAAGAACATAGATGTCAACATTCCACGGAATAAACTGGTGGTCATTACAGGAATAAGTGGAAGTGGAAAGTCATCTCTGGCGTTTGATACAATCTATGCAGAAGGTCAACGAAGGTATATGGAGAGTTTCTCTGCTTATGCCCGTTCTTTCATCGGCGAAATGGAGCGACCTGATGTTGATAAAATTGAAGGATTAAGCCCGGTTATTTCTATCGAGCAAAAAACCATCAGTAAGAATCCGAGATCAACTGTTGGTACGGTAACAGAAATTTACGATTTCCTTCGACTGCTTTATGCAAGAGCCGGTGAAGCATACTCCTACCTCAGTGGCAGAAAAATGGAAAAGCAGACCGAGGAGCAAATTATTGAGCAGGTATTAAAGAATTTTGATGGCCAGAAAATAGTAGTGCTGGCGCCGGTTGTTAGAGGTAGAAAAGGTCATTACCGCGAGTTGTTTGTTCAGATCAGAAAATCGGGATTCACCAAGGTGCGCATTGATGGGAAAATTGAAGAATTAACTCCAAAAATGCAGGTTGATCGATACAAAACGCACGATATTGAATTGGTGATTGATCGGATAAAGGTTGGTGAGAAAGATAAATTCAGAATAGGTCAATCCATAGAAAAAGCGCTACAGGAAGGGAAAGGGTTGATGTTTTTATCAGATGAAAATGAGAAAGTGCACCATTTTTCTAAGCAATTGATGGATCCGGAAACTGGATTGTCTTATGATGAGCCTGCGCCAAATTCCTTTTCATTTAACTCCCCCTATGGAGCATGCCCAAAATGTAATGGCCTTGGGCAAATTGATGACATTACCCGGGAGTCTATTATTCCTGATGACAGTTTGAGTATTAGCAGAGGAGGCATTGCTCCGCTTGGAGAATTTAGAGATATCTGGATATTTAAAAAGATACAGGCATTATTAAAAAATTATAATGTCAATATTTCCACTCCAATAAATGAATTACCAACAGAAGTACTAGAAACTATCCTTCATGGAGATGAGCAAATGGTGGCTGTTCCATCGGTTAAATATCCAGGCACAGAATGGAATACAAAATTTGAAGGGATCATTAATTTCCTGAAAAAGCAGAAGGAGGGTGGTTCAGAGAAAATACAAGATTGGGTAAATGATTTTACCATTACAAAGACATGCCCGGAGTGTGAAGGTGCCCGATTGAAAAAAGAATCACTTCATTTTAAAATAGCGGATAAAAATATTTCGGAATTGGCCGAAATGAATATCGAACAACTTTCTGATTGGTTTGTAAATATTGAAGAAAGGCTTACGGAAAAACAAAATATTATTGCGGCAGAAATATTAAAGGAAATTCGTAAGCGTATTGGGTTTTTATTAAATGTTGGGCTTACTTATCTGCATTTGAATAGGTCACTAAGAACGCTATCAGGAGGTGAAGCACAAAGAATCAGACTGGCAACTCAGATAGGTACACAGCTGGTTGGCGTACTATACATTCTCGATGAGCCAAGTATTGGTTTGCATCAGCGTGATAATGTTAAACTAATCAATGCCTTGAAAGATTTACGTGATCTGGGCAACAGTATTATTGTGGTAGAACACGATAAAGATATGATGTTGGAGTCTGATCATATTATTGATGTGGGGCCAGGGCCAGGTTTTCATGGTGGAAAAATTGTTGCCCAGGGACATCCTGATGATTTTATCAAAAACCATAGCCTGACTTCTGATTTTTTATTGGGAAAGCTAGAGATTCCTGTTCCAAAAGAAAGAAATAAAGGAAAGGGGAAATCGATTTCATTGTCTGGTGCCTCGGGAAATAATTTAAAAAATGTGAAAGTTGATTTTCCTTTAGGCAAGATGATATGTGTAACGGGAGTTTCCGGAAGTGGTAAATCCACCTTAATACACGACACATTTTATCCGATTCTCCGACAACATTTTTATAATTCAAAAAAAGATCCGCTCAATTACTCAGAAGTTAAAGGCATTGAGCATGTTGATAAAGTGATTGAAGTAGATCAATCCCCCATTGGGAGAACACCCCGATCAAACCCAGCCACTTATACCGGACTTTTCTCGGACATTAGAAATTTATTTGCCCAGCTTCCTGAATCAAAAATCAGGGGATACAAGCCGGGAAGATTTTCATTTAATGTAAAAGGAGGAAGGTGTGAAACCTGTGAAGGTGCTGGTATGAAAGTAATTGAAATGGATTTTCTACCTGATGTGCATGTGCCATGCGAAACATGTAAAGGGAAAAGATATAATCGTGAAACATTGGAAGTACGGTTTAAAGGAAAATCTATTTCTGATGTGTTGGAGATGACCGTTGAACAAGGAGTGGAATTTTTCGAACACCAACCAAAAATCCATCGTCGGCTAAAAGTATTAAATGACGTTGGATTAGGGTACATAAGTTTGGGTCAACATGCTACAACTTTGTCAGGTGGGGAAGCACAACGTGTAAAGTTGGCT
>JBNLGO010000230.1:0-4479 GCA_050306095.1 Cyclobacteriaceae bacterium
ATAGGAATATTGGGAAAGAAGGTATTCTTGCAGCGGGAACATAAATCAAACTTCCCAAAGCCATCAATATCAATCCGGCAATAACTGTTTTTTTATAACCGATCTTATCTATCAATTTCCCTGTAGGAATCGACATGATCGGATATGCTATAAAAAAAGCCGATGATAACAACTGAGCTTCAAATTCAGTTAAACCAAAAATCGCCTTTACAGGAGCACTAAGTGTAATAATAAAAGTAGTAGCGAAGCCAAAAATAAAAAATATGGCCCCAAAAACGGTCAGACCAAGGCCTGAGCTAGATTGATTCTCTTTCATTTTTAGATTTTGTTATGTGTATTATCTTAGTTTGTACGGATATAAAAAAAGCAAATATAAAAACATTATTTACATTATCTCGGAAATTGAAACCCATTCATATATTTTTCATTTACAGACTTTTACATTGAATACTTATAGTCATTTTGAACATAAGTTTTACAATAAAATTATCCTTCCAAATATATGTTGCCGCTTCATTGGCATTTTATCTAAAATCTCAGGATTTCTCTATAATTAATTTTTTTATATTTTCACTTTCACAAATATTTATAATTCAGCGTTTTACCAGCCATATCACTCTAAAAAGAAGATGTAGGAAATGAATTCAGTTCTTGAACTATACAATAATCGGGCTGCTTATAAAGTTTCATATTGTGAAAAACGTACAGTTATTCACAATTGATTATTTGCATAAATACTTTTATTAAAACTTCAAAATAGTAACTTGCGGCAGAATTACTTTTTAAGCTTATAGTTGATTATTAAGACTTCCTGAATTTGATAAAGGAAGCTGTAAATTACCCAAGAATGAATAGGTTATCTTTTCTAAAGATTTCATCAGTATCAATCTATGAAATGGTTTCATTTTTATCATTGAAATCAATTATCCTGGGTGATAGAAAATTCGCTAATCATTATGGCTTATGCATCATTAATAAAGGCATATTATTTAACAGTTTGATTGCATTAGTCAAAGCTCAAATAAAACTATTTGATTTAGATTTCAAATTCAGAGAAATATCAGTTTTTAGACGATTTATTTATAAATTTACTTATTGTAGACCAATCAGTTTTTTATCTAATCAATAAACAATTATGGAAAATAAAGGAAAAAAAGTCATGAATAGGAGGAAGTTTCTCGGTGGTTCAATGGCCGCTGCTGCTACTGTATCGATAGTACCTAGACATGTATTGGGAGGAATAGGATATAAGGCCCCTAGTGACACGCTTAATATTGCTGGAGTTGGTGTTGGAGGAATGGGTTTTGCTAATCTGAAGAACATGGAGTCAGAAAATATCGTGGCTCTTTGTGATGTGGACTGGGGATATACTGGAGGCAATGGCGTATTTGACCGATACCCAAAAGCAAAAAAGTTTAAAGACTTCAGAAAGATGTTTGAGCAAATGGGTAATGATATCGATGCCGTTTTAGTTGCCACTGCTGACCATACTCACGCAATCGTTGCTTCAACAGCCATTACAATGGGAAAGCATGTTTATGTACAAAAACCTCTTACTCACTCGGTATATGAATCAAGACTTCTGACTAAACTTGCTGAAAAGCACAAAGTAGCTACACAAATGGGTAACCAGGGTGCCTCGGGTGCCGGTGTTGCTGAGACTTGCGAATTGTTATGGAGCGGAGCAATCGGCGAAATAACCAGAGTAGATGCATTTACTGACAGACCAATATGGCCACAAGGTCTTAATACACCTGAAAGAGGCGATTGGGTACCTGAAACGCTTGACTGGGATTTATTTACTGGTCCTGCTAAGATGGTACCTTTCAACCACATTTACCACCCATGGAACTGGAGAGGTTGGTGGAACTATGGTACTGGAGCTCTTGGTGATATGGCATGTCACATTCTGCATCCGGTATTTGAAGGTTTGAAACTCGGATATCCTACAAAAGCTCAGGGAAGTTCTACATTGCTATTAACTGATTGTGCACCGGTGGCTCAATCTGTAAAGCTGACTTTCCCAGAAAGAGAAAAGCAAGGAAAAATTAAAATGCCTGAAGTCGAAGTAAACTGGTACGATGGTGGCATTAAACCAATGCTTCCTGATAATTGGCCCGCAGGCAAAAACCCTAATAAACAAGGTGGTGGTACTTTCTTCTACGGAACAAAAGGTGTTTTACACGCTGGTTGTTATGGAGTACAGCCAGAAATTATAGGTAAAGAAACTCCAAAGGTTTCCAAAACTGAAAGAAGAGTTGAAGAAGAAATTGGCAAAGCATGGAACAGGGGAGCGCATGAAGCTGACTGGATTGCAGCATGTAAAGAAAGCCCTGAAAATAGAAGAACGCTTACTTCTGACTTCAAAGAAGCTGGTCCATTTAATGAAATGGTAGTGATGGGTGTATTGGCTGTTAGACTTCAATCTTTGAATAAAACGCTTGAGTGGGACGGTCAAAATATGAAGTTCACTAACATTGGCGATAGTGAAGAGATCAGAACTGTGATCAAAGATGGATTTGAAATTCATGATGGTCACCCAACGTTCGACAAGACCTGGACTGATCCAGTAAATGCTAAAGCCTACGCTGCAGAGCTTGTGAAACATACCTACCGAGATGGTTGGTCACTGCCAGATATGCCAGCATAAGGTATTAATGGAGGTAGTAGTTTATGAATAGTGAAAAAGCAGTGGTTCTTCTGAGCCACTGCTTTTTAGTTGTGTTTGAATTTTTAACAGTTAATTTTTTTAAAAATGAAAAAAGTAAGTTTAATCCTTTCTTTTATGGTGGTTGTCTCATTCGCTTTTGCAAAGAAAGGCGGTGACAATACATTGAGCAAAAAAGAAAAAAAGGATGGTTGGGTATTGCTGTTTGATGGCAAATCTACTGACCAATGGAGAGGTTACAATAAAGATGGATTCCCTAAAGGCTGGGTAATCGAGGACGGAGCTATCAAGTGCAATGGTTCAGGAAGAGGTGAAGCAGGAGCAAAAGATGGTGGTGATATCATCACCAAAAAGAAGTATCAAAACTTTGAATTAAAACTGGAATGGAAGATTTCCGAAGGTGGAAATAGTGGTATTTTCATTCTTGGCCAGGAAGTGGAGGGCGAACCAATATATATGTCGGCACCTGAAATGCAGGTACTGGACAATGAGAAACATCCCGACGCAAAATTAGGTCGCAATGGTAATCGCCAAGCAGGCTCACTTTATGATTTGATTCCTGCAACTCCACAAAATGCAAAGCCAGTTGGAAAATGGAATAGTGTGGTAATTACAGTTTATAAAGGAACAGTGATTTTCAATCAGAATGGAAAGAACGTTGCTGAATTCCACCTATGGACAGATGAATGGAAAAATATGGTTAAAGACAGTAAATTCAAAGATTGGCCAAATTTCCTGGATCCTGCTTCCGAAGGTCATATTGCACTTCAGGATCATGGTGACGATGTTTGGTTTAAGAATATAAAAATAAAGGAATTATAATCAATTCCAGAAAATAAAACCAGGGGTGGCTTAATAGTCACCCTTTTTTTGTTTCTCAAAGTCAGCTCAATTGGGCATTTATTCTCCCTTGTTGTTTTAGGTTTTTTTCGCTTATGCTTATAGTAATTTTTACCATAAGCTATTTTAATATTTTCTTCCTTTTCATATATTTATCCAGACTAAGACAATTTCAGAGTAAATTTTTAAAATCTATCTGGGTAAATTTTTTTTCTTTAGATACATCAGATACATTTTTAAATAGCACTGGAGGACAATTAAACTAAAAGCAGACATTTTTAAAAACCTATAACATAAATCTAAATTATGGAAAATGTAAATACTAAAAGACTGTTTATCGCGAGCTGTCTGGCTCTGCTTGTGACAGCGATCACCTTCGCCATCAGGGCAAAAATCGAGGGCGTTTTTACAGATGAATATGGTTTAACAGCCGAGCAAGTCGGACGTGCTTTTGCACCAGCTTTCTGGGGATTTGCCGTTGCCATGTTCGTGGGAGGTTACTTTATTGACCTTGTAAAAACCAAAACAATTGTTTGGTTAGCTTTTGGCATGCACCTCGTTGGCATTATTCTTTTACTGTTCTCCAAGGATTATTTTTCATTGTTTATTTCAAATGTCTTTATCGGACTGGGTAATGGTAGTGTAGAAGCCGCCTGCAATCCTTTGGTGGCAACCATCTTCCCTAACAATAAAACCAAAATGCTCAACAGGTTCCATGTATGGTTCCCTGGAGGAATCGTTATCGGCGCTTTACTGGCTGCATTCCTAATGGATCTGCTCAACTTACCATGGCAGGTTCTTGTAAGTATGTTGTTTATTCCTTTGGCTATTTACGGATTTTTATTCTTCGGTCAGAAAATTCCAGAGACAGAACGTGTATCGACCGGTGTGACATATAAAGAAATGATGCGTAATGTTGGGGCTCCTATCACCATTACCCTGGCTGTTATTTTCATGATACTCGTAGCGAC
>JBNLGO010000231.1:0-4467 GCA_050306095.1 Cyclobacteriaceae bacterium
TCAATTGTTCCAAAAATGAGCTAGTAGAAAACAATCTCACTAATTGTTGGTGGTATTTTTGATTTATATATTAATCGTCGCTAATTTTCTGATAAATCATCAGGGCAATTTTTACCTCACTA
This sequence comes from Cyclobacteriaceae bacterium, assembly GCA_050306095.1. Taxonomy (GTDB): domain Bacteria; phylum Bacteroidota; class Bacteroidia; order Cytophagales; family Cyclobacteriaceae; genus CAJXNP01. The sequence continues at coordinate 123 of JBNLGO010000231.1, forward strand.
CTACTCATAAGATCGCTCTGACAAAGTAATGTATTTCATTCATTATAATTACCTGTATTACAAGTGATTATCAAAAATGATAACCCGGTTAAAGCCGTTCTTATTGAGTTTTGCCTCTCTTAAATCTTATACCTCGTCTCAACCATGCTAACCCAAAAGCCCATAGGCAGAAAGTTTCTCCCCAAAAAACTGCATTATTGAATGGTTTGATAATAAACGAAATGATGGTAAAAGCTAAACCCAGCATCACCAGCCAGCCTGATATGAGATATAGCTTTTTAAAGTACTTGTCTTTAGAAAATTTCAGCAATACTACCAGGCCCATAAGGAATATGAAAAGTACGGCAGAACCATTATGAATCCACCCCCTGACAATATCATTGTGCACATAGAAGATAGCTTCTATATCGCAGCCGTATTTAGTTGGCACCAAGGCCACCAGAAGCGCAAAGATCCCCCCAAACGTTGTCAATAGTTTTTCATTGTTTCTCTTATTGATTTCTTTTCTTCCTGTGTATGTTAATAATACGAGTCCAAAAGTGATCAGAATACCAGTGAACACTGTACTCATTTTAGTATAGTAATAGAAACTAATAGAGCGTTCGACACCCCAATTTCCAGCAATAAGAATTAAGGGAAGAGCCATTCCTAAAATTCCAATCACTTTTCGCAGCGGATATGAATATTGACTTGTATCCATCATACTCATAAAACATTAAATATGTACAATACAATAATTATGACAAATCAAATGGCTCGATTTTAGGATCAGAAAAAGGCCCTTTTAAACTATCAATATCTAATCCCAATCGTTTAGCAGCCGAATAAGTAAGTCTAACACAATATAATTCTTTTTCAGGATCGATATCTACCACACCGAAATCGAGGTCGATTTCATTTTTAGCAATATTAAATTCTTTACAGAAAGATTCCACCGAGACTTCGTTGGGCAGTTTCCAATTAAAAGTATACAGATGGTAAGCCATTTTTTACATCAAATTTCAAGATTGGATTTCTAGCCTAATGTGGTGAAATCTTTCTGTTTAAATTTACAACATTTTATTTGTTACACGTGCACTCGGAGTCTTGCTTTTGATCTGTTTCTATTTTAGCAGTAAGTATGCGCTCCAAAATCTCTCCAACTCCATCGTCCAAATTGTATAGGAACTGTTCAAAATCACTGTCTACCGCTAATATTTCTAATGCCTGTGTTGAAAGTGATAAATCCACATCTGTATCAAATCCACTATGCCAAGATTTGCACAACCAAGGATATTTAATGCATAAATATCTCTTACATATCCAAGGGTATTTCTTACAAATTGTTGGGATGTCGGGCCTGCATAATTTCTTTGCAATCTTAACTGCATCAATAACTCCATACCCATGTAGATAATCATAACCCATTGGGCCTAAATCAATTGCAGTAGAACAAATTAAATTTCGTATAGCTGATGGTCTTGTGGAATAATCAGCAAGACTTAAAGGTTTCTTGCTTCTGATTGCAGCTACAACACCGGCTACAACGGGGCAAGCAGCAGAGGTACCACCGTCTGCAGTGTACACACCAGAACCGCTAAAATGTGTATAGCCGGAAATATCAGGTTTCTTTTTAGCTAACCTACCAGGACCAATGGTGGAATAACCAACTCTTGCTTTACTTGTATCAACGCCTGCAACGCATGTTACATATGGAGAAGAATTGGCCCCGTATATAGCATTGGTTGTTACTCCCTGACATCGCCCATCTGGACAGTCTTTCCCACAATTTCCAGCAGCAAACAATATATCTGCACCTGCTTTTTCAAGACGCTGCACCATCAAGTGAAAAGGATGATTAGGATTGTCCGAATAATTACCTGGGTGACCAACAGGATAGTCCCATGAAGGATGGAACATTCCCCAACTGTTATTCACAACCAACGAAGGATTTTCGCCTGGCCTTGTAGTTTGTTGAATGACATTAAGTAAATGACGGTATGCTAATATCGCATCTGAAAGAAATCCTTCCATTATTGTACTTCCAGATCGACGAGTAAGCAATAATGCTATATCCAGAATTGTACAGTGTGGTGCCGCAATGCAAATATCATATGCCACCATTGTGCCATGATCAACGGGAGCGTCACCTGGTACTACAACTGCCGAAGAAGGTTTCCAGCTATTTGCAGCATCAAAATTTGGTGTTTTCCCTTTACTATTCAGGTATTTCATATTAACCCCCGTATCAACAACTGCGACTTTTACTCCTTTGCCAGTCATACCACATTTCCTAAGTGCTGTACTTACCCCCAGGAGGTTTTCTACATCGTTATCATCTCCTAGCGGTGGACTACCTGGGCAAATCAAACATGACTCAATAGTTGGATCCGAATAGACCTGTACTACAGAATTATTTTTCATTGCTTCATCATAACATTCATCAAGTTTATTCGCATCTACTTCACCTCTTACTAAATAAGTTGATGAATCTAAATCGTCGCTAAAGTCCTCTGTAATTGACGTGTCAAATAAGTTTTTAACCAATTCCTCATCTTTTAAATCAGCTATTACTCGTTTTGGAATGGCCAAAGGTGCAAATGAATCATCCAAATTGAAATGAATAATAGGTGGGACTACTTTCTTGTCCATTTTTGCATCGTCAACTTTAAAAGTAGCAGCAAAATTTTTCTTAAGATTTGTGCTTGCTTTTAATTCGATAATGATCCGTTTTTTTTCCATTATTTTGTTGTTTGTTGATTAACTAAACTTAAATCCTAAACACATATTTATCAATACCCAACCTTGGGCATTTTTCAATAAAACACCACTCCTTTAATTCAGTTATTTAAATATATATTACTGATTTTATTTATTAATTATTGGTTCTTATTAGGCGTTTTAAGTATAGTTATCCATAAACAGTTACAGAATTATTATTCACAAAAAAACAAAAAATCCCCACACTTCAGTGCAGGGATTTTGGATTTGATAATATGATTGAACGATTATTTATCAACCTTTTCGAATTTGGCGATCTTTAGCTGATCCTTCAGCAAAAGGCTAGGCCGGAAATTAACTTTCAATTTTTTGACCGTTTGCCTATCTACATCTTCAGCTGTTTCTTCTCCGGCGCTTTGAATGGATGGCGAAAACATGCCCAATTGACCCATATCAATAGATTTGCCTTCAGAAAGGTGCTTGGTGCAACTTTTAAAAAATGACTCCAGCACGGCAAAAACATCCGTGGTTTGCAGTGTGTTGGCTTCGGCGATCTCTTCGACAAATGCGCGAAGATCCACTTTTCTGCCTCTTACAATGGTAGCGTAGTACTTCTCTTCTCCCCCACCCGCAACGCCTGGCTTTCCTTTAGCTACCGCTTTAAACATTACTGACATAACAAAATAATTTAGGTTATAAAAAGAAATAAAATTTGATAACATAATATTAATATTTGCTATTTATAATAGTGTTATATAATGTGCTTTATTATGTCGATAGTCTTTCATGTGTACTGTTAGAAACCTTTATGTATGCTTAGTAATATTGAAATTAGGGTGTTGTTTTAATTGGAAAAGCTGGCATCAGGCCATGTTGGTAGGAGCAAAAACCATTTTGCTAGTGTCAATAAACTTTTTTCCTAGTGTGATAAAATGTTTTTCCTAGTGTCAATAATTTGTTTTCCTAGTGTGATAAAATGTTTTTGCTAGTGTCAATAATTTCTTTTGGTGCTGTTGATAATATATAAAGCACAGGTGTTTGTAGATAGAGCGAAGTTATATAGATCTATTTACATCGGGAAAAGCATCATACTGAAAATGGCCTGTGGTAAGCACAAGCCATTAATGTAACACCAGATGAATTGTAGCTGGCAATATTAAGTTGAAGGGGTTCGCAAAATTATTCCTTTTTCTCTCCGGTTACCGTCATCTCACCTTGAGAAACAGCTACGACACCGTTATACTTCTCTCCTTCTATAGTCATCGAAACCTTCATCACCTCATAATCAGGTTGAATTTCAAAATAGACGATATCACCTTCCTTAATCTCCACTTTAGACATAGGGAAATTCATGCCATCATCGGTAAAGACCTCTCCGGATAGCTTTCCTTTCTTTTCTTTTGTAAACTTCAGTATGCCCGTCATAACTCCCTGATCTGATTGTACCGAATAAGTCCAGGTACCTGCGATTTGTTTTGCCTTAATTTTAGCAAAAACCGGCGTGGTCATTAATAAAATGAACAAGCCAAAAAGTAATTTTTTCATCATAGTATCAATTTTAATTAATAAATATTTATTTCAAATTAAAAGAATTCAATTTAACTGCGCTTGTTTTCCTCATTAACAGATTGTTAAATCATCAATG
>JBNLGO010000232.1:0-4451 GCA_050306095.1 Cyclobacteriaceae bacterium
TTTTCCATTGATTTCTCCCAATCCGGTACCTACACCCGCAACAAACATGAAAACCGGGGCACAAAAATGGGTGATCCACCGTGTGAGGAATAATATTTCGTTTGATTGTGAAAGATCTTCCGGATCAAAATGATACATTGTTGTATAGTCACGCACATGATCTAATGCCATAATTACCATTACCAATCCACGCAGCATGTCCACAGAAAGAATTCTTTCTTTTTTCATGTCCATCCTATTAAATTATAATTCCTCGCTTAAGTAATTTAATTAAAAAATGCCAATTGGGGACACTATCAAGGATATAATGAAATAGACATTTGGCAATTATTTATATTTTTATTGTAAGAAAGTATCTTTAAATACAACACCTATGGTAAGAGTATTCATTTTATCCGTTTTCATTCTTTTTGCATTAACCAGTTTTAGTCAGGAAATCACCTTTACCCAACAAGATTCTTTAAGAGGAACCATCACAAAAGAACGGGCTTGGTGGGATTTAAACTATTACCATCTCAGTGTGAAAATCAATCCAAAAGACAGCACCGTCGATGGAGAAAACCTCATTACTTATAAGGTGCTTTCATCCCCAGACCGAATGCAGATTGACCTACAGCCACCCATGGAAATTTTGTCTATTATCCAGGGAAATGATACCATACCATTTGAACGAAATGGGAATGTTTATTATCTCTCCTTAATTGAAAAGCAAAATATAGGCGACGTAAAAAGTGTCAAAATCAAGTTTAGTGGAAAGCCTGCTGTTAGTAAACGTCCACCATGGGATGACGGATTTACCTGGACAAGTGATAAAAATGGCAACCCATTTATCGCCACTACTTGCCAGGGTGGTGGAGCAAGTATCTGGTGGCCATGTAAAGATCATCAATATGATGAGCCGGATAGTATGTTGATAAGCGTAACCGTTCCTGAACCTTTGACAAATGTATCTAATGGTCGATTGAGAGAAGTTACTCACAATGATGATAGAACCAATACTTCCCACTGGTTTGTTTCCAATCCCATTAATAATTATAGTGTAAGTGTCAATGTTGGGGATTATGTACACTTTGGCGAAACATACGAGGGATTAAAAGGAAAGCTGGATTGTGATTACTATGTGCTCAGCTATCATCTCGATACAGCTAAAATGCATTTTAAGCAAGTGCCCCTAATGTTGGAAGCTTTCGAGCATTGGTTTGGCCCCTACCCTTTTTATGAAGACAGTTATAAATTAATAGAAGCTCCATATTTGGGGATGGAACATCAGAGTGCTGTAACTTACGGAAACGCTTTCCTCAAAGGTTATTTAGGACATGATCTTAGCAGAACGGGTTGGGGATTGAAATTTGACTATATCATTATACATGAATCCGGACATGAATGGTTTGGCAATAATATTACTACAAAAGATATAGCTGATTTATGGGTACACGAAGGCTTTACCTGTTATTCAGAAAGTATATATCTCGATTATCATTTCGGAACCAAAGCTGCCAATGAATATAATATCGGACTACGTAGGGGAATTCAAAATAAAAAACCAATGATTGGCCCTTACGGTGTAAACCAAATGGGTAGTGGTGATATCTATTCCAAAGGTGCCAACATACTACACACTTTGCGACAATTAGTTGAAAATGACGATCAATGGAGAAAGATATTGGTAAAAATGAATAGAGAGTTTTATCATCAAACTATTACCAGTAAGCAAGTAGAGGATTTTCTAAGCCGTGAAACGAAGAAGGATTTAACAGCTTTTTTCAATCAATATTTATATGATATTCGCACACCTACACTGGAGTACAAAATTGGTAAAAAAGATGTTGAATTTAGATACATAAATACTGTTGAGAATTTTGACATGCCTATCAAGGTGATCATTAATAGCAAAGAACAATGGATATTTCCTACCAGTGAATGGAAAGTTTATAAATCAAAAAAGAAAATTAAGACATTTATTATAGATCCAAATTTTTACATTTTGGAAACGAAATTAGGTGATGATAATTAATTACCACTTTGTAAACTTAAATCCAATATAGCCCCCAAGTCTTTGTTTTTCATTTTGGCTTGACAATGCCTGAATGATATTTGTCACGCCCAAATATACGGGACCCCACGATCCCGATATTCCCGTTGAATATCCTCGATATTCATTATATATTAATGGTATCGCAATTCCCCATTTTTCTTTTTCATAACGTGGAGTCAAAACAAACATATTGAAATTGGGACTTCGATAGATATCCTTATGATTTGAATTTAAAGCAACAAATCCGGAAAAATTTATATACACATCAGGTCTGATTTTATAATCAATCTGCGTACTAAACTTTGTGGGCAATTGAATAACAATATGATCATCTTTTTCTGGTATTTTATCAAAAAGATCCCTCACCACATCTGCCCACGCTTTTAGTATATCCGATTGATTAAAAGTTTCTAAACTTACCGTTAAATTTTCCGCTATAAAATTTCCTGCATAAATAGAGCGTTTATACTTCATTTTACCAATATCGAGTATAGAAACACCTACTTTTAGTTTATGTGGCTCTCCAGGAATATTCCTAAATGTATATTCCAATCCACCTGAAAAAGCCATGGTAGCTCTACCGAAAACCGTATATTTATCCTCCTTCCAATCGTCTATGGTTTTACTATATTGCAAACCAACAATTCCATTTAAATCGACAGTTCCATTTGGAATATCTTGTTGGATGTCTACCCCTTCTACACCAAGATTTGCTGTACCTTGACCAAAAATAATTTTAGGGGTTATCCCTATATTTAATGCATGATGCTCATTTTTTAATACGTTTCTGGAATAATTCATCCCTACTTCTAACCAAGCCGATGATCTCGTAATCAGCTTTTCATCAGATTGAACCGATTGTGAATTCCCAAAAAAAATGTATTCCGTAAGCAATTGAATCAGTGAGGACTCGATTGGATCTATGGCAAAGGTGGACCGAAGTTTCATATCCAGCCCAACAGCATTCTTTTCATCGATCTTATAAATTGCCGAAGGAAAAGCCAACGTCTCACCTACAATATCCCGATGGTTTTCTGCCAGAAAATTAGCAGGATCCTCTCTTAGTATTTCAAAAGTAAGCGGGAAATGATCCGGAGTAATGGAGTAGGATTCTATCCCGGCAATTTGTATTTCGAATTGATAATTATTACTTACTGATGATGCCGGCTGTATGTGTAATTTATTTATCCCTGAATGATTCATGGACGAATATCCCAACCAGTATTGAGAAAATACATTTGAATAACAACCCAATAAAATTACTACGATAATCGAAACAACTCTTCTCATTAATTCATCATCGTCATGTTAAAAAATCTAATTTCAAAAATTTTAAAATAGTTGTTGGTAGAATGAATTTTGGCAGGTCGGATTTCAACGCATATTTTAAGATATGAATAATCTACCTTTTTCGAAATCAATTATGGTGTAGTATTATCAATTTCCATACATAAAAAAAGCAAAGCCCGGTTGGCTTTGCTTTTACGAGATTAATATATGTAAAATATGGATTAGTCTAAATAGGGATCAAGGGTTTGAATTTTGCCCTCTGCATCATAGGTGATTTCTGCTACCTTAGCACATCTCAAATGCGTAATTCCTTTTGATAATATTGAATCATGATAGAATAAATACCACTTGTCTTTAAACTCACATATTGAATGGTGAGTAGTCCAACCTACTACCGGTGTTAAAATTTTACCCTGATAGGTAAATGGCCCGTAAGGATTGTCACCGATCGCATAACAAATAAAATGGGTGTCTCCAGTAGAATAAGAAAAGTAATATTTTCCATTGTACTTGTGCATCCATGAAGCTTCAAAAAATCTTCGATCATGATCACCAGCCTTCAATGGTTCGCCATTTTCATCTAATATTACCAGATCTTTTGCTTCTTCAGCAAACTCCAGCATATCATCTGTCATCATAGCAACCTGTGCGCATATCGCGGGCTGGTCATCTGCAGGTTCGAGATCGTAAGGTGAATTTACGTCATGAATAAACTTGCCCGTTTGCCATCTTTGTAACTGTCCACCCCAGATACCTCCAAAATACATATAGGCTTTCCCATCATCATCCACAAAAACTGCGGGGTCAATACTAAAGCTACCTTTAATAGCTTCCGGTTGAGCTTTGAAAGGTCCGGCTGGGTGATCCCCAACAGCAACACCAATTCTAAAAATACCTTCCTTATCTTTTGCTGGAAAGTACAGGTAATATTTTCCATTTTTCGCTGCTGCATCAGGTGCCCACATCTGACTTTGTGCCCACGGAACATCCTTAATATGCAAAGCAACTCCATGATCCGTTCCTTCGCCTGTAGGCGAATCCATGGAAATTACATGGTAATCTTCCATTCCAAAATGCCCGCCCCAATCATCTTCTTCTAGACCTGCGTCTATATCATGCGAAGGGT
>JBNLGO010000233.1:0-4383 GCA_050306095.1 Cyclobacteriaceae bacterium
CTGCTTCAGTAATGTAAATTTATGTTTGGCTGGCTTCATCGTGACCTCCATGTTAATTGTTTCGCAACTTTAACATGTCACGAGGCCAGCTGTTTTGTCAACCTTTTTGAATTCCTATGGGATGGTAGTGATCAGAATATAATTATGAGCTTCGAGATAAAATAAATAAGGATATGTTTTTGGGTCAAAAATATTCTGAAAGAAAGCAGAACCGAAGTTTGTTTTGGTGGTGGAGAACAAATCAGAAAGAGAACCTTTCTGAAGCTGGATTAGACAGCTTGACGAAAGAGTCTTTAAATGATGTTGAGCTAAAGTTAATTTTGGCACGTGAATATTATTATGCAGATAGTTTTGAGAATGCAATTAGATATGCTGAAGAAGTGCAAAGTGAAAACAAAACTGATTTTTATTCAACAAAAATTCTTTTTGAAAGCTATTACGCAAAGAGAGATTTAAAAAAGGCTTTAAATTTTGCAACCAGGTTGATACAAATTAATAATGATGAATCTAATAAAAAGCAATATGAATTCCCATGTAATATTGAAATCAATGAATTTACCATTCAAAATGTTATCGGATGCTATTACGGTTTAAAAGATATTGCTGGAATGAAAACTTTTTTAAATTCATACTGTAGTCAGTATGTAAGGGATTTTTATATTGAATTCAATGAAATAGTAGAGGCTGATACTGTGAAATCATTGTTTAGAATAGAATTTTTTAAAGTAATGTTGCTTTATCAAATCCGTAAAGAAGGACTTATAAGAGAGATAGCGGAATACTATGAAGAATTAAATAAAATCGACTCGGCTATTGCATATTATAATATACTTGTAAATTATGATGAACAGACTAGGAGCAATAGGGCTAAGTTATATTTTAAAAAAGGTCAATATTCCAAGGCGATTGATGATTACACTATACATTATAGATCGCGATGTCCCTTTAATAGCATGGACTGCACATTATTATAGAGCCATGTGTTACCTTGAATTAGGCAATAAAAGTGAAGCGTTGAAGGATTTTGCAATTCAATCTTGTATAACCCCAACCAATTGGATGGGAGATAAATCAAGAAAAATTATGAAAGAAAATTTGTTTGAGTATAATTGTGATTGAAATTAAAATTGCCCAATTATGAATTAAAAATAAAATAAAGTTGAGATAAAGTAAAACGCTTGTAATTGAAATCAAGTTGTTAAATGGGATATACTCTTTTAATCTATCTCAGTAATGTCCGAATAATTTAACAAAAGGACAAGTTCAGGTTTGAGAAAGAATGACTATTGGAAAAAGTGCGAGGCTAAAATGAAATCATCAACTGTTGTGATCACCATTGTTTTGTTTATTTCACTGACTTCTTGTACCTCAACATTACCGATTATACCCCTTTCCAGGGTAGATAAAAACATTTTAAAAACCGATATAAACCCTCTTCAGAGATCTGATTATGAAATTATAGATAAAATATCCGGTACCGGTAAGCTTGTGCTGAACGGCACACCTATAAAAATCGGTTCCGGAGTGTCGTATTATGTTATCAACTCTACTCCGGAAAGTGTTTTTAAAATGGGATATTTCCGTGAAAATATGCTGACCACCAGTGACTACCCATTTCCGAAAATACAAACTTATGAGTCGCAGTATATAGTCGAATCTCCTGAAAAACTCGTGGAATCGAATGCCATTTACGACTTGATTACCCAGGCCGACAAAGCCGGTGCGGATGCCGTGATTATGCCTTCATATAGAATTGAAGTTAACAGGATTGAGGAACATTTACAATACGAATGTACTGTGCATGCTATTGCAATTAAAGTGAAAAGGGATTATCAGTAACAACAAGTTGGTGTAACCGCCAATTTTCATCTCAGGGCCGTTCCTGATGCGACTAAAAGCTATCTGTATTACCACTGCGAGTACATTTACGATTTAATGCCGGATTACCAGGGGCTGGAACTGTGGCTGCAGCACCTTAGCAGGAAAAATCAAAACATTGTCTGGATCGGGATTACACGGATTACCGGATTTTCGGATTGAATAAAATTGCATGAATTCAGGTGTGTAGGGACGTTCAATTGAACGTCCTTACATTTGTATCGCAACATTGTGGGATCAGTACCCTTTCGGAGTATCGAACCGAGGCCCGAAGCGCAGTCGATCCCGATGCAATCGGGACCCGAAGGCCACTAAACCGGACGGGGATAAAACCGTGAAACGATTCCCCTCCGCTAAGTTCCATAAAAGTTACTAGAAAGCAGCATTTATGGTTTTCTCAGCAGACCAAATAGAATCAGTTTTACATAAAAATATTTCTTTCAAGAAAATTACCGGTTTTACTCGAATTAATGGCGGGTATTCAAAATACACCTACAAACTCCTCCTTGATGAAAAACCATTCATATTTCAACTATTTAAAAATCCGGACGATATTCCCCATTTGATTACTACTACTGATGCGGGATATTTATATCCGGGGGGAATTCAAAATTATTTGAAATCAATAGAACTACTTGAAGACCTTAAGATAAATAAACCTCAAACGATTTTTATCGATTGTTCGAAAGAATATTTTAAATTTGATTGTGTGCTAAATGAGTTCATTGAATTTGACAGCTATTCAGGATTCGAGGACCATACAAAAAAGAATATCCTGGATGAGTCGTTATTTGAATTTGGTTTGGCTTTCGGTTCGCTTAAAAAATATAAAAGACATTATCCGGGCGATTTAACAACCGACAAAAATAAGGTTATACCAAATGAACTGGTTCTTAGTGTCACATTCGAGTATTTGGATACTTTATCTGAAAGAGCATTTATTCAAGATACTAAAAACAAAATTAAAGACACGATGGAGGAATTGAATCTGGAACTACTACCACGAGATGAATTTTATTTGATCCATGGTGATTTTAAACCAGACAATTTTCGATTCGATAAAAATGGTACTATTTATTGGATAGACTTCGAAAGTTTGCACTATTTCGACATTGAATATGAGTTTTCTCAGTTCATAACCCCTGATTTTATGGTAACAAATAATGAATGGTTTAAAAAGGGGTATTTTAGAGACGGTAAATTTTCTATAGATGAAAATAGATTGAAATTCTATCAGATATATAGAACCGTATCGCAAATGGTGAATTGCGGTAATGCGATGGCTGAAAAAGACGATAAGGAACCGATTGAATCTATTATTGAAAGTAATAGTAGAACCTTGAAGGCTCTTTTATAGAGGCAATTAACAATGAAGTGCCGAAGATGGGGCAAACTGACGACAGTACGACCACCGGTACATGCTGTGCTCGTAAAGTTTCAATACGTTAGTAACACCAGGCTGTTGACCGAAATTATCAGGCTTCTACTTGAATTTTCTCAATTGCCTGGAATACACTGTTAAAACCAATGAATAATTAACTATCTCCGGAATGAGGTTGTGGTGGAAAACTCTTTAAGAACCAGTACGCTGATACTAGTTATCATTGCAAGCATAGCCATTTCCGGTGCTCATTCCGATTCAATTACATCCGACGATGAAAGCATTAGCAAATTCACTCTTGAAGTACCGCTTTACGAAAAATATTATCCCTTTAATAACTACATTCTCAATCAGAGCATTGAGCAGGCTTTAAGATGGACTTCGTTAGGAGCAATTGGTGGAGGACTGGTCGGTTTTGCCATTTCCCCCAAAAAGGGACGATGGGCTGCCTTTGACCAGATGCTTTATTCAGCCATCGGTGCACTAAGCGTCGGTGGAACAGGATTGATAGCCGGTACGTCATATGGCATTTTCAAGGGCGCAAAGCTTAACAAGACGGTAAATGACACAATTCGTTCGCATATAAAAAGAGACCGATTTGGTTACATGTATACAATGTTTTCTGCCTCTCTACCTGCTTTCAGATCTCCCTATATCATAAGCCGCTGGCACGAAACAGATGTACCGGGAATATTCTTAATCTATCGAGACCTGAATAATGATCTGTTTCGTCCTGATTTTTATTCATTCGGGTTTTATGAGGATTACTGGGGAACCAGAGATGCATATGAAGAATTAACTGAAGAAAATGCCTCTGATGGTCATGAGGCAAAATTCTCCCGTTTTGAACTGAATTCATGTTTCCGCTTAACAGATTGGCAATTTTTCGAGCCTATGGTCGGAGTCGGTGGCGGTTATGTATGGGGTAGAGAACGAGTTGCAAGGTCAGATCGTGATGTAATTCACCGTACATTCTTTTTGCATCTATCATTGGATGGGCAGGCAAATTTATTTGATTTTCTTTTTTCGCTTGTCGAGTGTAAATATGAGATCATAGGCTTGCACAGAAAGCTTAAAGGAAATTATCCATATATCGGCAATTTCTATTTTCGCTGGTCGTTTGG
>JBNLGO010000234.1:0-4381 GCA_050306095.1 Cyclobacteriaceae bacterium
ATTTATGAAATGCGGCGCCACTATACCAACTACTTCAAAGGTATTCCCAACTTCAAGCCTTTCCGAATGAAGCTGGTATTACTTGAAAGTTATGATGAACTCATTGATGTCCTGGACGAAATACCTGAACATTTCCCTATAAACATCCAGGTTCATGATTAAAAACAACGGGCACGTACACTCTGACATTAAAGCCTGGGGATTATTGATATTACTGACATTTGTTTGGGGAAGTTCATTTATCTTAATCAAAAAAGGTCTAACTGTTTTTAACGCTACGCAGGTCTCAGCTATTAGAATTCTCGCTGCTTCATTATTCATGATTCCGTTTGCCGTTTCCTGGTTAAGGCGTGTTAATAAGAAACACTACTTTTTAGTATTTCTTTCCGGATTTACAGGTAGTCTGATCCCTGCATTCTTGTTTGCCATGGCACAAACAAGACTAGACAGTGCTGTTACCGGAATGATCAATTCACTGACACCGGTGTTTGTAATGCTGATAGGTTTTCTTTTCTACAGGCAGCGCATTACGGGTATCATGATCGTCGGAATATTGTTGGCTTTTGGGGGAACAACCCTTTTGATGTTTTATGGTTCGGAGGGTGACCATAGGATCAATTATTTTGCCTTTTTCGTGGTTGTAGCAACACTCCTTTATGGCTTCAATGTTAACCTTCTGAAATTTAACCTTTCGGAATTAAATGCCATTGCTATTTCCAGTATTTCACTTGTTTTTGTAGGACCTCTAGCAGCTATACAGTTATTTGTATTCACTGATTTTACACAGAAACTTGAACTCGGAAATGAAGCTTATTTAGCACTAGGTTATCTTTCTATCTTAGGTATCGTGGGTACCAGCATAGCGCTGATGCTTTTCAATAAATTAATCAAAATCGCTACTCCTTTATTCTCCAGTTCGGTTACTTACCTTATACCAATCGTTGCGGTGTTTTGGGGATTGATTGATGGTGAAAAACTAACCATAATGCACTACCTGAGTATGCTCATTATTATTGGAGGAGTTTACCTGGCTAATAAAAAATCCTAAAATCAGATTTTTGGTACTTTGTGCAACCAATTCATTTTTTTACATGTTATTATTTATACTGAATGGCTATATTGTTTGTCCATTTTCTTAAGAGCACAGGTACCTTTTAATTTGACTACTATGGAATATCCTAACTTCATATCTACATCAATTTCAAATCAGGATCTGAATGAAATTCTAAGCGCAATAGGCTTTATAGAAGAAAAATTACCAGGACTTTTAAAGCTATCTGATCTGGAGCCATATACGGTATTTAATACTAAAACAGACTCTGTTGATTTTGTTCAACAAAATCTGAAGGTTGCTGAAAAAAATCCTGAAGTCGTTCCACAAGATGTCGATGTCAAAGAGATCCGCAAAGATGTGGAATTGATCAAATCTATTGATAAGATAATGGTACCCCTAAAAAAACTGCTGGAAAAACTGGAGGATAGCAAAGTGATTGCTTGCAATGAAGCATACCTTCCTTCAATTGCTATATACAATGCCATTAAAGCTCGGGATATACAAGAAAAGCATAAATTTGGTCAGAAGATCAACGCCTAATCTGTTGAAAGTTTTAGGTGTCTTGTGTATTTCACTTTAAATTCTCTGAGGGCATCTTCTTTCCCCAATAGAATAAGAATATCATCGTTGGAAAACACCGTACCCGGATCAGGATTAAAAATTATTCCTTTTTGAGCATCTTTAAAACCAAATACCGTTGCTCCTGTTGTTTTTCTAATATCCATTTCTGCCAGGCTTTTATCCCGATACTCTGATTTTACCTGGAAATAGTTGATTTCCTCCAGTAAATATTCAGAGTTACCAAATCCACTCAGCATCTCAACAAACTCAACGATAAACGGTTTTGTGACGATATGAGCCATATGGAAACCGCCTAAGGCGTCTGGCATCACGACATGATTGGCACCTGCACGCATCAGTTTTTTCTCCACCTTTTCATCTGAGGCCCTGGAAATAATGTCAATATCAGGATTCATTGTTCTTGCCGTAAGCGTGATAAAAACATTCTCTGAATCACTCGGTAATGTAGTAATGATTGTCGTTGCCCTTCTGATACCGGCTTTGATGAGCACTTCATCCTGGGTGGCATCACCGATAAAAAAATTGTAGTTTTTAGCTACTTCAGGAAAACGCTCTATCTGATAATTATCTTTTTCAATAATTAAAAAGCGCTTTTTACTGTTCTTGAGTTCCAAAGCAGCTCTTCTACCATTCCTTCCAAATCCGCAAAGAATGATGTGTCCTCTAAGTTTGCTTACTTCCCGGCCTTTCATAATATTACTGAATATTTTGTTTAATTCTCCTTCGAAAATGTACTTGGCAACGGTTGAAACCAAGAATGCAAAAAACACCAGATTGGAAATAATGTATATGCTGGTAAATAGTTTTCCGTTTTCTGATAATGGTTTCACTTCTCGATAACCAACAGTAGAAACTGTAACCACAGTCATGTAGATGGCATCAAGCACATTGTAACCTTCAATGATCGTGTACCCGACAATCCCGATGAACAATGACAGCGTCATCAGAAAAAAAGCCAGGATCAATCGCCTTAATTGAATAAACATGGATATCTACTCATATTTTGCATTTAATTATAGCGATTTTTTTACCAATAAAATAGAATTCCTTGTCTATTTAGAGCAATTACAATTCTAACACTCAGATTAAAAAGAGTGAATAATTAATAAATAGATTAACAGACATATTTCATGACAAATCAAGAGATAATTCTTCAAAACTAGTGGAAAATATTACATTAAAATCATAAATTGATTGTATGAAACCTTCAAATAAAGGCTGGATAAATGATTATCTCTCATTTTTAAACAGCCCACATAAATCACACGAATTTAACATTCATTTATATGATGATTTTGAAAAACTGAATGAAGAACAAAAACTATATAAGCTCGTCCAACCGTCAGGTTTGATGTATGGTCATCCTCTTCAACCATCCGGGCATTATGATTTCAATTTGAACAATTGGAACGAAGCGGAGAGGATGAAATTTATATTGCTTGATTGCCTGATTAATGAATCAATTATTTTGGCTAACGATAAAATTGAAACAAAGAAACAATTTGAAGATTACATTCATCAATCAATAAAATCAATTTGCACCTTTTACCAGGAGGGTGTCATTCAAAGTGATAAAATCAAAAACGTTAAAAATAAATCCGAAAGCTTGCTGTTGGAGTCCATTCTTGAAAATCGCATTCAGGTAAAATCCAGGCTAACCAAAAATTTTTGGGCAGGATTTTTTCAAAACAGCCTGCTGTTTCTAGATGTGTATTATTTTAGTCAATGGCTTCAAAACAGTAAAACCAAAAAAGACAAAGATCTTTTTGATGACCAGGAAAATCTCCGTTTGAGCATTCTGCAAACCATTGCCTCTGCTGCCTGGGCTAATGACATCATTGAAGAAGAGGAAAAAGCACTCTTCAACTTTTTTCTGCAGTCGGCAAATCTGAACAAGGAAAAAGAACAATGGGCTAAAAAGCTACTGGAAACCAATAATCGCATTGAGCATGTGCAAATTATTAGGCATGAACCATGGATTATAAAAAAATATATCCTTGAGCTGGCTATATTAACCATCTGGGCAGACAGAAAAGTTGAAGATTCTGAGAAAGAGTTTATTCAGAAATTATCATTGGAGCTGGAATTAACAGAAGATGAACTCGAAACCAGCCTGCTGGCTGTTGAAAGCTTTGTGCTGTCTCATTGGAAGCAAATACATTTTCTGCAGTCAAAGCACGATATGTTGATTATCAAGGATCGTTTTTCCAAAAGATTCCTTCGAATTGCCAACAAGAACAAGAATGCCTTCGTTCAGGAAGTTCGCGAAAGCAGGGAGCTTATGCAGCTGATGATGAAAATGACCCGGGAAAAACTCTCTGAACAAGAGAAAATAATTGTGAAAGCGCAGCTCATGGATTTGTTGAAAACGTTGCCAACTTTCGTGATAATCGCTCTTCCCGGAACATTTATTACGCTACCGCTTCTATTAAAGCTATTGCCTAAAAAGGCATTTCCAAGTGCCTTTTCTGAAGTCAATTAGATATTTTTCCACTTTATACCACAACCAATTGCTTTGGTGCTGGTTACTTCAACTGGTTTATCGGCCAGCAATGCATTTACTGCATCTTTCACATAGTGTTTATCTGCAGCAGAAGCATCTTTGTAGTTATTATCAATAGCACCGATATAGGCAACAGTTTTATCTTTTTTAAGCACAAATACATGAGGTGTTTTAGTTGCTCCATATGATCTTGAAACCTCCTGGGTTTCATCGTGCAGATATGGGAATGGATAATCCTTTTC
>JBNLGO010000235.1:0-4378 GCA_050306095.1 Cyclobacteriaceae bacterium
GGGGTAATGGTTTTTAAGTCATTATTCGTTCGTTTAAAGTATTTTGTAGAATATTGAACCATAAGACCTGATGACGGAAGTTTCATAATTTTTACTTCGCCCAGATGATTTGGTTTTCCATAAGTTTCCTCCCCTACCAATATGGCATTGGTCATATCTTTAAAATCGAGGATGTTAAGAACCGCAGATGAATAGGAAGCTCTACCAATAATCACAAAGAGTTTTCCCCTTGCATTTAATTTTTGGATGGTAGATAAATCCTTAACTAATTCGGTCCCGGGGATAGAATTGCCTCCCGAATTGAACCTGATATCAAAAATAACCTTATCAAAGTCATTATTTACGATGCTATCGATTACTGCTTTATGAAATTCAGAGAATAGTGGCAGCATTTGAATATCACCTTTAAAACCTGAAGGTGGATATTCTCTGCTTGCGCACTTATTATATTGGATATAAAAGGCATTATCTTTTTCCTGGACCTGGTGCCAAAATAATGAACGGCCATTCAGGTAACATAAAGGGATTGGATCCGGAATGACTTTGACGGATTGCCCACGTATCAATTGTTCAGGAAGTATAGCGTATTTCAAACTTTCTCCATCTTTTTCTACCTCCAATTCGACCAAATCCGATGTGGCAAAGCCAAAATACTCTAACAACTGAATATACGGGATAGTAGTAGGGATCTTATTTTTTATTGTGGCATCATTATCTATCGTTGATAGTGTGCTCACAGAATCAATCACCACATCGATAGGACTGCCGTTAATACTTATAAGTTTTGAACCCAAAATTGTTTCATTAGAATGAGTTGTAGCAGTAATCCAAATTCCGTCACTGAACCACATTAATCCCAACGGAAGAACCTTGCTTGGATCAAGGTAGGTCTGCCAGCCCAACATAGTATGTGAATCTCCAAATGAAGCAATTAATTGTTGTAACTTTATTGCAGCTTCAAAATCTGAAAGCTGTTCTAATTGATTGGTAATTCGAGCGAGTCCATCATGAAAATCCTGCTCACTACGAACCATAAAAAAGTTGTAATGGTTTTTGGGGAGTTCTGTCCCGATAAAATCAAAATCGGTGTTCCAATCAACCGCGCTATTATTTTGAGAAAAGACTGAATAAGAAACTGAAAGCAGGAACAATAAAAATATATTTTTCATGACGGATCCTAAAATGTGTATTCGTTGATTTAACTTTCTTTAAACCGCATATATTTCTTCACTATTGCCACATTTTCAGAGCTCGTCAATATCTCCAAAAGCTTAAACGCCACATCCAATGCAGTTGATGGGCCAGTACTTGTAATGATGTTTTTATCTACCACTATACTTTCATCCTGAACTACAGCCCCAAATTCAGCCAGCTGTTTTCGTCGTACTCCATCTAGTATATCGTAAGTAGTGGCCTTTCTCCCTTTTAAAACGCCGGATTTACCCACTGGAAGAGCTGAAACACAAATAGCCGCAATGACCTTGCCCTGTTTATCAAATTCCCGAATCAGGTTTAAAAGTCTATCGTCGTATGCATCCTCATAAAATCCTGCCTTTTCAAATCCTCCTGCTATGGCCAAGGCATCAAAATCCTGAACCTTAACCTTCTCAAAATCCAGCTCTGGTCGAACAATCAAATTCCATGTGCATATGAGTTCAGGTCGAAGAGCGGTCGTAATTAAATCAACAGGTTCGTTGCCAAAACTCCGGCTCCATCCCATAATATCTGTGAATACACTTGCTTCGTATGCCTCAAAACCCTGCGCCAGGAATAGTAGTACTTTTTTCATATTCTTTAGTTTTTAGCAAGACCACGCGACTCATTAAAAATGGATTTCAATTTTTCATTTAAATGACCTCTTCCCATTATTTTGTCAATAATTATACCTTCTGGATTAATTAAAAAATATGTAGGCATAAAGTAAATGTTGTATGAAATAGGGGCATCACCATCAGCCCCTTGCAGATCAGACACTGTCGTCCAATTAACATTGTATTTCTTTACTGTTTTTTCCCAGGCATCTCTATTCTTATCTAAACAAACTCCAATAATTTCAAACCCTTTTGAATGATACGCATTATAATTTTCCAACAGGGAGGGCATCTCAATTAAACAAGGGCCACAATTAGAGGCCCAGAAATCCAACAAAATATACTTTCCATGATGATCACTTAATGAAACCATTTCTCCCTCAAGGTTTTTCAATTGAAAATCAATAGCAGAATCACCTATTTGAATATCCTGGTTTAAAGTAATAAACCTGTTGATGATTAGTCCAACATCCGTTTTCTGTATTTCTGGAGTAAGCTCATAGTAAAACTCCTTGGTCAGTTCTCTAGGAATATCATATTTCATTAATTCTTTCAGTTTTATAGCACTATATAGTTTGCCAGGATTTTTTCTAATATAATCCTTTTCAATTTCGAGTATCTCCTCCTCTATTTTTCTTCCTTCTGAACGTAAATAATTTCTTCTATCCGCTAGGTCCTTTGATGTAGCTCTATATTCCATTTTTATACTATCCAGTGTTTTATTCAGTACTGCTTTGCAAGCTGCCAATGAATCAACAATTATCTGAATGTCAGAACCTTCAATTTTAGCTCCTTCAAAACTTCCATCATTGATTCTGATAGTTAAATCCTTATCCTCCACCCAGAATCCCATACTTTGATTATTAGTCGGAAAATTTGTTTTTAAAATAAATTCCGTAGGTTTATTTACCGGATTATTAAATATTAAATGATTGTTTACTACATATCCCGAATCTTTCCTTTCTGTTTCCCAGTTTATCAAGTAAAAAATGATACTATCAGGTATTCCATTAGTCTCAATAATAATTTTGCTAACATCTTTATTCTCAGAGCAGCTCAGTATTAAAGTAAAAATAAGTGTGATTGGTATATATTTTATCATTTTAAATAGAGGTATAGTTATGATACTTTATTCATTAATAGTTTCAGCATTTTTGATATTTGATACCTTGAACTAATTGGCAAAAGATTTATCTATTTATGTCTATTTATCGATTCCCCAACAATTCTCTGCTAGAATTAATGAAAAATGAATGGAGAATTTTCTTTAAAAAAATAAAACACAGCTGTCAAAAAATAACTAGGTAACAATCTAATATTCTTTTTCAAAAATTAAAACATTAACGATTTATATTTCATACAGAGTACTACCGGACCCAAGCACAAACCTTGACGAATGGCTAGCGTTACAAATTGAAATATGTCACGATAAAATACTCATAATCAAGCTTTTTTCAAGGGATTCAATGAGGATACAATTCTTAAAAAGCACAAAATGCTTGAAATCTTTTGCTACGTCTTTCGACCAGAATTCAAACTTTTCTGCGATTTAACGGTCGATAACTAACTGCTGTATAAATGAGTGTTTATACTTCGCAGTGGCAATTCGAAAAGAACGGCATTCAATTCGCAATAATTATCCCTTGCGAAATTTTAAATTTTTCACTCTGCCTGAATCCAATTCAAATCCTGAAATCGAACCATTAGATCTTTGGAACCTCAATAATCCTAATTCCATGACAAATTGATCGATATCGCTTATTGTGCATTCCATGGTCGAAGGTTTATCCTCTATCCTAACCTTTAAAACCTCGTTATCAATTTCAAGATTATAGGTAACATCCAGTTCTTCGCTGAAGTAACTACCTGCATATTCAGTCAGGTCAATGCCAATCGCATCGATTTCCCTTTTTCTTCTGGCCTTAGTGTCTCGACCTCCTTGCAGAATTGTGAGCGTTTGAGCATGCCCATCTTTTAAATTAGAAAATGTAAACCAGATATCTTCATTTCCAGGTATTTGAAAAGTATTGCCCCTTTGTTTTACGATATTGTAAGATGACTTATTCCAAATCTGAACCACATTGAGTGAATCTTCTTTGATGGATAGAGTGAGAATTGCACCAGGCCTCAATTCATAGTTGCCTGTTAATTGACTAAGCAGATATTCTACGGAGGGAATTTCATTTTTTAGCTGGTTTATACTTTGATTTTCCTTTTCAATGAGTTGATCCTTTAAGAGAACATCTGCAACCAGTTCAGCTTTTCTTGACGGATCAGCATCTCTCCTATTGGCAAATACTGCAATTGATAAATGCTGCTCCGGAAATCTGAGCAACTCAGCTCTAAAACCCACAAATGCTCCTCCATGCCTGATAGTTTTCAAACCTTTATATTTGCTGATAAATAATCCTGCCGAATAGTCAATTGTTTTTCCATTGTTCAGCACACCTCTTCGTGTCATCATATCCCAGAAATTTTTGCTCAAAACTTTTGAGTGATAAAAAGCATCATCCCACTTTTTTATATCATTGATCGTTGTGAAGATCCCACCATCTCCAATCATGTCC
>JBNLGO010000236.1:0-4368 GCA_050306095.1 Cyclobacteriaceae bacterium
AAAAGAGAATTTTTAGATCAAAATACTGTTTTTGTCTATGAATGCTGCTCTTTTTTGAATGGCAGACCCATTTTAATGATTGTTACTTCTAAAAAGATCAAAAACTAATAAACATCACTCTGATTCTGAAAAAATTTTCACCCCTAACTTGCTTATATACAATAAGTTATTGCCTAAAGTACAATTTTGTTGAAAAATAATTGCATTATTTGGTTACTTAATATGACTATTTCAGAATATACCTATGAATTTTGCTAATAAAAGTGCGAGGTTAGTAAAGTTTAGTAGTCAACTTTTTAGTCATCTGTGTTCATTTTTGTGTGAAAGGGTCGGGAAACCGACCCTTTTAATTTTACTACTGGAAAAAGAAATAATTAATCGCCTGAATCAGGCCAATTATTATTAATAATCCACCAATTCCTTTACTTACATATACATCAATATTGGCAAACCGCTTTTTGATGTATTCACTTAGATAACTATACAGGGTAAGAATAATGAATTTACCTCCTGAAGCCCCAATGAGAAATAGAACAAAATTCCATGATTCAAGATGTATAGCATTGGAAGACCTTAAATAAGCCAAAACAAAAATCCAATAGGGGATTGTCTGAGGGTTGAGAATGGCGACGATTAATCCATTCAAAAAATTAGAGCTGTGTTTCCTGTTTGGAACTTCCTTTTTTGGATTATCTTTCTTGAAGACGAAGATTGCGCCAAGCACCAAAAAGAATGCTATCACAAACAATTTAAACTCGGGTATCTCATCGATACTCCTTGAAATCAACTTTCCAAAAAGTATGGCTATATACGCCTGGAAAATTTCTACAATTGCCGCGGCCAAAATAAATCGTGTGGCACACTTCATATCCCTCTTTAAGGTGAGCTCTACTACTGAAAGATTAATAGGCCCAAAAGCTACTCCTCCTAAAAAACTTCCCACTAATCCAAATAAAAAATGTATGATCATGTCGGGATATTTAGATGTAATTTACAAAAATGATTAGATAATGGGATTTGGTGAGATCAAAAATTTATTGGAGAACATCTATTTTCAAGGAAACACTATTCGCAAGATCCTTTGAAAATTCATATCCAAAATCGTGTTCTTCCAATTTTGAGAGATTCTCAAGGGATTTTCTGTAATAATTCCTTGCTCGTTTTTTAATACTCTGAGTAGTGTTATAATCCTTTCCTCCAAGGTCTTTCATTACATTTTGCGCCTTATAATAATATGCTACACCCAACCCATATTCTCTTACATTATTATGCTCATTTGCCACCATACGTTCCATATAAGCAATTGTCCTGTCAAGCGAGTCAAGCTTTTCGTAGTTTGAAATCAGTAATTCAAAATTCTTGTTGATTTTGTACGCAGGGCTCTTCAATTTATCTTCAACTGAAACTTCACCTCTTATAAAGGTATTAAAGTCTATGGTATTTGCCTGTAATTGCCACAATGGATCTTCAGGAAGATGAGTTAATATCATTTTGTCAGGATTGACCATAAAAAAATAATCGAGCTTATGCTTCCGGTACATATTATTAAAAGTATCAGAACCCATAATTTCTGAACTACTATTAACACTTGCCCAGGTGACATCAAGCAAATGCCACTTTCCGTCAATTTTGACACTGTTCCAGGCATGATTTGGAAACTTAATCTCCCTGCCGGAATAATCTCTGACATATCCTTTTACCATTCTACTTTCAATCCCGGATGCTTCACACATGGCATTAAACAAATTGGCATAACCTTCACAAACGGCCTCTCGATTTTCCCAAACATACTCAGCTGATTGATCCTGGTAGTTTTGATGATTATACTTAACATTATTGGCTATCCAGGAATATATACTTCTTACCTTATTATACTGCTTACTAAAATTCTTCGTCAGGTGAGTACTAAAATCTTTATAAGTTTTAAAACTCTCTGTATTGATCGTGGAAACTAAGTAATCCACATCAATAGCGGAAAGTCGTTCTAATGATTCAACAGCTTCATTGCCATTTCCATCACCTACCACATGACTCGCTAAAACTATTTGATTAGTCAGATCCTGAGAATTAGCCGCTATGCTAAAGATTAAAAAATATAATATGGTAATGTACCTTTTCAAATTTGCCCGTTTGTATTTTAACTATCTTCAAAAGTTTTCAGGCTTTCAAAAATCAGGACTATAAAATTAAACAGTCAATTTAAATAAAATGACATAACATCCTATTTTTTAGTACATTATGAAATATAAAAATTACTTCATCAATCTTGAGTATTAAATTTTTAAAATATAATTATTCTAATATTAAGTTTTAAATGTCATAGACAAAGAATGCGTGAAACATCTCAATTATTGGAATAATTGAATAATATGGTGGAATATTCATAAATAAGGGAAATTGGTTTTCTGCCAAAAATTAAATTTCCTTACCTGAGGCAGGTAAAAAAACTGAAAAGGCCACTCAAATGAAAAAATGATGATTTCAATTGAATCTTGTTGTATAATATCGCACTTTTAGATTGCCAAATTAAACATCAATGGTAGAACGACAATGGGCATTAATTTGCCATCTCTCAGCTCTAAGTGGGTATATAATCCCTTTTGGACACCTGATTGCTCCAATAGTCATTTGGTCTATGAAAAAAGATGAAATGCCAATGGTTGATGAGCATGGAAAAGAAGTGATTAATTTCCAGATCTCCATGACAATCTGGTTTATCATTGCCGGTATTTTTGTCATCGTCTTAATTGGCATCCCAATTCTTATTGGCCTTGCTGTCCTTCAATTAATCTTCGTTATTATTGGAGCTATCAAAGCAGATAGTGGCGTACTTTACCGATACCCACTTACAGTGAGATTTATCAAATAGGCCCCTCACAATTTTATTCGATATTACTTTCAAATTATAAAACAATGAAACAGATTTTCTCTGATAGAATATCAGATGTCCCTAAGTCTTTCATAAGAGAGATACTCAAAGTTGCAGTAGAAGAGGATATCATTTCATTTGCAGGAGGATTGCCCAATAGAGAACTTTTTCCAATTGAAGATTTGAAAAAGGCAACAGAGATGGTTTTTCTGACTTCAGGAACATCAGCTTTACAGTATAGTAACTCAGAAGGACTTTTAGAACTCAGAAAATTCATTTCTGGTAGATATAAGGAAAAGTTCAATTTAGATATTCCTATCGAGCAGATCCTGATAACCAGTGGCTCACAGCAGGGACTGGACTTACTTGGGAAAACCTTTGTCAATGAAGGTGATCAGATAGTTATTGAAGAACCTGGCTATCTAGGTGCTATACAGGCGTTTTCTGTATATAAAACCAAATTCCTTCCTGTACCTGTAAATGATGAAGGCCTTGATATCTCAATATTGGAAAACACCTTAAAAAGAAATGATCCTAAATTGTTTTATTGTGTCCCAAATTTCCAAAATCCGGGAGGTATCAGCTATACCGAAGAAAACCGCATAGCTGTTGCAGAAGTTTTGAAAGATAAGGACATATTCTTAATTGAAGATGACCCTTATGGCGATTTGAGGTATTCCGGAGAGCCAAAGAGCAGTTTTATGCAGCTACTACCTGAAAAGACTATTATGCTTGGATCCTTCTCCAAAACGGTAGTACCTGGTTTCAGACTAGGTTGGATAGTGGCTCATGATGACATCTTTGATAAACTTTTGATTGCCAAACAAGCTTCAGATCTCCATACAAACATATTTACCCAATGTGTATTGTCTGAATATTTGAAGCAGGGAAGCTTTGAAAAACATGTTGCCAGCATACGGGAAGTTTATGGCCGGCAGTGCAAAGCTATGATTAAGAGTATAAAAAAATATTTCCCAAAAAACATACATTTTTCCAAACCTGAAGGAGGCATGTTTTTATGGGTGACGCTTCCGGATAATATTTCATCCATGAAGCTTTTTGAAATTGGCATAAAAAAGAAAGTCGCCTTTGTCCCAGGCCATCCTTTTTATATAGGAACAAATGAAACAAATACCCTTAGATTGAATTTTTCAAATGTGGACGAAAAAACCATAGATATAGGTATCAGCAGGCTTGCTGAAGCGCTGAAAGAATTGATAATTTAATGGCAGAAAAAGTTATTATATTTAGAAAAAACGGTGTGAAATAACCTCTAAAATTTCTCATAAAATATTGACCATAAGGGATTTAAAGAGGTGGCTCAAAGAATATGTTTAATTGGAATTTCTTGTAATATAATGTAATAAAATCAAGAACTTTTTATTTCTATGGTTCTTAAAAGTCAATTTCTTATATATTTGTATTGATTAAAAATTTGCTTCATGACAAGTGAGGAAAAAAAGGCATTTTTACTCTTGAAATCAGTGATTTTTCACTAT
>JBNLGO010000237.1:0-4347 GCA_050306095.1 Cyclobacteriaceae bacterium
CTTACCTACATTCCAGGAATAGGCACCTGGGTTGGTGCAACTCCCGAAATACTTATAAATATCAGTAAGGAAAACCAGTTTCAGACTGTTGCTCTCGCCGCTACACAGGCTTATAATAAGGAAATTGACCTTGCTGACACTACCTGGTCCCAAAAGGATATTGAAGAACAGGCAATGGTTAGCAGATACATCATTAATTGTTTTAAAAAAATCAGGCTAAGAGAATTTGAAGAGATCGGACCAAGGACATATCTGAGTGGCAATCTTGTCCATCTAAAAACAAACTATCTTGTTGATATGAACCAGG
The DNA here is from genome assembly GCA_050306095.1 of Cyclobacteriaceae bacterium. Classification (GTDB taxonomy): domain Bacteria; phylum Bacteroidota; class Bacteroidia; order Cytophagales; family Cyclobacteriaceae; genus CAJXNP01. The sequence continues at coordinate 308 of JBNLGO010000237.1, forward strand.
TTAATTTTCCTGACCTTGGTTCTGTTATGCTAGAATTGCTACATCCTACAAGTGCGGTTTGTGGAATGCCAAAAGATATCACCAAAAAATTTATTGAAGATACGGAAGGTTTTGACAGAGAATATTTTTCTGGCTATTTAGGTCCGGTTAACATGATGGAAGAAACCAATATTTTTGTGAATCTAAGATGTACAAAGATTGAAAAGAATCATGCAAATTTGTTTGCGGGAGCTGGAATAATTTCTAATTCAAATCCTGAAAAAGAATGGAGGGAAACAGAAATTAAAATGGATACAATCCTTTCCGTACTACAGTCGCTTTAAAACTATCTACAATTCTTTTGTAACGCTTCGGCTGCACCTTCAACCTTAAGGTTTTTAGCCATTGCAAGGTCCTTACAAGCTGAAGAATTCCTTTTTAGATACAATTGTATAGCTCCTCGATGTAGATATGCTTCACCAAACCTTGGATTCAGGTTTATAGCAGTATTATAGTTATTCAAGGCATCACTGATTTTTCCCAGTTTATGTTTAGCCCTGCCCTTAAAATAATATGCCATCTCATTGCTCTTGTCTAACTGAATTACTTCATCGCAATAAAAAACCACAGATTCATAATCCTCTGTACGATACATCTCCTGTCCCAGGCTGAGCAGAGCATTTTCATTTTTTTTATCCAGTTCCAAAACCCTGTTAAAATCTTCTATTGCTTTATCATATTCACCTAACTCCTGGTAGCTCCTACCTCTGTTGTAAATTGTCTTTACATGCCTGGGTTTGAGTTTCAGAAAGTCATTATAAGCCTGAATTGCTTCATTGTATTTTCCACTTTCAAAAAAAGCATCACCTTCAAGCGAACTTTCATCCTGACAGGAAATAATAGCGAATAGAAAAATAAGAAAAAGGAAGTATTTAATGTTTTTCATATAAAATAAATAATCAATAATCTGAAGGTTATAGGCCCAAAATATTGCACAAAAGTACTTTATTGAAACGAATAAACTTGATTTAGATTATCCCAACAACTTACACGGACACGTTATTTTCCCGCAAAGCGTCGTTTAGTGAGGTTTTGAGGTTTGTACTGGCTTTCCTTTGGCCGATAATCAGGGCACAATTGATATTGTATTCTCCGGCTGGGAATTTTTTGGTCATAGATCCAGGAACAACAACAGCCCTTTCTGGAACATATCCTTTATACTCGACAGGCTCCGGACCTGTCACATCGATGATCTTGCTACTTGAGGTGAGCGTGACGTTGGCACCCAGGACAGCTTCCTTACCTATTCTAACACCTTCTACAAGGATACATCGTGAACCAATAAAAGCACCATCTTCAATAATTACGGGGGCAGCCTGTACTGGTTCCAAAACACCTCCAACGCCAACACCTCCACTAAGATGAACATGCTTCCCCACCTGCGCGCAACTACCTACAGTAGCCCAGGTATCCACCATGGTCCCTTCATCCACATAAGCCCCGATATTCACATAAGAAGGCATCATCACTACACCTTTTGAAATATAAGCACCATAGCGAGCTACGGCGTGAGGTACCACACGGATTCCTTTTTTGGCGTATCCGGTTTTCAATTTCATCTTATCATGGAACTCAAAAGGACCAACTTCTATCAGTTGCATATTCTGGATCGGGAAATATAGAATGACCGCCTTCTTCACCCATTCATTTACTTGCCAGCCATTTCCAACTGGTTCTGCAACACGCAATGTCCCCTGATCCAGATCATCAATGATGGTTTTAATGGCAATTTTAGTATCCTTATTTGCAAGTAATTCTCTGTTTTCCCAAGCGTTTTCTATAATTTCTTTTAGTTCCATTAAATCAGTTTTAGTTTTGAATTTTATATTGTGAAAATGTCCAAAAAGGTTATTGCCATTCTTTCAGTTCTGAAACCAGTTGATGACACGCGCAATTTCGAAAAGATTGCTAGATCTATCGGCAATACAAATAAATATGATATTAATATCATAGGGTTTTCCACAAAAAATATTCCCCACCATCCAAATATCAGATTTTATCCTGTATTCTCATTCCAGAGAATGTGCTTGAAAAGGCTATCTGTACCATTCACAGTATTTAGAAAATTAGTTAAACTAAGACCTGAACTAATAATAGTTACATGTGCTGAATTACTGACAGTTATATATTTATACAAAATATTATTTGGCTGTAAAGTAATCTATGATATACAGGAAAATTACTATCGAAATATCATCTACACCAATGTTTATCCAGGCTTTATAAAATATCCTTTGGCATTTGCTATAAGACTTATAGAGCAGTTTGGCAGACCTTTCATTAACAAGTATTTTCTGGCTGAAAAGATATATAGTGAACAGTTATTATTCACCAAAGGAAAATCAATTATTCTTGAAAATAAGGTCATTATGCATGAGAACCTGCAGATTATCCGGCCTACAATGAATGATACAATCACATTTGTTTATACAGGGACAATTGCTGAGCACTACGGTATATTCGAAGCTATTCAGTTTATAAAGCAAATTCATGATATAAATCGAAACGTTGAATTGATTATTATCGGTTTTGCTCCGGATCGTGAAGTTTATAAAAAAATAATTGCTGCGACAAAGAATTATGATTTCATTAATATTAAAGGTGGTGACAGATTAATTCCTCACAATCAAATAATTAACCAATTATTGAAAGCAGATTTTTGCTTAATGCCCTACCAACAAAATCAAAGTACGGCAGGTCGTATTCCTACCAAACTCTACGAATGTCTCTCATTGGAAATGCCGGTAGTAATTTCGCACAATACAGCATGGAATGATTTAGTAAGACAAAACAACGCTGGAATAATACATGACTTTACTAGCAACCTTATTCCAGAAGACATCCTCAAACATGTAACTTATTATGGGAATAATTTAAGTAGCAACTACCTGTGGAAAAATGAAGAAATCAAGCTGATCAAAGTGATCGAGGAATTGATTTAGACTTAACATAATATTTTTTTAGCCAAACATAAATCAAGGTCTGTTTTGAAAAAACAGGCATTTATCACCAAAATATAAACTTGTCAATAGTTTTTAGATTAACCTAAAAATATTAAGTTTGTAAAAAAACCAACGATGACAGAGTTAAGTTTTGCCGAGGAAAACTACCTGAAAGCGATATACCATTTGTCCTCTGCTGGCCAGCAACAGGTAAACACCAACGCTATTGCCGATAAACTTAATACCAAGCCAGCCTCCGTCAGCGATATGATCAGGAAGCTCTCAGAAAAGCATGTCATTACCTATGTAAAATACCAGGGCGTTAATATTACTGACAAAGGAAAGAAGCGGGCTTTATGGGTTATCAGGAAACATCGTTTATGGGAAGTATTTCTGGTCAATAAATTGGGATTTCACTGGGATGAGGTACATGAAATTGCCGAACAATTGGAGCACATAAAGTCCTCCCTCCTAATCACCAGGCTTGATGAATTTTTGGGCTTCCCCAAATTCGATCCTCATGGAGATCCGATACCGGATGAAGAAGGCATAATTTCATCCAAACCCAGGATCATTTTGTCTGACCTTGAAATCAACCAGGAAGCAGAATTGGTTTCAATGAATGATACAGGGAATGCTTTTCTGAATTACCTGGATAGAATTAAGCTTAAAATCGGATCGAAAATCAAGATTATGGAGATTATGGAATTCGATGGATCTAGAGATATTCTCACGAATGACCACAAGAGAATTACGATTTCCAAGCAGGTTTCAGATAACCTATTGGTCATTAAGCAATGATTATTGACTGATAAATTGTCGCCTGTACGTTAATGACAGGAATTCTTTGAAATTGATTTATTCTTTTGGCTGAATTTTACGTTCTTTATAAAATAATTGAAAAAAGGACTCGTTTCTTTTCCGACTTAATAAACCAGAATCAAATAAAAACAGTAATGTTTCAGAAAGCAATAAAAATATTGTTCATTTTATCATTAACAGCCTATCTCAATACGCAAACATTTGCACAGGAAAAAGAAGCTGTAAAATGGTACACTA
>JBNLGO010000238.1:0-4311 GCA_050306095.1 Cyclobacteriaceae bacterium
ACAGGGTGATGCAGGTAAATGCAATTCCTGAATTTGATGAGGATAATTCGCTTGAATCTGTTTTGATGGTATCTCATGATATCACAGAGAGAAAGCAGATTGAATTAGAAATACAATCCAAAAACCGCAAGATCACTGAAAGTATCAACTACGCCAAGCGTATTCAAGGTGCCATCTTGCCTAACAATGCTGTGATTCGCCAGATATTACCGGATTCATTTATATTGTACAAGGCCAGGGATGTGGTTAGTGGTGACTTCCCATGGTTTATCAATGTTGGTGACATCATCTATTTTGCTGCTGTTGACTGTACAGGTCATGGTGTCCCTGGAGCATTGATTTCTTTGATAGGATACTTTCTACTTAATGAAATAGTAAAGGGAAGAAAAATAACTGATCCGGGTGAAATTTTAGATAAACTAGATCAAAGTGTGACGCAAACATTGCGTCAGGATTCTGACGATTCCAAGACAAAAGATGGAATGGACATCGCACTTTGTAGAATTGATCCGAATACAAATGAGCTTACCTATGCAGGAGCACACCGGCCTTTATATTATCACAATGGTGAAGAGTTGATAGAAATTAAAGGTGATAAGTTTCCGATAGGGGGAGGAGTATATAAAAACCAAACAAACTTTACGAGTACTCAACTTAAAATGGGCAAAGGTCATGCGGTGTATTTTTGCTCAGATGGATTTCCTGACCAATTTGGTGGACCAGACAACAGAAAATTTGGTCCAAAACGTACCCGACAGATAATATCTGATAATGCGGGTAAAAACATGGACGAAATGTTCCAGATATTTGATGAAGAATGGGAAAATTGGAAGGGTGAAACCAAACAAACAGATGATGTATTAATGATAGGAATAAGATTTTAATTTATAATCATACTTATATGACGTTTAGACTCATTAAATTCTTTTTTAAATTAAAGTGTAATTAAAACATAAGTTTTACTATGAAATATATCTTTGATTTGCATCAGCAGATGCGTGAACATAGTATTATCCTTGTTTATGAAGGTGAGTTTACCCAGGAAATTACAAAATCCGTTTTAGCGATGGCTGAAAGAAACATGGATTCGATGGGTGAAGAATCAAGCATAAAAAGGAAAGTATTTAATGTTATGGTGGAGTGCCTCCAAAATATTGTAAAACATAGTGACGATCCTGATTCGGCTAAAAAAGAAACCAATACGGCTATCTTTTTATTAGGTAAACATGAGGAATCATATGTGATTGCTTCTGGTAATCCGATCAGCAACGAAACTATGCCAATTGTAAAGGAGCGACTAGAAAAAATTAACAGCCTGGATAAAGAAGGTTTAAAAGAGCTTTATAAAGATATTATTAAAAGCGGCACTGGTCTAACAGAAAAAGGAGGCGCCGGATTGGGCTTTGTAGATATGGCACGAAAATCCGGGCATAAACTTGATTTTACTTTTGAAAAATTAGACGACAAAAATTCGTTCTTTTGCTTGAGAACAACAGTATCTAGATTTTAAATTTGAAATTTTTAAAACATCTATAAAATGGAAATTATTAGTTTAGAAGGAACAGAAGATACCCCAAAAATATTATTAGATAAAAATAATGGCATCTTTGAGATTTCAGGTAGATCCTTACCGGAAGATTCTGCGGAATTTTACCAACCGGTTCTCGATTGGTTAGAAGAATATAAAAATGACCTTAATCCAGAGACAATTTTTGTTTTTAAATTAGAATACTTCAACACTGCCTCATCTAAATTGATCCTTGATATACTTTCTTCTTTAGAAGATATAGAAGGATGCAAGATCCACTGGTATTATTATGAAGATGATGAAGACATGGAAGAAGCAGGTGAAGAGTTTTCAGAATTGATTGATCTTGATTTTGAATTTAAGATATATTAAAATTTTTTAAAAAGGACTTAAGCTTAATACCCCTTCTATAAATGAGTGAAGAAATTCTCAAAGCGCTTGCGCAATTATTTGCTATTATCACAAAACAAGATGGTGGAGTCACGGAAAACGAACGTGATTTTGTCATTACTATTTTTAGTGAAGATCTTGATAAGGATTCTATTAAAGAATACCTGGCACTCTATGATGAATATGTAGGTTGGGGTAAAGAAGAGGTTGTTCCCACTGAAAAAAAGAAAAGAAAACTCACCTCTGTAAAAGACTCTGTAAAAACGCTGGCGATTTGTCGTAAAATCAATAAAACGCTGACGCAGAAGCAAAAGGTAGTAGTAATGATTAAGCTACTCCAGTTGGTAGGTGCAGATAGAAAATTTACAGAGCAGAGAATGGAGATTATCAATACTGTTTCTGAAGTTTTTAATGTTGATCAGGAGGAGTATAAACTTTTAGAAGCATTCATTCTTTATGAACCGGGAAATGTAATTGATCATAAAGATATTTTAATTGCACGAACTGAAAAGGATAAAAATTTAAAAGAGACTAAGCAAATTGAAGTTGACCTTAACGGTGAACTTATATTTTTAAGAGTAGGTGCTGTTGATATGTATTTTGTGCGATTTCTGGGAACTGATGAAATCGTAATGAATGGGTTAATTATAAAACCCGGAGATACAAACCAATTTTCACATGGTAGTACAATTAAAACTCCAAAAGGTGATGCATTGTACTATAGTGATCTTATATCGCATTTTTTATCTGCATTTAAGCAAATCAAACTTTCTTTTGTAGCTAAAGATTTAAATCTCATTTTTCCTAACGGAGCCCAGGGGTTGGTTGATGTAAATATTGCCGAAGGGCCAGGAAAGTTAATAGGGATTATGGGGGCTAGTGGCGCTGGAAAAACCACATTGCTTAATGTATTGGCTGGCATCCAAAAGCCATCTTCAGGAGACATAAGAATAAATGGGAAATCCTTAAGCGATGCGGCAAATAATGAAGATATCAAAGGGGTGATTGGGTATATTGCTCAGGATGACTTACTTATAGAAGAGCTTACCGTATATGAAAACCTCTATTACAATGCAAAACTTTGCTTTGCAAATTTACCAGATGAAGAAATCAATAAAAAGGTTCTGGAGGTACTGGCCAATCTTGGCTTAGATCAAAGAAAAGATCTAAAGGTAGGAAGTGCCTTGGATAAAACGATATCAGGTGGGCAAAGAAAAAGGTTGAATATTGCCTTAGAATTAATCAGAGAGCCGGCAGTTCTCTTTGTTGACGAACCTACTTCCGGACTTTCTTCACGGGATTCTGAAAATGTAATTGACCTCTTGAAGGAACTTTCACTTAAGGGCAAATTAATATTTGTTGTCATTCATCAGCCATCATCAGACATCTATAAAATGTTTGATAAAATGATGATAATGGATGTAGGTGGTTATCCCGTTTATAATGGACCTCCAGTGGAAGCGGTAACGTATTTTAAACGAGCCACTAACCAGGTAGGAAGCGACAGAGGCCAGTGTAATACCTGTGGTAATGTAAATCCTGAGCAGATTTTTAACATCATTGATGCGAAGGTGGTGGATGAATATGGTGAGTTTACCAATAAACGTAAAATCAACCCTAAACAATGGAATGAGCTTTATCTGGAAGAATTTAAAGTTGATAAAATAGAAGAAGTCAAAGAACTTCCTCCCAAGTCATTAAGCATTCCTAACAAGGTTGTCCAGGCATATATTTTTACAAAGTAGTCATAACAGATACCGGTAAATATTTTACGGGTAAAGTAGTTAAACACTAACATCAGCATTATGAAAAGAATTGTAACATTTGGCGTAATTCTTCTGGCATTTTACACAGCATATTGTCAGGATGAATCAGTATCTGCCGTCACCGATGCATTTTATCTGGATTACTCCGGTAGATTTGCAGATCAAAAAGTACCGGAGATTATTTGGGAGAGCCCTAAGTATGATAATGACATCATCCATGTCCGTAGACTTAAATTGAATCTTCTCATAAAATCACATGCCAATCTCAATAAACTGGACATTTTTGTAAATGACCAGATCACTACCAATCAGAGAGGGTTTAAAGTAGTAAAGGATGAAAACAGTACTCCTTATAGCAAACGGGTAAATACAGATTTGCTTCTCTTTCAAGGTGAAAACACCATTAAAGTCACGGCAATCGATGAAAATGGGGCCATGACCACATCTATCAGAAAGGTCAGGGTAGATATGGATGAAATAACTGCCAGTGCTCTAAACAGAACAGATTATGCGATACTATTTGCTACAGATAATTACAATTCATGGGATGAGTTATTAAACCCAATTAATGACGCAAAGACGCTTGCCGACGAGCTTAGGGAAACTTATGGCTTTGAAGTAGAAATA
>JBNLGO010000239.1:0-4272 GCA_050306095.1 Cyclobacteriaceae bacterium
CAGTAATCTTTCACATTGTTGCCAAGCGGTGTTAGTGCTCCTAACCCTGTAACTACAACTCTTTTTAAATTCATAAAAGAATTTTTACTAAAAAAAGGTATTTAGCTTTTTACGTTTTCCTCAAGATAAGCAATTGCTTGACCAACGGTAGCAATATTTTCTGCCTGATCATCTGGAATAGAGATATTGAACTCCTTTTCGAATTCCATGATAAGCTCAACTGTGTCTAATGAATCAGCTCCAAGATCATTAGTGAAACTTGCTTCAGGAGTAACTTCTGATTCCTCTACTCCAAGTTTATCAATGATGATTCCCTTAACTTTTTGTGCAATTTCTGACATTTTATTTCGTAGATTTTGTTAAAACTCAGTGCAAAGAAATACATTTCTTATTGTATTGTCAAACTATTTTTTAAAGTTCATTTTTTGGCTCTTAGTACTTTTTTTTCGTTCTTTTTAAATATTTGTTAATCGGATCTATTAAAAAGTTAAAGAATTGATAAAATTTACAATTACGTACAGGCACTTCTTTTTGTGCATTGAATAAATAGCCAGACAACGATTTTATTGGATTTATGAAAAAGAAAAGATTAGAAGCAGACATAGATTATGACTTCACAATAATAGGGCTCATTTGCCCTTTGAAAGAGTATAAACTTGCATGGTATTTAAATGGTAGTTTGGGTATTCAGCTCATCAAGGAACAGGACATTGAGATTGAGTTTATTAAAGATCAAAATCTGCTTATTTCTAACTATTTCTACGAAACTGAGCACAGTTACTACCGTGTTTTGAAGAACAGGTCAGTCAGTGAATTCGATGACAAACCAGCCTATATTCTACCTGAACTCAACCGGTTTGACTACTTGGTACTGGCCTCTGGATTTGAGGACTCATATCCAATCGGAGAGTTAAAAAACATGATATCTCAAATCCCTAAAGTGCAATATGTGCAGACCTTCCCAGTTGATACTTTAAAGTCAAAGGAGAACCTTATTTTTTAATTGGTTCTGGCTTTACCAACAGCACTTTTTCTTGTGTGATGATGACCGTTCCGGGAGGTTTATTCTTAGCTTTTCTCACGTACTTTTTAGGTGTATAAAGTACACGAATAAGCGACTCATTTTTGCTTTTTGAATAAAATGCAGCATGAGATGCCGCTTTTTCAATAACTTTCTCCGGAAAATTTTGCTTATTTTTGCTGCGTATTATCACATGAGATCCGGGGCTGTCTTTGGCGTGAAGGAAAAGGTCCTCTTTTTTAGCTACTTCAAAGGTAAGCTGTTCGTTCTTCTTTGCATTCTTACCAATCAAAATTTCATAGTCCATAAATGATACGAGATGATATGGCTTACCATCTTCTTTCTGATGGAGATGTGTTTCCTTTGGGAGATCTTTGAATCTTTGAATGCTTTCCAGTTCATCGAGCTTCTTTTTAAACTTAGCTTTCTGTTGGAGTTTAAGCGCAATATTTTTTTGAATTGAATCGATCTCTATTTGTTGGCTTTTAGCCTTCTTATAATATTTTTCCGCATTGAGTTGTGGTGATAAGGTTGGTTTTAGTTTTATAGTGATTGATTCGTTAGTATAATAATCTATAAGATCTATTTCAGAAGTATGCATCTTTATTTGATGCAGGTTTGCCATGATCAAATCACCTATATGGCTATAACTTTGGGCTGTTTGTAGCTTTTCGAGTTTCGCCTGTGATGAATAGATATACGATTCACACTTTTTTATTTGCTGAAGAAGGCCATTGCTGATTTTAGATTTCTCTCTATAAAATCGGTAATCCGAAATGTATAATTTAAATATCCGATTGAGAGCAGATAAAGGTTCATTAAAAAGCTCATTACCGGATTCAATCTCATATAGGGATAAAATTGGCTTACTGCCTTCCTTATAATGAATGTAGAAATTTGGATTATCAAGATATGCAACTAAGTCAATAAGAGCCTGGTATTTTTCATTTAAAGAAAGTTCAGAATAATCTTTAATATTAAAGTATTTGTCAAAAGATTTACCCAACGTTGGAAGGATATATTTGATATTGCCATTTTGGGATTTGAAATTTTCAAACGAAAGATCCACCGACTTTGATAAAGTATCCACCTCGATTTCAAAATCCTGCTTCAGGTTATTCCTAAAAACCGAAACCACTTTATTGTCCTCAAGCAATATAATGTTTGACCTGTTGCCATGCAATTTGAAAAGCAATACATAATTATTCTGAAGCTTAAAGATAAAGCTTCTGTCATTTTCAATTTGCTCTACATCCAGAATTTCCAGATTGTAAATTTCCCTGAACAGGTCGATACTGTTTCTTTTTGCACGATTAATTTTTTCTGGGAAATACAGGCATGAAAAATCACTATCGAGGTGTGCCTTAATGTAATACTCCCTTTCATCTTTATATAAAGAAATAGTTAATTCGTTTTTGTGCTGTGAATATACCTCTCCAATCTTAAATCCAGCCAACTCAGATTTTAGCTGGTGACTGAGCTTTCTAAGAAAGTAAAAGTTATTGTGCATGCTACAAATTTACGGAAAGACCATCATAGGCAAGCATTACATTTTCTGGTAATTCTTTTGAAACTTGGTGATGTAATCCAAGTTTGTGGCTGATATGAGTGAGATAAGCTTTCTCAGGTCCAATCCGTTCTATGACATTCAATGCTTCATTAAGTGTAAAATGTGAAATATGATCATCTTTTTGCAGTGCATTGATTACCAAAATTTTTGAACCGATAATTTTTTCCAACTCATTTTCTGGGATTGAATTGGCATCAGTTATATATGTGAAGTCGTAAAATCGAAATCCAAAAACCGGGAGTTTATGATGTAGTACCTGTATAGGAGTAATTGGTAGTGAATTAACTGTAAATGTTTGATTGGATATTTCGTGAATTTCCAGCTGAGGAATTCCTGGGTATTTGCTTTCAAAGACATAATGGAATTCCTTTTTGATCTGCTCTATCACTAAATTGCTTCCATACACAGGCATGGCCATTTTTTGCTTAAAATTATAGCTTCGCACATCATCCAGGCCGGCAAGGTGATCCCGATGTTCATGAGTGAATAAGACTGCATCAAGCTTTTTGATACCTGCTCTTAAGACCTGGTACCTGAAATCTGGCCCGGTGTCAATGATGATGGTTTGATTGCCAGTTTCGATCAGGGCAGAAGTTCTGAGTCTTTTATCTTTAGGATGTGTTGATTGGCATACTTCACAATCGCAAGCTATTACTGGAACTCCCTGGGAGGTGCCGGTTCCTAAAAAAGTGACCTTCAGGCTCAATTTTCAGCTTTTATTTCGAAGTACAACTTTTGATTTTTGGGGTTGAGTTTTTCCGAGTTTAGCTCAATGGATTTCAGAATATCCAAAAGGCAATTGATCTTACCTTCCAATGAATAGAATTTGTTTACTACCACAACTTTAGTATCCCTGATGATACAGTAGCCCGATTTGAAATTTCCCTTTTCGTATCTTAAAATGTAGTCAGATTCTGAAAAAACGTCTTCTAGTTTATTTAGAAAATGCTTTGAAAATTTGATCTCCATCTAGCTCGTCAAAGTCTTCACCGTCTCCACCAGACTATCAAAATTGAGAGGCTTTTGCAGATACTCATTGATTCCAGCTTTCTTGAATTCATCGATAGTATAATTCCGTGCATTACCAGTAATTGCCACAATTGGAATTTGTGATTTCTCAGGATCAGCCAAAGCTCTTACTTTTTCAGCACACTCCATGCCATCCATTTTTGGCATATTAATATCCATAAGAATAATATCGTAATAGTCATTCTCGAGCATTGATAACACCTCCAACCCATTCTTTGCCGAAAAAATCTCATAGTTTTGAATTTGCAGGATCTTTTTGGTCAGGTTTTGGATCACTGAACTATCTTCTGCAATTAGTACTTTTTTTGATGCCATGATTAATTATTTAGAAAAGTTGGATAATAGTCTTTGAATTCTTCAAACTTATTTTTCAATTCATTCAATTCATCAGCCAGGGTGTCATAAATCTTTTTTTCTTTTTTTAGCTTCGCCTCAATTTCTATTGTAAGATTTGAAACCTGCTCGATGCCCAATGTGCCTGCATTACCCTTCAGTGTATGCAAATTAATTAAAATATTTTCGTAGTTGCCATCATTTAGAGAAAGAATGCAGCTTTCTATTTGTTCGGAACTTTCATTTTCAAAATCTGTAAAAACGTTCAACACCATTTCTTCCCCACCATATTTTTTTAGCTGATCAACAATATCCTGGT
>JBNLGO010000240.1:0-4267 GCA_050306095.1 Cyclobacteriaceae bacterium
AATCTACGGCAATTACGATATCCTCAGTGGTGGGTATAACTTTACCTTGTATAATATTATCAATAAAGAATTTGAATTACACCCGGATAGCAGGATTACATGGACAGGAGATCCCTATCATGCAGACCTCGACATAAAAGCATCTTATAGGCAACTCGCTTCTTTGTATCCAATTATTGGAGTGGAAATGGAAAACAAACCAATAGAAATTTCCAGGAAATACCCCACATTAGTCTATCTGTATATCAAAGGAGATATGATGTCTCCGGATATTGATTTTGATATTCAAATAACAGATTACCCAAACAATGTAATCATAGAGGGTGTTGGGCTTAACAATTATGTACAGGCGTTTTACAATAAGCTTGAGAATGACGAGCAGGAAATGAAGAAGCAGGTCTTTTCATTGATTGTATTGAAGAATTTCTCCATGGATAATGCCTTCAATGTGAGCAATACATTAGAAAATAGTGTAAGTGAGTTGGTGTCAAATCAATTGAGCTACTGGATTACCCAATTCGATGAAAACCTGGTGGTTGATATTGATGTGGATTTGGGAACCATGAGTGATGAAGCATTTAATACCTTCCAGCTTCGCCTCTCCTATTCTTTCCTCGATGGGAGATTGAAGGTAAGCAGAGATGGAAATTTCTCAAGCGAAACGGTTAATAACGATCCAATGACTGTAATCGGGGATTGGACTGTGGAATACCTTCTAACCGAAGATGGTAAATTCAGCGCTAAAGTTTATAACAAAACAAACTACAACAATTACCAAATCAACAACCGGACTACTCAATCAACCGGTATCAGCTTTATGCATACGCAGAGTTTTGACGAATTCTTTAAAAAGATAAAGGATAAGCGTAATCAAAAGCGTAAAAAGCAAGAAAAAGACCAAGAGGAAAAACCTTCCGAACAAGCGATTACCAAAGAAGAGGATGGCGACAGTTTTGAATAATCAATATTGAATCAAACAATTTATTGGATTTTGGATTAGCATATTATGCATAATCAAAAACTCAATATTTTTTGGTTTAGAAGAGATTTAAGATTAGAAGATAATACCGGCCTATTTCACGCCCTTTCTTCCGATTTACCTGTACTTCCAATATTTATTTTTGACACGGATATTCTTAGCAAACTTAATGATTCGAATGATAAGCGCATTCAATTCATCTATGACAACCTTTGTTTGTTAAAGAAAGAATTAAACAATTTCGGTTCAGACCTATCCATTTTTTACGGCAAACCAATAGACATTTTTACCGAGCTAGTAAAATCACATTCTATAACTGAAGTATTTACAAATCGAGATTATGAGCCTTATGCTAAAAATCGGGACAAGGAGGTTCACGATTTTCTTAATAAGAACAATATCGGTTTTAACACTTTCAAAGACCACGTAATTTTTGAAGGACTCGAAATTGCGAAAGACAATGGAACACCTTACAAAGTCTATACGCCTTATCAGAGGAAATGGAAAGAAAAAATTCAAAGTGCAGGAGTGAATAACTTTGCATCCGAAAAGTTGAAGGATAATTTTATTCGCACACCCTGCACTCCCATTCCAACTCTTGTGTCAATGGGTTTTAATGCGTCAATTACTAAATACCCACCTCTTAAATTCGATAAGGAAAAGCTCAAAAATTATGCTGACACTCGAAATTATCCAGCGCTGGATGGCACTTCAAAACTTTCAGTTCATCTTCGTCACGGTACGGTAAGCATCAGGAAAGCCGTTCAAATTGCCCGCAACACCAATGAAACCTGGCTAAATCAACTTATATGGCGTGACTTTTACATCATGATCCTAGACAATTTTCCGGAAGTTGTGAATAATGAATTTGATAAGAGGTATGCTGCCATTCCCTGGAAAAATGATGCCCAGGAATTTCAGAAGTGGTGTGAAGGAAAAACCGGATTCCCCATAGTTGATGCTGGAATGCGGGAACTCAATGAATCCGGATATATGCACAACCGTGTGCGAATGATTACTGCTAGCTTTCTTACCAAACACCTTCTGATAGATTGGCGCTGGGGGGAAGCCTATTTTGCTGAAAAATTACTCGACTTTGAATTGGCCAACAATAATGGTGGATGGCAATGGGCGGCCGGCTGTGGCACAGATGCACAGCCCTATTTTCGAATATTCAATCCTTATGAACAAGCCAAAAAATTTGATCCTAAAAACAATTATATAAAACGATGGTTGCCAGAAATAAATTCAAAAAATCATCCCCAACCGATAATTGATCATAAATTTGCAAGGGAAAGAGCAATTCAAACTTTTAAAAAAGCCCTTCAAAAATGAAAATAGGAGATAAAGTAAGAGTAATCAGTGGATCAGAAGAAGGAAGAATCATAGATTTCAAAGGCCATAATTTAGTCGAAATTGAGATTGAGGACGGATTTAGCATTCCGGTGATGAAGGATGACCTGGTAGTAGTTGCGGAAGAAGAATCGACTTTTTTTGAAGGAAAATCATCTCCTACTCCCGTATCGCAAAAACAAGATAAAGGTCAATCCCCTATAAAATCATCATCCATTCCACATGATTTCTACCTGGCCTACATTCCGACCAATGAAAATGATATTACAGTATATATCTGTAATAATTCCTCAGAAAAAATCTTGTTTAATATATCTGAAAAAGAAATTGGTAAAATTAAGTCAATTTCACATGGATCATTGGAAGCAGGGAAATCAACATTTGTCACCTATTTAAAACTGGATAAATTTGAAAGATGGCCCGAATTGTTTCTTCAAATTATTCCGGTTTACACCTCATTATCTCCCATATCTTCTTCTAAAGAATTTTCGATTAAACCAAAGGCAAAATCCTTTTTCACTTCGAAGAGCAAAATTCCTGGATTTGATAAGGAAGGGTTTATTATTGGTATAAAAAAAGGGGCGAAAATTGAAGCAAAGAAGATTCAGGAAAGCTTAATGGAACAAAACACTGCAGAAGACAAGGAATTAAAAAGACAACCATCCGGAGGTGACGTTACGATTGATTTACATATTGAGGCCATTCGTGAAGACTATCTCAGCATCAAAAAAGAGGAAATGCTCGACCTTCAAATCCAACAATTTGAAATAGAAATGGATCAGGCCATTAGAAAGGGTGTTAACAGCATTAAATTCATTCATGGCATCGGAAATGGATCACTACGTCTGGCAATTCATAAAAAACTAAGTCAATTGGATCATATACGATATTTTGAAGATGCTGATAAAGGGAAATTTGGTTATGGAGCAACTACAGTTTTTTTATAATAATTCTCTTGAAAAATTCTTTCAAATTGTCCCACGTTAATTTAATTTCGGTTTTTGCTTTTAATTAGTAAATTAACCTAACTTGGGAATTATTAAGGATCAAACATGGACTTCAACTTCAACACTTTTATGGAAAATTATGCACTCGAAATTGGAGGGCAATTTTCTGAATACGACAAAAACAAATCTGTAATTATAGTACCTCTAAAGGATAATCGCTTTCAGGCAGTACTGGGAGTAGTTAAACACAATGAGAAATACGATAAAACCGGAGTGGAGCTCTCATCCAAAGTATGTCCATTTAGTGAAGAAATTGACCTTAGAGCATTGCTGGAAGAAAATGCCAAAACTTGTTATGCTAAATTAGTTATCGTAGATGACTATATAAAAGTAGAGGGTTCTACTTTTTTAAATAATATTAAAGAAGCAGGTATCAAGGAAATCATCCAGGAAGTAGCAAATGTTGCCGATGAATGGGAATACAAGCTTACCGGAAAGGATATTAATTAAGTGAATCACATTTATTCTATTATCTTTCTCATCAAATCGTATATTTGAATAATAAAGAATTTATAAACCTTTTGCAGGCCGCCTTATCGCTCTATGCCTGTGCATAGGGAGGAAAGTCCGGACAACACAGGGCACCGTACTTCCTAACTGGAAGGCTCCGACTTGTCGGGGACAGAAAGTGCAACAGAAAATATACCGTCCCGGTATTAATCGGGATAAGGGTGAAATGGTGAGGTAAGAGCTCACCGTGCTGTTGGCGACAACAGTAGCAGGGTAAACCTTACGGGTTGAAAGATCAAATAGGTTTTGCTTTCCCTTGAGGAATTGGGCTGCTCGTCCATGATGTTATGCATCAGCAAAATGGGTAGATCGATAGATCCTAAAGGTGACTTTAGGAGAAGATAAATGATAAGACCTCAGTATTGTGCCTTTGGCATGATGCTTGAGTGACAGAATC
This sequence comes from Cyclobacteriaceae bacterium, assembly GCA_050306095.1. Classification (GTDB taxonomy): domain Bacteria; phylum Bacteroidota; class Bacteroidia; order Cytophagales; family Cyclobacteriaceae; genus CAJXNP01. Next base: position 4,247 of record JBNLGO010000240.1, read on the forward strand.
CGGCTTATACTTCTGCACTTT
>JBNLGO010000241.1:0-4236 GCA_050306095.1 Cyclobacteriaceae bacterium
GTAATAATAAGTATATAATTAACTTAATTGTTTATGTATTTGTTATTAAACATCAGTAAAACAATTAGTTAAAATAAATAATGGTTTAAAAATGTTAGTTTATATGCTGAAAGTTCATGTAAGAAAAGCATAAAATAGAAAAATGAATAATGTTAATTTAATTCAAATTATTGTTGTGTTATATTTTATGTAATTAATAGGGTAAATTAAAATCCTGAAGGTCTGATAATTAATTTTCTTTAAATGGAAAAAGGGAAATCGAGATACATCAATTGTTAGGGGTTAATCTAAAGAAATGCTATTAGTAATTATTCTCTGTTTATGGGCATAAAAAAACCGAATGGCCATTACAGACCATTCGGCATAGTTAAGTAAACTGATATTTAAAAACTATTCGGCGGAGAATTTATAAATCGTCACCGTATGATATTCTTCTTCAGGGTCAAGTCTTGTACTCGGGAAATCAGGTTTGTTAGGTGAATCAGGGAAATGTTGTGTTTCCAGACAAAGTGCTTCTCGATATTCTAATGGTTCATCATATTTGCCGGTTTGTCTTCCGGTCAAAAAATTGCCTGAGTAAAACTGTAATCCAGGCTCTACAGAAAAGATTTCCATCAATCTACCTGAGGTTGGGTCGTAAAGTTCACCATGCTTTACCAGTGAATCAGAAGCTTCTGTTTTAACCACCCAATTGTGATCGTATCCGCCACCAAATCCTAATTGTTCATTTTCATCACCGATTCTGGCACCTATTTCTGTTCTTGTTTGGAAATCAAAAGGAGTACCTTTTACACCCAGCATTATTCCAGTGGGAATTAATTCTTCATCTACTTCTGAAATATACTCAGAATTGATTTGCAATAGGTGATCAGTTATAGTTTCTCCGGTACCTCCCAGGTTAAAATAGGTGTGATTGGTAAGATTCGCCAAGGTAGGTTTATCGGTAGTGGCGTGATATTCAATCTTTAGTTCGTTGTCATCATTTAATGAAAAAGTGACCTCTGTTGATAAAGTACCAGGATAACCTTCCTCGCCATCCGGTGAAGTATAGGAGAAGGTAACAGATTGGTCGCTTACATTTGATGCGGTCCAGTATTTTTTATGGAACCCTTGACGGCCGCCATGAAGTGAATTTCCGTTATTAAAAGAATCCAGTTTAAACTCCACACCATCCAAAGAGAAGGAAGCATTTCCAATCCGATTGCCGTATCGACCGATAGTAGCTCCAAAGTAATTCTCTTGTTTGTTCATGAAATCATCCAGCGAACCATAGCCTACTACCACATCTTCCAGGTTGCCATTTCTGTCAGGAGCAAATATGGATACGATCCTTGCACCAAAATTCGTAAGGCTAACTTCCATACCATTGCTGTTTTTAATCACATATAGCTGGTACTTGTTACCTTCGACATCCTTTGTAAAAGCAGTAGAAAATTGTTCTGATAATTTAGGAGATTCTTCTTGAGTCTCCTCCGTTGTCTTTTTACTGCCGCATGAAAATAATAGCATAGCTGCGGCAAGAGTGAATAGCAGTTTTTTCATTTTAACGTTAATTTCGAGTATAGAAGAATAAATGTAAAAAATACTTTTATTATGAAATAGTTTTATATCAATTTTTATTTTTGAAGGTAGGAATTTATAGGTGTTTTCATTTTATGCGAATTAGAATTAGTTTTAAAATTTAACGAATCAATAAAACAATGAATTATCAACAACCCTTTGAAAATCTTAAAAATAAAGTGTGTGTAGTGACGGGTGGCGCCGGTGGTATCGGAAAAGCGCTTTGTAATAGCCTTGCATCAGTAGGAGTAAATATTGCAATTTTAGGTAGAGATGGAAATAAAGCTAATGCTGCTGCTGAAGAACTCAAAAGCACGCATTCCATAAATGCTATTGGACTTTCATGTGATGTGGTCAATAAGGAAGATTTAATAGCAGTAAAAACGGTTATCAATGAAAAGCTTGGACCCGTTAGTTTTTTAATCAATTGTGCTGGTGGAAATCATCCAACAGCAACGGCCATGGCAGAGCAAATAGAAGACCTGAATAAAGATTTCAAAGACTCCTTTTTAAATTTCTCTGAAGAGGGGATGGACTTTGTGTTCGACCTTAATTTAAAAGGGACGGTATTGCCTTCCATGGTGTTTAGTGAAGATATGATCAAAGCTGGTCATGGTGGAATTATCAATATTTCTTCAGTGTCTGCACACCTACCACTGACAAGGGTTGGGATGTATTCTGCAGCGAAAGAAGCTATTAATAGCTTTACAAAGTGGCTTTCTGTACACTTTGCATTAACAGGCGTTCGCGTAAATGCCATTGCTCCCGGATTTTTTATTACGGAGCAAAATCGGTTTTTATTACTAGATAAAGAAGGGGGCTACACAGCTAGGGGAGAGAAAATCATCAACAATACACCTGTTAAGAAATTTGGTGATGTCAATGACCTGGGAGGAACAGCATTATATCTTTTCTCAGATTTAGCATCATTTGTTACCGGTACCATTGTGCCTGTGGACGGTGGGTTTACAGCATTTGGGAAAGTTTAGTAAGTTTTAAGTTGTAAAGTCTCAAGTTGAAAGTTTCATTAAGGTTATCCAACGTCTAATCAATTAGCATTTATAGATGTCTTTAGTTGCAATTCCTGACAATCGATTTGTAAGCTTTGGGCTTTTTCATTCATTAAAAATAATTTACCTGGTATAAATTCATGCTATGACTTTTCATGGCATGACTACTTTTTCAGCAGGCCCTGATTATTCAAAAACTTACAGCAATATTCAATTCAACATATAAAAGTCTTCACCTTCTTTGTATCCATTTGCAATCAGGAATTGATGGATTTCCTTTCTTCCTTTTCTGTCACTCACCATGGAAATGATAAATAGATTTTTTGGAATATTTGAATAATGAAAAACAGACGGCTTCATATCGGGATTTGAAGGGGATTTTACATCGATAAATCCTTTTATGGAGAACCCAACCTTAGTTAATTCATTGGCACTTTGCCGGATAACTCTGCTATTTCCCCAAATCAATATTTCTTTTGATCTTCCGATACTTTCAAACCATTTGGATAGATAAAGTGCTTTCATACGCATGAAAGCTTCCTTGCTATACATGGGATGATTTCGGGTAGCACGCGCATGATGATCTCTCCAATGCAAAACTTCTGCATTTACCTTTCCAAATTTCACCCCATGATGCATCCATCGAAGCATCATCTCATAATCTTCCGGAAAATCACCTTTTTTGTATAAACCACCTTTTTTAAATACTGATTTTCTGATCATTAAGGATGGATTGGCTACCGGGGCATCCACAAAACGATTGAAATACATTTGTTCATGGGAAAAAAGTTCATTCAGCCATTTTACATGTAAATAATATCCTCTGTTCTGGGTATTGTCGCCCAAATACTTCACCTTTCCGGAAACTACATCCACATCAGGATGAGCTTGTAAGTAATCATACTGTAACTGCAATCGATCGAAGGGCATGGTGTCATCTGCATCCAGTCGGGCAATGTAATTTGCAGAAGAAGCTTCGATTCCTTGGTTTACTGCTTCTACCACATCAGCATGTTCTAAATAAATTTTCTGAATTCTTTTATCCTCCAGCTCATTGATTTTTTCAATGGTAGGCTGATGATTTCCATTGATAATTAGAATCAATTCAAAATCAGTGAAAGATTGCGATAAAACACTTTTGATACTGTCGTGGATAAAATGTTCTGCCTGGTAAACCGGTATGATGACACTGATGGTTGCCATGTCAGAAATGAACTTTTAGGGCAACGATTGCATTGATTCCCGGTGCGGATATTCCTGATGAATAGGTGCGGTAGTGTGTATTCAATAAGTTTTCAACAGCGGCATTCAAAGAAAAATAGTTGTTGAATTGATATTCAGATCGTAAATTTAATGTAAACCAGGAAAGCGCTCCTTCATCTGTATAGAGGTGAAGTTTATTTTGTTCTGAAGGGGGTAATTGATCAAATGCCACCGTGCCATTATATCGGGTATAAAACTCCAATTTTAATTTATCTCGATGAAATACTAGCGATGTCATTCCGAAAATAGGGGTAATGTGCCGCAGCGTTTCCTTTGTCTGTAAATCATATCCATCCGTCCAATTGATGTATGAGCTTACTCTCCATTGATCAGAAAACTGATAATTGATACCTGCATTAATTCCAAAAATCACAGCCTTTCCAGCATTGGTAAGTGCCTGCAC
>JBNLGO010000242.1:0-4189 GCA_050306095.1 Cyclobacteriaceae bacterium
GTGGTAGGTGTCCGGGTCGAGACGTTCTCCGGCCAGGAACAATGCTTTAAAAGAAGAGAGATCGTATTTTTTCAGGAGGTCGCCGTTGGGGTCTTCCTTTTTAATCGCGCGGAAGGCGGTTGGCGCAGTGAACATGACCTTGACGCCATCATTGCACCCACCGGAGATCCTGCATGGAAAACAGACATGATCAATGGTGATAATTACCACGTTTTTAGTAGTTCTCCTGCTGCTATTTCAGGATATCCTAATATTACAGTTCCCATGGGACAAATTGATGGGTTGCCGGTTGGGATATCAATTTTTGGCAGGCCGTGGACGGAATCAGTATTGCTTGAAATCGCCTATAGCTATGAACAAGGAACAAAAAATCGGTTTACTCCTAAACTGAAAGAATGTAAAGATTAAGGTTTCATTTATGGTGATAAAAATAACTAACAATACACCAATTACACCTTTAATCAATAGAAAACACCATTTAGAAAAATATCCTGATGACATTCGCCATTGTGCTTGATTATTCCGTATGATTAAATATTCTTTCCAGTTAGCCTGTTCTGGTAGTATTCTTTAATAGAATTGTAATCACCATTATATTTATTGTCAACCAAAATTTTTAAAAATGAAAAACCCTATTCGTTGGATGGGTTGGGCATTGGTATGTCAACTCTTCTTGTTCGTGACTTGTTTGCAAGCACAAAACATTAATACACCATCAGATGAATGGCTCATTCTTGGACCCATTCCAGTAGTAAAAGGTCAAAATCAAAATGTAAGTGAAGCTAACCAGGTTATAGCCTTCAAGACAGACTATGTAACCCCCAGCACATTAAAGGTGGTCAAAAAAGGGGACGAATATGTCATTAACCAGGATACTTTCATCTGGAAAACCATTGTAGAGCAAGATCATATTGTCAATCTTCATGCAGTGTATGATACCGTTGACTTTGCTTGTGTTTACGGATACAAGGAAATTCATTCTACCGAGGAGAAAGAAGTACTGCTGGGTGTGGGAAGTGATGATGGAGTGAAAGTTTGGCTAAATGGAAATTTAGTGCATGAAAACTGGGTACCCAGGGGAATTACACTAGATGAGGATATTGTTAAAATCAACCTTCAAAAAGGTACCAATAGATTACTTGTCAAAGTACAGGATATGTCACAGGAATGGGGTTTTTCCTGTAGAGTAATGAACCCTGAAATATTGAATGATAAATTATCTGAAGTTGCCTCAAAAGGTCAATACGATAATGTAAAACAATTACTTGGTTATCAAGTAGATGTCAATACAAAAAATTCATTGGGAATTACACCGCTTCAAGCAGCCAAAATAGCAGGTAGAAAGGAAATAGTAGATTATTTAATTGAAAATGGAGCGGAAGATATATCTTTTCCATCTGGGGCGGATTTGGCAGATGCCTATTTTGAACAAAAGATTGGACAGTACCAACCCGAACCGGGATTAGCGGTACTCATTTCTCAAGATGGTGAAATTTTATACGAAAAGGCCTTCGGCATGGCTAATATGGAAAAAGATATGTCCAATACCATCGAAACAAAATTCAGAATTGGTTCCATTACCAAGCAGTTTACCGCCTCTGCCATACTAAAATTGAATGAAGATGGTGTGCTACACCTAGATGATAAATTGTCGAAATATATACCTGATTATCCACGAGGTGATGAGGTGACAATCCATCATTTGTTGACCCATACTTCTGGAATCAACAACTATACTAACAAAATCGATTTTGAATCTGATGATATATCAAAACCTATTAAAAGTGTGGAAGATCATATTGCCAGTTTTAAAAATGATCCATACAATTTTGATCCGGGAGAAAATTGGTCTTACAGCAACTCAGGATATTTTTTGTTGGGATATATCATTGAACAAGTGTCAGGGATGGAGTATGGAGATTATCTGGAAAAGACATTTTTCAAACCATTAAAAATGAAAAATACCGGCGTACATTATGGTGACATAAATCTGAAACACGAAGCTATTGGGTATGCTTATAAAGATGGAAAAGTTGAATTGGCTCCGAACTGGGAAATGACCTGGGCTGGAGGTGCGGGAGCATTGTATTCTACTGTAGAAGATCTAAATAAATGGAATGAGGGGGTTTTTAATGGGAAATTGCTAAATGAAGAAAGTATGAAACGGGCATTTACTCCGGTCATTTTGAATAATGGTCAACCGGCATTCAGCAGTTACGGTTACGGGTGGGCCATTGGAGTATATCGAGGATGGGAAACAGTATCTCATAGTGGAGGATTGCCAGGATTTATTTCATACTTAATTCGTTTTCCTAAGAAAAAGATAACAGTAGCAGTTTTAGCAAATGCTACTCCGCAACCGAGGATTAACCCTAACCTGGTAGCTAATGAATTAGCACAGTTTTTCTTTTGGAAGGAGATGGATTTACAACCGACTTTTAAAGCAAATCAGGAAGTAAAGACCAGGTTGCTTCAGGATTATGTAGGTAGGTATGCTTATCCGCAAGGAATGATTCTTAATGTAACTATCGAAGGAGATCAACTATTTGCCAAGCTAGGAGCTCAACCAAAGTTTGAAATATTTCCTCGTGGAGACGATGCGTTTTTCTGGAAGGTGGTTGATGCACAAGTAAACTTTGTACGGGATGAAACCGGCAAGGTGGTTGAAGTAGTGCATCACCAGAATGGACAAACTTTTAAGGCACCTTTGATGGAAGAAACGTCAGAAATTGCTGTCAATTCAGAAGACCTTGAAAAATATGTTGGGGTTTATAATTTGAATGGTCAGGATGCCACCTTTTCTAAAGATTCTAAAAAACTTTGGATACAAGTAGCCGGACAACCAAAATTTCAATTGTATGCAAAATCTAAATCCAGGTTTTTTCTCAAAGAGGTCAATGCCGAGCTTGAATTTATTGAAAATAATGAAGGAGAGGTAAATAAAGTGATACTTCACCAAGCTGGTCATCAGATTGAAATGAATAGAAAAAAATAGAATAGAGTAAATAAGTCCACTGGCATTTTTAGAAAGTTGTTTTTTAATAAGATGACTTTTTTACGCACTTTGAAGTTGAAAACATGATATTTATCAGTAGGAACAATAATTATATAAATCCAATTCATTTATGGCTTGAATATTGGATTATACCTGACAAATCAAATTTTTACAAAAATGAAAGCTAATAAATCGATAATCGTGGGGTTGGTGTTTTTCATATTACCATTTTTGACAAACGCCCAGATGTATACTGTTTCCAAAGATTCAAAAGTGGAGATTCTTGGTACTTCATCTGTGCATGACTGGGAAAGTAAGGTGGAGAATGTGACAGGTAAGGGAAATGTTAAACTTGAAGGTTCCGCTTTAAAAGAGTTAAATAATTTAAAAGTGGTTTTTGAAGTTAAATCGATTGAAAGTGGCAAATCTAAAATGAATAGCCTGACTTATGAAGCTTTGAAAGAAGAAGATCATCCTAATATCATTTTTAGTTTGAAAGAATTAAGTTCCACTTCTGATGGTAAGGTTACAGGTACTGGTAAACTAAACCTGGCGGGAAAAATACGTACCGTCCAGGTAAATGGAAATATTAAAATAACCGGTAATTCGGTGATAATATCCGGCGAACAACCGCTTAACATGACTGATTATGATATTGAACCACCTACCGCCATGTTTGGGACTATCAAAGTAGGGGAGGAAGTAACTATTAGGTATAATCTAGTGTTAAAAAAATAGCTATTTGTTGAGAAAAGAAAATCATTATTAAACAGTAGTAGTGAAAGGTGGTCGGGTCGATTATAATTAAATGGCTTGCTGAACTCATTATTAAAGTGTCAATCTTAATCGCAGAAAGATTGACACTTTTTTTATGGTATAAAATGACATTCTTGAATTTTATTGATTTTCTTAGCGGGCTAATTATAATTCGAAATTGATGGAATTAGCTGAGAGTATTGGATATGTAGCGGCTGTTTTTACTACTATTGCTTTTTTGCCACAGGTTATCCGTGCCTGGAAGACGAAATCAACCAAGGATCTTTCCTACGGTATGGTTATTATTTTTTTAACAGGAGTTTCACTATGGTTTGTTTATGGGATTATGATTCATGACCGACCCGTCACGTACGCCAATGGGCTAACTTTGATCCTAATATTTGTCTTGTTTGGATTAAAATTACGGTACAAATAGAC
>JBNLGO010000243.1:0-4158 GCA_050306095.1 Cyclobacteriaceae bacterium
ATGAACGTATGCAGCATTCCATCCTCAAGATTATAACTGGAATTATTAGCATTCCAATAGGTAGAATGCCAGGTAAGCCCATTCATGAGAAATGCAATATGGTCTGACTCCGGATCATTTTGATTGAAATTCTGATAGGTATCAAACTCTACGGCAATAGAAGGAGAAATATGTGCGCTATACTCTGCTTCGGGCGACCAACGGCCATATCCAAGACATTCGCCAAAAGTTCCAAATGCTTCAAACTGCCTCGGATCATTATGAATGACGAACGTAATTCCATCAGCGCCAAAATCATTTTTATCACCCAAATAAATATCAAATTCAATTTCAAAGTTATAATTCAAATCTAAAAGTGTAGTGCTATAGGCTATTCCCTCCGCATATGGATGGTCCGGTGTAAGCATGATACATCCACCATCCATTGGTTGCGCTGTACCAATGGTGTAGAATTGCGCTTCCGCAAACAAGGGAAGAAAGAAAAGCAGCCAGGTAAAGCCTTTCATAGTAATAATTTACAAATAAAAACTCAATCAAGCTGTCTTTGTTTTTTCAGAAATTGATAATTAGTGATAAGCGGAGAATTGCAACAAAGAATAAATAGTAAGCTGGATACTATTTTCTACTTTTGCATCCAATTAATACATACAGTTATTTCAACGACGAAAATAAATAATACCAAAGGAATTTTATTCGCCTGTATCCCTGCGTTTCTATGGGGATTTCTTCCTATTGCTATCAAAGTTGCTGTTAACAAAGTAGATCCCATCACAGTGGTGTGGGTTCGATTTTTTCTTGCTTTTCTGATGTTGTTGACGTTCTTCCTATTCACTGATCGGAAGAAAATACTGCAAATATTCAAAGAGCCTCTGGGATTTATTATTGCAGCCATCGGGCTTGCAGCTAATTACACAGGATATGCCATGGGTATCTCTTATACCTCACCAAGCAATGCCCAGGTTTTTATTCAGATGGGGCCTGTTTTATTGGCCATCGCTGGAATTGTATTGTTTAAGGAAAAACTTTCCATTCGACAGATGAGTGGATTTTTGTTGGCTATTGTTGGCTTCTATTTATTTTATACTGACCAAAATGAAAACCCGGTGGTCATTAACAAGGATTATTTTAAGGGCGTCCTTTGGGTACTTTTTGGAGCTGTAAGCTGGGCAGTTTATGCGGTGATGCAAAAGAAACTTTCCTCGCGTTTTCATTCTCAACAATTAAACTTATTTGTTTTTGGTTTTGCTGCCTTGATCTATATTCCATTTGCAGACATCTCTACTTTAATTGAACTTTCCACTAATTATAAATGGCTTATGCTATTTCTCGGGTTTAATACCTTTGCCGCATATGGAGGAATGGCACTTGCCTTAAAATATGCAGAGGCAAATAAAGTAAGCATAGTATTTACAATCAATCCACTGATTACATTCATTGTAATGACCATATTGGCGACTTTTGATGTAAGTTGGATAGATCCCGAGCATGTTTCTTATTTAGGATTGATGGGTGGAGGATTAGTATTAATAGGCGCCCTGATGGTGATTATTAAGAAAAGGAGAAATTGATTTCATTTCCGTTCATACAAAAACTCCCCACCAACGATCGTAGCTTCTATTTTTGTATTCAATATTTCTTCTTCAGGTATCAACATTAAATCTTGCGAAAAAATGGTGAAATCCGCCAACTTTCCTTTTTCTATTGATCCCTTTATGTTTTCTTCAAATGCCCCATATGCTGCATCCAGGGTGTAGGACTTTAATGCTTCATACCTGGTCATTTTTTGACTCGGTTCATATCCACCTTCAGGTTTACCATCTAAGGTTTTTCGGGTGACGGAGGCATAAAAACAAGCGATTGGATCAATGGGTTCTACCGGTGCATCTGTTCCATTGATCACTTTTGCCCCACTATCCAATAATTTTCTCCACACATAAGCCCCTTCTTCAATTCGTTTTTTCCCCAAGCGATCAATAGCCCATGGACGATCAGAACTCAAATGTATCGCTTGCATTGATGGGATAACACCTAATTCTGCAAATCGGGGAATATCCTCTTCACTTATATGTTGGGCATGTTCTATTCTAAAGCGAGCATCTTCAGACTGTTCTGGATATTGTCTGAATGCCTCTTCATAGATATTCAGCACTTCCCGATTGGCCCGATCACCAATGGCATGGGTGCAAACCTGGAATCCATTTTGAACGCCATCTAAAACAATCTGCTTTATTTCGCTCAATGGTGTGAGGGTGTGGCCCATATGTCCCGGCTGATCTGTATAATCTTCCAATAACCAAGCGCCTCTGGAACCCAATGCTCCATCACTAAAAATTTTAATGGCGCGAATGGTTAAGTGATTATTATACAATCCAATTTGTGGACCTTTTTTATACCAATCCTCTAAAAGGGATGGGTCATAAGCATTTAACATTATGTACAATCGCACTTTTAATGAATCTTTTTCTCCAAATTTCAGCAAAGTGTTCACAATATTTTGACCTTCGCGGGCATCGTGAAAACTTGTGATTCCGTGAGACAAACATTCTTCGGTAGCAAGTTCCAAGGCTTTATGAATTCTTTCTGGCGAATCTTTGGGAATTACTCTCGTTATTAATCCCATTGCCGTTTCATTAAATATTCCGGTTGGGTTACCTAAAAAATCCCTTACAATTTCACCTCCTTCTATTTCATTGGATAATCCTTCATTCTCTTTAGAAAGAATACCCGCTAGTTCCATAGCTTTTTGATTTGCGAAACCTGCATGCCCACTTGCATGCCGAAGATATATAGGATTGTCAGGAGAAATGGAAGATAAGGCCTGGTGAGTTTGAAAACCCCCAACCATTAATTCGGGAAGACTGTCCCATTTGCTCTGGTGCCATCCTCTTCCGAATATCCACTGACCTGGAGCGGTTTTATCAACAGCTTCTTTTACAATAGACACTATTTCCTCATAACTTCTGGTATCGCTAAGGTCCAGGTCAAGTTTATTTGTACCTAAATCGAAGAAGTGAGCATGTGATTCTATTAATCCAGGAGTAAGAGTTTTCCCCTGAAGGTCATACATATTTGTTGATGTAGTTTGAAACTCCTGCAACGCTGTCAAAGTCCCAACTTGAAATATTGTGTCACCTTTTACGGCAATGGCCTCCACCATTTTTCCCTCCTCAGTCATCGTATAAATAGGGCCACCATAAATAATCATATCAGCAGTAACTGTGGTTTTACAACTTGTGTAAAACCAACCAACTGCGATTAGTAATAATAGTAAAGTGAATTTCGAGGGCATAAAGCTAAGATGGATTAAATATTTAGATATATGAAAAAATGGGATGATTCTTTCTTTTCTTCAAGTTCATATACCACTTGCACAATGGATAAAGAATGGCCACGGTAATTATCCAAAATAGATATGAAACAGGTAATCCATAGCCAAATTCTGTAGGAAACATAAAAAATGGCTGCATCATGGTTTGGAAATCAAACCCCTGATATAAACCTAAAAGCACCGAAATAATATGAATCAGGTAAAGGTGAAGTACATAATAAAACATGGGTACTCTCCCGAAAACAACCAGAAAATCAGCAATCGGACCTTTCACTCTTTCAAAGAAATACAATGTGAGAATGGCTGGCCCAATGGTCATCAATAAATACACTAATGATGGAGGATATTTTGTAGCATTTAGAAAAGATGCGATGGTCATGCCAAATGTTGGCTGGGTGGTCCATGGATTCATATCTCCGTAAACATTTATTGAACGTATGATGATGAAAAGCATGGTCGTTGTCGACCCTATTATCAAGAGGTATTTTAGTCGCCTATTTTTATCCAAACTATATATCATAATTCCAAACACATATCCTAAGGCCATTACACCTATCCAGGGAACGAGTGGATAAATCACTCCCAGCGTAAAGCTTCCAATTTGTACCATGGATCTTGTATGAAATATTTTCCAAAAAGTTGCCATTGATCCAAAAGTATCCGGATTGATAGTATCCAATAAATTGTGACCAAATACCATCACCAATCCACCAATTAGTATTACTTTTTTAGGCAGGTAAATGATTGCTGCCAAAAAGATCATGCAAACACCCAGCGCCCAGATGACCAACAAAAAGAGTTGTGAATAATCGAAATTAAAATTCCAGGAG
>JBNLGO010000244.1:0-4114 GCA_050306095.1 Cyclobacteriaceae bacterium
TCTCTCCTGAATCAGCTTAATAATTTGGATAATGGTTAATACAAATAAGAATCCGAGTAATAATAACCACTCAAAAGCGAGAATAAAATAGGGGACATAATAATAATTCAAAAGAGTTAGAACTATCCAACATATACTAATCCATATTAATTTCTTTTTACTCATTTCTATTGATTGCAGTTCGTGTCCTAAATTGGCTACAACTAATTCATATTCAAACCTTGTCCTTTTATACCCGTCATTAAACGACTAAAATCGGTTAAGATATTTTAGGTGTAAAGTTTTGTTAGCCATTTTTTTAAAGATAAAAATCAATGGTTAAAAATGGTGGGATTTTAGAACATTTATCTTCCTTAGAGGTTGTTTGGTATCCTCCTTTGCAAAGGAATAAATTAGTTTGATAAGGGTGCCTTGATAATAAATATGGATTAATTCTATTCCTCCTTAATCATAACCCAAAACCACCCATCATCACAGACCAACAATTTTCAAATTCTGCATTTGATTTCCCTTTCTCAAGCGTTAACTTATTAAAAAACACCAAAAGCCATGAAACGCTATTTCTCCTATTTCCTTCAAATTTCTTTGATTTGCACACTGATTTCTCCTATTGCCTGTTCGCAGACAAACAAGGAATCTGCTCTTGACCAAAAAGTAAAGGCTTTCCTTAACAAAAATAAATCTTCTTGGCAGGATATGAATGTTCCCTACCAGGATGGTCAGGTGTTGCATGATATCATTGTCAACAAAGGATATACCTCAGCCCTGGAAATTGGCACTTCCACTGGTCATTCTACCATATGGTTGGCCTGGGCGATGAGTAAAACAGGAGGGAAGGTGACCACCATCGAGATTGATGAGGGACGGTATAAAGAAGCCTTACGAAATATTGAAGAAGCCGGACTTTCGCAGTATGTGGATGCCAGGCTAGCCAATGCACATGATCTTGTGCCAGAGCTACCAGGTCCGTTTGATTTTGTCTTTTCTGATGCGGACAAGGGCTGGTACATACAGTACTTTAAAGATGTAGATCCAAATCTGAAAATCGGTGGTTGTTTTACAGCGCATAATGTTCGCAACAATTTTAGTGGGACGAAGGAATTTGTGGAATACGTTCAATCGCTGGATAATTATACAACAACCATAGATACGTCGAGCAGGTCGGGCATTTCCATCAGCTACAAACAATCCCGGTAGGCCTTGCGTACTCCTTCAGAAGATCATCTTCAGCGCAAGGTTGGCCTTTTTACGGCCAGTAATATCGTCATTGCCAATATGATTGGGGCTGGGATATTCACTACTTCCGGACTCCTGATGCAAAACCTGAAAGATCCCGTTTTAATGATCATCCTTTGGGGTGTGGGAGGGTGCATTGCTTTGGCAGGGGCGTTGTGCTATGGAGAAGTGGGAGCGCATATTCCTAAAGCCGGCGGTGAGTATGCTTATTTAAGCCAATTGTTCCATCCCTTACTTGGGTTTTTAAGTGGATGGGTATCATTCCTGGTTGGATTTTCAGCACCAATTGCCGCTTCAGCTATTGGATTGAGTGAATATTTTTATCGGGCACTTCCGGATTACGGGATGACGAATTTCGTTGGAGTGGAATTCCAAAAGAAAATAATTGCCATCCTCGTCATCGTGATTTTCACATTGGTTCACCTTCGAGGGCTTAAACTCGGATCCATTATTCAGAATTCATTCACCGTTTACAAGGTATTATTAATGATCGGATTGGTGGCGCTTGGTTTATTGCTTGGGAATGGAAATTGGGAACATTTTCATGGGATAGATACCCCATCAATCACTGTCAATTGGAAAAGCATTGCCTTGTCATTGATGTGGATCATGTTTGCGTACAGCGGATGGAATGCCTCCGCCTATATCGGTTCAGAGATTAAAAATCCTTCCAGAAATCTCCCAGGTTCGCTATTGATCGGCACCGTAGTGGTGACCATTATTTATTTGTTTTTGAATGTGATTTACGTTTTTGCCATATCACCTACCGAGATGGAGGGTGTGATCTCTGTAGGTGGGCTGGCGATGAAGAATTTATTTGGAGAGGTGATCGAGAAATTGTTTTCAATTCTGATCGCTATTGCATTGCTTTCTTCCATCAGCGCTTTCATCATCATTGGTCCAAGGGTGTATTATGCCATGGCGAAAGATGGGGTGTTTTTCCGGTTTGCTGCTAAAATCCACCCTAAATATAAGGTGCCGCATTGGTCCATTATTTTCCAGGCGATCATCTCATGTGTGATAATCTTGACAGGTACACTGGATCAGATCTTTACCTATATGGGGTTTGCATTGGGGATATTTCCTTTGTTTGTCATCGTAGGTTTGATGAAAATTAGAATGCAAAAAAAGTCTGCCGTTAAGATCCCCGGCTATCCGATTAGTGCCATAATTTATTTTATAGTCAGTGTGTTGATTTTAATCCTGTCCTTTCTAGAAAGACCTTTTGAATCTGGAATGGCCATTGCGACGATTTTGATAGGTGTGCCTTTTTATTTTTTGTTGAGAAATACTGCCAATTGATTCGTGAAATATGTGTTATAGGGATAAAATATTTTAATTTATTTTATTGATTAATGTGTTTATTTCTGTGCGGATAATAGATTTATAGAATATTGATATAACCAAACCAGACAATAATATGGCAGGAACTTTTTCACAAATTTATATACAATGTGTCTTTGCAGTAAAGGGAAGAAAAGCAATAATAGAAAAGCAATGGAAGGAAGAGTTATATAAATATATGGCTGGAATTATTCAGAATAAAGGACAAAAATCAATTATTATAAATGGTGTCGAAGACCATGTTCACCTCTTTATCGGATTAAAGCCTTCAATCGCTCTGTCAGACCTGGTTAGGGATGTGAAAAATAATTCGACCAATTTCATCAACAGCAATAATTGGGTGAGGAGAAAATTTAGTTGGCAGGAGGGGTTTGGGGCTTTTTCATATTCTCAATCGCATATTCAAAATGTATATCGGTACATTCAAAACCAGGAGGAGCATCATAGAAAGAAGAGTTTCAAAGAAGAGTATATAGATCTTTTGGAAAAGTTTGAGGTTCCTTTTGAGGAGCGGTTTTTGTTTGACTGGCATTAGTGTCACCCCTACAGGGTTTGGTCTCATGGTTTCACTTTTGTTATATAATTTCACCCCTACAGGGTTTGGTTGTAATCATTCGGTTAAGTTATAATAATATCATCCCTTCGGGATTGATAATAATAAGATGCTTCATTTGGATTAAAATGTAGATAGCTGTTTCATGAAAATGGTTATTACGCTATTTTATTAATTTTATTCAAATCATAAACACCTGCAATTCATTTGTTTAATCCCGAAGGGATGAAATTATATTAGCCAAAAGGATTTTCGTCATGTTCAGAACCCCGAAGGGGTGACACTCTTTTTGTTTCTTTTTGAAAGGAAAATTAAAGCCCTATCTGTAAGAGTTTTAGTTGAAACCTCATCTAAAGACTGAACTCATACCTTAGACCAAGGTTGACCAATCTGTTTTTGGCATTGTAAGAATGTGTCCCCATTTCTATATTCGGATTGTGAATATTTGTTATTCCTTGCGTAAAACTACCAGCTAACCAAAGCTTTTTAAAGAAACGATATTTTAGACTAACATTTAGATTAATGAGCACCGGGGTATAGGGTGATTTTAATGAAGAATCCTCATTGATTTCTGCCATAAGCAAGTTACCGTTTGGGTCATGGCTTACAGCTAAACGGGTTCGGACATCATGTGCTTTTATCAAAATGCTGGTGGAGTAACTTGCCCCTATTTTAAGTTTGTCTTCAATAATTTGATAATTAATTGCCAGTGGTATGTTCAAATAAGTCAATTCAGTTATATGATCATCTCTATTTACATTTGAAATAACATGAGGTCTTTCAGGTTCTATAGAAGATGTTGAATCTACTAAAACTGGGTCACTATTATTATACCAATTGATATACGAATCAAAAGTAGGTTCATTTTGGCTGTAATTAATGTTAATATCATGACTTTCTCTGAATCGTATCAATGAAACTCCAATACCAGCCTCAACTTCAAGTTTTTTTGAAACCTTAAAGTTAGAACCAACAGAAAAA
>JBNLGO010000245.1:0-4014 GCA_050306095.1 Cyclobacteriaceae bacterium
ATTTCTTCACCAATACCTGCACAAATGGAAATAAGTATGATTTCTAAAATGGAAAGCTGAATTGGTTTGATGATTTGTGTAAAGAATACCTTGGTTTTTTGTAGAAGGGGCAATTCAACAATTTGCCATCCCGCTTTGGCTGTAATGATACCAAATGCTAATCCAATCACAATTTGTAACCAAAGGGCTTTTAAGCCTAAAAGGTATTGTAAAGCGGCCGTATCACGGACATATGGAATAAACAAATAACCCAAACCTCCAAATATCACCAAGGTGCCCAGCGCCAGCAATAATATGGTTTTTTTGCTGATCATGCCTCGATCAGATTTGCAGCCTCTTTGTCGAGGAACCAGTGGAGTGTGCCGTTTTCAGGATTAACTAAACTTGCCGGATAATAAACAGCATTTGGTTCCTGGTCAAAGATTTCTTTGACACGCTCAGATTTGTTTCCACCTGTCACCAGAAAAGCAATTGCAGAAGCTGTATTGATCAATTTGCCGGTAAAACTCACTCTTTTTTGTCCTGAGACTGGGTGGGTGGCTACCACACAAAGTTTTTCGGAATCCCAGAGTTTGATTTCATGAGAAAAGATAGAGGCGGTATGCCCATCGTCGCCCATACCCAGAATGATAAGATCGAAAACCGGATTAATCCCAAGATTCTCATTCAATTCTGTTTGGTATTCTTCAGCCGCTTTCTCAGGATTCAACTCTCCTTTTATACGATGGATATTCTGTTCCGGAATGGAGATTTTATCCAGCAGGTGTTTTTTTGTCATGCCGTAGTTGGACTCTTCATCGTCAGGTGGCACACATCGCTCGTCGCCCCAGAAAAGATGAATTTTTTTCCAGGGAATTTCATCATTATGATATTTTGCCAGGTAGTCAAACCAAATCTTGGGAGTGCTGCCACCGGATAGGGCGATGGAAAATGAATCCTTATTTTGGTTTAAAAGTTTGATAAGATATTCGGTAAGTCCTTTTACCAAATGATCCTTATTTTCAAATACCAATGCAACCGGTTCTGCCTCCATAAACTCCAAATTTGGTTGTTATCCAAAAGATGACCGAAAATAGAAAGAAATTGGCGGTGATGAAAGTATATAACTCACTGGATTCCAAGATGACTTTACAATACTGGTAATTCTAATGGTGTTGAATTAATGATTAATATTATATCATTAGATTTAGCTTCCGACCAGGATCGAGTTCGAAATTCACGAACAAACCTCAGAGAAGATACACGAAGATGTAGGCTATTATTTTTCTAAATTCTTAAATCCTGAAACATGAGATAAGACTGCCTTCCATTGTCCTTCCCTTTTTATCAACACGTTACTTGATTCGTAAATAGATCTTACTGTATCTATTTTAATATGCCCGGTTCCACATACAAGAGCAGTACCATTTTCCAAAATTTCCAGCCTTTTAATTTCATAGTAAAATGAATCATAAGAGGTAGCATTGTTTTTTATCCACTCTAATTCGTCTTTTTTAGTATACCAATTTCCCTCATTGTCAATCATTTTAAATTCGTCTCCCAGGATTTTATCCAAAAGCATCGTGTCTTGGCTGGCATATGCTTTTGGCCATTCTACTTCTTTTAAATATCTCAGTTGATCCTTATCAGAATCACTAATACCTTGATTTTTCTGGTCTATACTACAGCTGATACAAATAATTATTATTGAGAGAAAGTAAATGGGTTGAATGATATTTTTCATCTTAAAAAATTATGATTTTGTTGATTTTTAAACTGTTCAATTTTCGGGGAATGCTACAATTGGATACGAAGCTTCAATTTTTTTGTTTATCAATTTCATATAACAGAAGTAGTAGTCGATGAAAGTATTTTTCTAGTCACCAATAGAAATTCTGACTAACGTTCGCTAACTCGCTGATTATCAGTACCCATTTTTCGATCAATTTTTGCCATATTTTCCATTATTTGCCATGGCCAAACGCGAACGTTAGCCATTGAAATCAATTTGGAAAAGGAGAAATTGGTAAATTTAAGTCCCCCAATTTCTTCTCCGAATCTCGGGAATGACGTACAACAGCCCAAACTAATATTTTGAGTTATGGAAGTATAGTAACCTTCAGTAGCCTTTCAAGCTTGCTTTTTTTGTGGTTCGTTCTTTATTTTTAAATACTTTGGCCAAATGTTAATAGATTATTGTCAGGATCAAGTATTGAAAACTCCTTTTGTCCCCAAGGTTTTACTTCTAAATGTCCATTCGGATGAATCTTTGTCTGTTTTTCCAATAATGATTTATGAAACTCGACAATATTATCGGTTCTGATATAAACTTGTCCGTAATTTTCTTTAGGGTCAAGATCTTTAAACTCAAAGAAGTGAATTTGAATTCGGTCTTTTTCCATCATCAGGTAGCCATCAAAGTCAGTATTGCCAAATTCTTTGAATCCTAATTGGTTTGAATAAAATTCCCGTGTCACATTTTTGTCACGCATTGGTAATTTTGGGTTAATGTCAGTTAGCATAATTTCATATTTATGTTGTAAATCCACCTATTCCTGATACCCAATTCAGTATTAAATGCACTTTTGTTTTCATTTGAACATACTTACTAAACAATCACCAACAAGCAGATATCTGTAAATCCTAATAACCTTATTTAGTTAATTATTTCTCAAAAACACCTCAATCTCCTCCCTCGTTGGTGCTGAAGGCTGAGCACCCATTCGAGTTACACTAATAGCAGCAGCGGCACTGGCAAATCGCAGACATTCCTTCTCAGGTTTTCCCTCAACGATAGCTACAGCATAAGCACCGCAAAAGGTATCTCCTGCAGCGGTAGTATCGACAGCATCCACTTTGAAAGCCGGTATATTGATTTTATTCTCTGTAGTCATAACGAAAGCACCTTCAGATCCAAGGGTGATGATTACCTTTTCCACACCCTTGTCCAATAGTGCCTGTGCAGCTTTCTCACTATCGTGCTCATTTTCCACTTTCATATTTGTCAGAAATCCTGCTTCCACTTCATTTAACACTAAAATATTTACCTTCGGAATATAGGACAGATCAAATGATCTGGCAGGAGCAAAATTCCACATCAGTGGTATGCTTTTACTATTTGCTAAGTCAATCACAAACTTGAGCGCTTCCTCAGTAATTTCATATTGCAGCACGATGATAGATGCCTCTTCAATGGCAGGGATTGCTTCTTCAATCCTTTGGGGGGTTAATTTGTAGTTAGCTCCAGGTGCCACGGATATATAATTATTCCCAGCATCACCTATCATGATCAAGGCATAACCACTGGCAATTCCCACTTCTTTAAATACGAATGAAGTATCAATACCATCATCTGCATAGTTTTTCACCATACCTGGTGCATAGGCATCATCACCAATGCTACTTACAAAAGTTACATCACCTCCTGCTCTTGCAGCTGCTACGGCCTGGTTGGCACCTTTGCCACCATAGACCTGGAAAAATTCAGCATTCGTTACCGTTTCGCCTTTCTCTGGCAGATGATCCATTTTCATGATGAGGTCCACATTGGAGCTCCCTATCACTACGATTTTATTTTTATTCATTAGTTTCTTCATTTATCGTCATTGCGTGGCAGGAGGCCGTGGTAATCTTTTTCTAATTACAATTTAAATAAACAGATTGCCGCACTCCGCATTCGCTTCGTTCGCAATGACGGTGTCAAAATCAATTCAACCTTGCTATTACAATCATTGACAATCCAATGATGAACAAAATGAACATTGCTGTTAACAGTTTATTGGTGGCTTTTGGCGCTTTGGCAAATTCCTTCCAGACAAACACACCCCAGGCGGCGGAGATCATGGTAGCGCCCTGCCCCAGGCCATAGGAGATCGCAAAGCCGGCTTTCTCTGAAGCCATCAGGTTAAACTCCATGGCGGCACACCAGATAAATCCACCAAGTATCCCGATCAGATGTAGCTTTGGAGAGCCAAGCTTTAAATAATCACCAAAGCTTACAGCTTTACCTGTTACCGGTTTGTACATAAACCAGCT
>JBNLGO010000246.1:0-3982 GCA_050306095.1 Cyclobacteriaceae bacterium
AGAGATCAAAAATTTTATAATATGAATTTAGAATCAAAATATTTAGGAATGACGCTACGCAGCCCATTGGTTGCGTCAGCTTCACCCCTATCTGAAAATATCGACAATATCAAAAAGCTGGAAGATGCCGGAATCGGTGCAGTAGTACTTTATTCCTTATTTGAAGAGCAGATCAGACTGGAACAAGAGGAGTATAACTATCATACCACTCAAGGAACAGAGTCTTTTGCAGAATCGCTTTCCTTCTTTCCTGATGTTCACGATTACAAGACAGGGCCGGAACTTTATCTCGAACACATAGCTGCTGCTAAAAAAGCCGTGGATGTTCCAATTATTGCCAGCTTAAATGGTAGTACTTTAGGCGGGTGGACTGCTTACGCCAAGGAAATGGAAAAAGCAGGGGCAGATGCGCTGGAATTAAACATTTACAACATACCTACTGATCCATCGGTATCAGGAGCTGAAATAGAAAAAAAATATGTTGACATCGTAACCGCAGTAAAAGAAGCGGTGAAAATACCTGTGGCATTGAAGCTTAGTCCGTTCTTCTCAAATATGGCCAATATGGCTTCACAATTTGATAAGGCAGGCGTCAATGGCTTGGTTTTATTTAACCGTTTTTATCAGCCGGATATTGACCTGGAAGAATACGAGGTAGTACCTAATATCCTTCTATCTCAATCTCAGGCTATGCGATTACCAATGCGATGGATTGCCATTTTAAAAGACCAGGTAAAATGTGACTTTGCCGCTACCAGTGGAATTCATACTGGCACGGATGTAATTAAAATGCTCTTGGTAGGCGCTAATGTGGCTATGATCTGTTCATGCTTATTGAAACACGGCATCCCTCATGTAAAAAACATTCTTGACCATATGCAAAATTGGATGTTGGAGAGAGAATATGCTTCAGTGGCAGAATTGCAAGGTAGCATGAGTCAGAATAAAACCTCAGACCCTAGCAGCTATGAAAGAGCGCAGTACATGAAGGCGATTACAAAGTATCAATTGTAATAACACCTATTTTAGTCGAATTTTATTCATATAGAAAGCCATCTCGAAAGGGATGGCTTCTTTTATGATTACTATTTCTTTTGGGCTTTTAGACTTTTAGCAGGAATAAACTTCATGGATACTGAATTGACACAATGCCTGGTGTCTTTATTTGTAAATCCTTCTCCGAGGAAAACATGCCCCAAGTGACCTTTACAGTTCGAACAGATGATTTCAGTACGTCTTCCATCAGCGTCAGGAACCCTGAGTACTGCTCCTTCAATTTCATCATCAAAACTTGGCCATCCGCAATGCGAGTCAAACTTGTCTTTTGAATCATATAGTGGAGCATCACATCGCCGGCAAACGTATAAACCTTTCTCCTTATTATCATAGTACTCACCTGTCCATGCCCGCTCTGTACCTTTGTCCTCAATTACATGCTTTTCAAATTCGGTAAGTTCGTTATAGGGTTTCTCTTTACCGTCTTTTATTTCAATGTTCGTCATAACCATGGGCTTTTGTTTGCTTTGATTTTCTGATTTTTGTGCACAAGAGTAAAATACAACTGCAGTCAAAAATAAGAATAGGGTGGATAGCTTTTTCATACTTCAATCATAACTAAAAAATTGGATTTAAGTGATGAAAAAACATGCCGAACTGATCCAAATGTAATTTTGGAAACAAAAAAATTAGCACCTCATGCTTCCCGAAAATAATGAATTGATTAGTTATTAAAGTGATACAGGAATATTACCGTTACCGTAAAGGCTGGTTTAGGGTTCCCTTTGATCTCCATGGTAGTAACAACTTCTACTTTAATCGTACCTCTTAAATTAATAGCAGATTTAAGCGTAGCTGTCATTCTTACCTCATCATTCACTTTTACGGGCTGATTGAATTTCAAGCTTTCAATCCCATAATTAATCATCATTTTCAAGTTATTCACTTGAATGATTTGATTCCAATGATAAGGGATAATTGATAATGTCAAATAACCATGTGCAATGGTGGAGCCAAATTGACCTTCCTTTGCTGCCCTTTCCGGATCAGTGTGGATCCACTGGTGATCTAGTGTGGCATCTGCAAAAGTATCAATCTGTTTTTGGGTGATTTTCAGATAATCGGATGTTCCAATAACCTGACCTATATGCTGTTTAAATTCTTCGAAACTGTTAACGACTAATTTGCTCATGGTTTAAATTTTAAAATGCCGAATTTAAACAAAAATCTTAAAACCACACCACCATATTGAAATCCACTAAAAACGAAAACGAATAGAAGCATTAGGTGTCAGACCGAGTGAAGTTTGTTGGATCGAAATGAGTTGGTCTTCCTCATCCAGTTTAAAATACTGGTGAATGACATTTTCATGATCAAGCAAATTCCAAACTGATGCGCCAATGATTAGTTTTTTATTTCCATATAAATCAAAAGTATGCTTCACAGAAATATCCCAGCGGGCGTAATCGCTTATTCTTTGTTCATTGGGCTTTTCAAATTTCAAATCCTGCCCTTCTACATATGCCAAAGTATAAGGAACTCCTGTATGCCATTTCGCCCCGGTTGAGAACTCAAACCCTTTGATTTGATAACTAAAAGCAAGGTTAATGCCATGTCGGATATCAAAATTGCTGGGAAATGACGATGGGGTTAATTCAGGAAAAAAGTAGGTATTTCTTGCAAATGAATAGCTCATCCAAGTCTTCAGATTTGAAAAATGCTTACTAATTAGAACATCTCCACCCCATGAAGAATAGCTACCGTTAGTCTTGATATATTGAAATTGGTTTTGGAAGCCCTGACTTTTGGAAGCGATACCATCCACATATTTATAATACCCCTCTACCGATACCAGAAATCCTTTCTTATCGAAATTCAAACTGGCTGACACCTGCTTGTTTTTGAGTAAAGGAACATCAATGGTATTGAATAAAACCCATCGCCGGTTTTCCACTCCAAAGAAATCACTTTGAAGGTCTATTATCTGTGTGCTGGTTTGGCTTTTGATTTCACCCAATAATTCAAAGGAGAAATTATTAAAAAACCGTTGATTGAAAGACAGACGCGGTTCAATAGAATACAAATCAAATTTCTCGAAATAATTTATCCTCACTCCTACTCTCGCAAATGTCCGGTTAGATTTGGTATCAACCTCCATCTCACCAAACACAGCATGAGTTCGCAATACGCGTTTGATGTATCTATAGTAAGTAGGGTTATTGATATCTTCCAGGTTGGCAATACCAACCTCGCTAAATTGATACCCACCATTTACTATCATATTATTCTCCAAGACTACCTGTGCACTTGCCTTCACCCCATTATCAATTACCTCATTTTCCTGGATCAACCTTTGGTTATTATTTACATCGTGGTTAATAGCATGTAGGTTATAAGCAGTATAATACCCCAATAAATTGGTTGTCAATTTATCGCTCCACTTCCTTGAGTAAGTCAATCCGGTGGCCAGGTTTTGTTGTTCTAATCCGCTTATTTTAGTAATAGATGAATCATTGATAATGGCATTTTCTAAAAATGAAAGGTTGTTTTCATACAATGAAAAATTCACTTGTATCCGATCCTTTTCACTGGGGTTTATTAACAGCTTAGTATTTAAATCAAAAAAGTGAAAGGTTTTATCATCATGAATTAGCTTGTCCGTTTCGTTCTTTGAATTATCAGCTAAAACTTCTGTGTTTCTAAATATCCAATCGTAATAATTTTTGTAGGTAGGTGTTTTCACCAAGTCTGCTATCGACCTTCTGGACGAAAATTGAAAAGCCATTTTTTTAGAAACAGGTACTTTTAAAAATGCATCTCCATTGATAAAATTCAATCCCACTCCTCCGGTTATTTTTTCGGGGATATCGTCAGATGAAAAAATCTCAATCGTACTTGAAACCCCTTCACTAAGAGAAGCTTTTGTGCCATTTTTAATTAAATTTACACGTTTCGTCAGATAAGGATTAAACGCCGATATTAAACC
>JBNLGO010000247.1:0-3929 GCA_050306095.1 Cyclobacteriaceae bacterium
AATATCGACCTCTTTTGCCTTGTTCGATCCTACACGCGTTACTTTTCTGCTCTGCAGGGCAGAAAGCAACTTTGCCTGCAATGGTAGCGACAGATTCCCGATTTCATCTAAAAACAGCGTGCCTTTATCCGCCAATTGAAATTTACCCACCCGGTCTTCTTTGGCATCGGTAAACGCCCATTTTTTATAACCGAATAATTCACTTTCAAACAAGGTCTCTGGAATGGCCCCCATATCTACCGTAACAAGCAACTCATTTTGGCGTTCAGAGCGCATATGAATCTCTCTGGCGATCAGTTCTTTTCCCGTTCCATTTTCGCCGGTGATCATCACATTGGCATCAGTGGTAGCCACCTTTTCCACCATTTGCATCACGCGCTGCATCTGTGGCGATGAGCCTACCAGCATATTGCTTTCCTTATTAAAAGCCTTTTTCAAGGTGCTCTCTCGTGCTTTTAATGTTTCTACTTCCTTATTAGATAGCCGGAGTTTTAAGGCGGAGTTGAGCGTTGTCACCAGTTTTTCATTCTCCCAGGGTTTGAGAATAAAATCTGCGGCGCCTTTCTTTACGGATTTTACGGCCAGCTCCACATCGCCATACGCAGTAAGCATAACGACCTCCGTAGTAGGAGAAATTTTCTTTATCTCGCCCAGCCAATAAAATCCCTCATTGCCGGTATTAACCCCGGCGGAGAAATTCATATCCAGCAGTACAACATCAAAATCGGTTTGGCGAAATGCAGATTGAATTCCATTGGGATTAGATAGCGTAGCAACTTTTGAAAACTCCATTTCCAAAAGCATTTGCAATGCACTTAATGCTCCCTTGTTATCATCTACAATTAAGATGTTACCCTTTTTCATGTACGATTGTTTACCCAAAGTTAAATAAGATATCAACCCGAAATTATTTTGTCAAATTATTTTACACTTGATTGTATCTATTTTTAACACTTCTCACAAAACTATCTGTCTATATATCTGATAATCAACACATTTACTTTTTGGTACTGGGTTTGGCATGATAGAGTCAATATGAAAATAATTTCAACTACGATTCTTATTGTTTTAATCAGCATTGCTGGTATGGCACAAAAAAAGTGGAGCTATCAGGAGTGTGCCCGATATGCGAGGGAGAATAACCTGAATCTGCATACTTCTCTTATGCAGGTAGAGCAACAACGTGTAAATTCAAAATTTGCCCGGAATGACTTGATGCCTTCTGTCAATGGAAATATATCTTACAGCACGAACCTGGGACGTGGAATTGATCCTAATACAAATACCTATGTAGATACGGAGTTTTTTAATAATAGCTACAACATTTCCGGATCGCTTGTTTTATTCAATGGGTTTAGAAAACAAAACCGCATTGCTTTCGAAAAATTTAACCTCCAGGCTGAAGAAGAAGCTTATCAGTCAGTTATAAATCAACTAAATTATGATGTGTTAGAAGCTTTTATTAACTATCAGGTGGACAAAGGTCTTATTTCAATTATTGAAGAGCAGTTGGAGATTTCAAAAAATGAGTATAACCGGATTACGCAATTTATAGAATTAGGCAGAGCATCAGGAAGTGAACAATATGAGGTAGAAGCTCGACTGGCAAATGATGAATTTTTGCTAACACAGCAAAAAAACAATGCAAATCTTTCGCTCCTGGCACTAAAGAGATTGATGAACTTTCCAATTGACTCTACATTAGTAACCAATGAAATTATGCTGTTCGAAGAAATAGATCAAGAAATAACCTTTGATAGTATTTTTAGTCAGGCCAGGGATCACCTTCCCAGAATTAAAACACTCAACAATCAATTGGAAGCTACGCGAAAGCAAGTTAGCATGGCGCAGGCTTCGCTTTATCCTTCACTAAATTTATTTGCGGATTATCGCACCCGGTATTCTGATGCATTTTCGGAGCAAAATGGAGATATTATCTCATTTAACAAACAATTTAAAAACAACCAAAATATTAATTATGGTGTCGGATTGGCTATACCTTTATTTGATGCCTTCAGAAGAAGAAATCAAATACAGCTTACCAAAATTAACCATGAACAAGCCATGAATAATTATAAGCTGGGGCTACAAAATCTTGAATATGAGATTTACCAGGTACAATTGGAGTGGCAGGCCGCTACTTCAGAATATATTTCTGCCCTTAAAAAAGAAGAAAGTGAAGAGCGGGCGCTGGAGTCTGCCACTAAAAAACGGGAAAAAGGGCTGATCAGTGTCATGGAATATTATGAGGCACGAAATAATGCAGCCCTGGCCCAGGTAGAAATACTCAGAACGGAATTACAAACATTTTTGAAAGAACGAACTATCAACTTTTACCTAACAGGAACTTTATTAGACTAAGAAATGGATAAGATAATTGAAGATAAAAGACTAATTAAACCTAAGCACTGGAAATACATCATTGGAGGTGTATTTGTGTTGTCAGTCATCATAGGATTTGTATTTCGCGATCCATCTAGCGTATATCGTGTGGAGCGGGATAAAATTACTATTGAAGAAGTGACACATGATCAGTTCCAGGATTACATCCGGATTATTGGGTATGTAGAACCCATCTCCATTGTATATCTGGATGCAGTAGAAGGAGGGATCGTGGAAGAACGTCTTATCGAGGAGGGGAGCATGGTCAATAAAGGAGATGTTATTCTCCGGCTAAGCAATACCAACCTTAATCTAAGCATACTTAACAGTGAGGCGCAGCTGGCAGAAAAGTCAAACTTCCTGCGTGAAACGCAGATTAACATGGAGCAGCAAAAGCTTCTGTTGCAGCGGGAACTGATCAATCTGGATTTTGATCTCATTCAGAAAAAGCGAACCTACCGGCAGAATGAAGAACTTTATAAAGACGAGCTAATTTCAAAAGAAGATTTTTTGAGATCCAAAGAAGATTATGAAATGGCTGTTCAGCTAAAAAATCTTAGCAATAAGAGGTTCTACCAGGATTCAATTTTCCGAAAAAATCAGGTTGCAAAAATCAGCCAAAACCTGAATAATATGCAACGCAACCTAGAGCTCATATACCAGCGGCAGGAAAACCTGAATATCAAGGCGCCTGTTGATGGTCAGCTGGGTTTATTGAATGCCGAGCTGGGAGAAAATATTTCCGTAGGTCAGCGCATTGGTCAGGTGAATGTGTTGACTTCTTACAAAATCAAAGCTGAAATTGATGAGCATTATATTGACAGGATCCGCCAGGGCTTGAGTGCATCATTTGAGCGACAAGAAGAAAGTTTTGATTTATCAGTAAGGAAGGTATATCCGGAAGTGCGTGAAGGTCGATTTGAGGTGGATCTCACATTTACGGGCGATCTTCCTTCTAATATTCGAACCGGGCAGAGTTATCATATTGGATTACAACTTGGCGAAACACAACAGGCAGTATTAATACCCCGGGGTGGTTTTTTCCAATCGAAAGGTGGTCAGTGGGTGTATGTGGTGACGTTGGATGGAAAAGAAGCTATAAAGAGAAACATCAAAATCGGAAAGCAAAACCCGCAATACTACGAAGTACTGGAAGGCCTCGAACCCGGCGAACAAGTCGTCACCTCAAGCTATGATACCTTTGGGGAGAATGATAAGTTGGTGTTGAAGTAGGAGAAAGGAAAAAGGGGCAAGGAGAAAGAAAAGTTGTAAGGGGGACTTCATCCGACCACTGGATTATGTGAAAGCTTGTGGGAGTTGATCGGATGAATAGATTAGCCATGATCGGAAGGGATAAAACAGTAAAAAGGATTAAAAAGAATGTTTTATTTTCAGACGGAAAACCAAACATTTTTAAATCGTGACAAATAAAATTGAAAGTAAAAATTTTCGGATTTCTGAGAAGGAATTTTAAAAACTTAAAAACATGCGTTCGATATAATGCGTCACAAAAATCTAACAGACGTCATCGGTAGCCTTTTATCAGG
>JBNLGO010000248.1:0-3928 GCA_050306095.1 Cyclobacteriaceae bacterium
AACATTTTATTTTTAAAACATGTAAGATTTCTTACTTCACCATTCTGAGAGGAGAAATGACCTGATTTTAAGTCGTTTAATCATTAACTTTCATATATCAAGTTGAATTACTGGCTTTAATTTACCTATCACACTAAACCTCTTAAAAATGATTGATCAATGCATTAATGAAGTCTATAAGCGAGATGAACGCGTAATTATCCCCGATTTCGGAGCGATTATTTATTCGGAGTATTCCGAAAGTGCAGACTTTAATGATCTTTTGAATTTTGATGATGGAAAAGTTTTGTCG
Organism: Cyclobacteriaceae bacterium; assembly: GCA_050306095.1. Taxonomy (GTDB): domain Bacteria; phylum Bacteroidota; class Bacteroidia; order Cytophagales; family Cyclobacteriaceae; genus CAJXNP01. The sequence goes on from JBNLGO010000248.1 coordinate 293, forward strand.
GAGATTCAAAAGCAACATTCCATGTCAGAAGAAGAAGCTAGTGAAGCGCTAGTGAAGTATGTTGAAGAATTAAAGGAAAAGCTCAACCAGGGGAACTCTGTTTTTATAGGGGGAATCGGCTATATCATTAAGGATGATCAAGGCGCTTATTCCATTCAAAAAGCTAAGCCGGCAGCTAATACATTGTCAATTGTCGAACCCGATGAAATTGTAACCAAAACCGATTCACCGGAATCAGAACCTGAGGACGTTTCAATGGAAAATATTCAACCTGAAGAAACAGAGGAAGTTCCTGAACCGGAAATAGAAGAAGAAAATGTTCCATCGTCTGAATTGGAAAACAGCTTTGCAGATGAACAGCGCGAAGGAGAGGAAGAAGCATTTAATGATGCAAGGGAAGAATCAGAGGATGTAGGTTCGTATGGAAATACTTTTATTCATGGTGAGGAGCTTTCATTAGAAGATAAAGAATCAGATGATATCTATTCTGAAGAAGATGAACATGAGTCGGAAGAAGGCAATAAGTATGTTTATGAAGAGGAAGAAAAAAGTAATACTTCAAAAATAGTGTTGTTGGTGCTGATACCTTTATTATTATTGGCGGCGGGAGGGTATTACTTCTTTTTTTATAAAGACTCAGGTGCATCAGATAAGACACAACAGTCGTCTACTTCTCTTACAAAAGCCACAACTCCTAAAGATTCCGTGAAACAAAATCCAAAGGCGGAAAAAGAAGTGACAGCGTCTATGTCAGAGCAAGAAAAGAGTAAGACTGATGATAGTATCTCTACAGGGGCTCCTGACAACACTCCGAATATGGCAAGTGTGAAATATTCTGTTGATGATAAGAAAGTCAGCACCACAAGCTCTCCTAGTTCTTCATCCTCTTCAAATGGAAGATATTACAGTTTAATATTGGGGAGTTTCAAGGTAGAAAGCAATGCAGATAATTATCAGCAGCACCTTCAGTCTCAGGGCTTACAGGTCATTAAATTTCATGGAAAAAATGATTTTTATTTTGTGGGATTTGAAAATGTAGGTTCCAAACCTGAAGCTGTACAACGTTTAAATGAGGTGCAGGATAACAACCCTTCTGCCTGGATCATCAATAAAAATTTAATTAGCTTATAATTTTAACATATAGGTAACTATTACTCCTGTTGTGATTACTATCACTTCAGGAGGGTTATGGTTTTTGGCTCGCCATCACGAGCACCTAATTATTACCATTAGTTACTTAGCCCTCAATCATTAAGTTAGGTATTAAACAAAATTTGCAATTAAATTAAAAACTTACATGGTTTGATTTTTGATATAAAATAGATGGGTTTGGTTCGTGTTATTATTTCTATATTTGACGTGTATTTTTTTAACCAACTAATGACCGTCATGTTTAAACAAATTCTCCTATCAAGTACACTGATTTTTATCTTTATTTTGTTTTTGGTTAATGGCTGCAAAAATAAGGACCCTGAACCTAATGTGCCTTCTCAAAATGAACCCTTAATAGAAAGTATAGCTCCTTTTGCCGGAATTATCGGCGATGAGGTGGCAATCAATGGATCAAACTTCAAATTTGGGGATGAATTAGTAACCGTCGAATTTAATGGAACTCAAGCAATTATTATTGAACATTCAGATACTAAATTAGTAGTTACTGTTCCGAATGGTGCAATTACAGGCAAAATCAAGATAACAGTGGGTATAATGTCCGTTGTGAGTGAAATTGAATTTATAATTTTAGAGCAAAGCCCAAATACGTGGACTAATAATGCTTTTACAATTTACGACGGCATCCCTAAATCAGGTATTGGATTTACTTTTGTGATTGATGGAAAAGCTTACGTTGGTGGAGCTGGCCAGGATAATAATAATGATAATATTAAGGATTTTTGGGAGTTTGATCCTGCTACAAATAAATGGACCCAAAAAGCAGATTTCCCTGGCGATCCAAGGAATAATGCAGCAGGATTTGTAATTGGTTCGATTGGCTATATGGGTACTGGATATAATGGTACACTAGGAACGATAGATGATAATTTCAAAAAGGATTTTTGGAAATACGATCCGTCCAAAAATGAATGGACTCAGTTGAATGATTTTAAAGGTAGTGGACGTGATGGTGCAACCGCATTTTCAATTGGAGGAAAAGGCTATTTAGGTTTAGGTGAAAAGAATTTAAATTATTTTACAGACTTTTGGGAGTATGATCCTGTCAGTGATGATTGGATCGAGAAAACTTCATATAAAGGTATCGCAAAGTCAATTGCGACTGTTTTTATGATCAACGAAAAAGCATATGTTGGAGTAGGACAGTCTGAAAATGGGAATTCTTATGATTTTTGGGAATACGATCCAATTAGTAATGATTGGACTGAAAAGGCAAGCTACCCTGTTGAAAATCCAAAGCCACATAGTTTTTTTGTTATTGGAACTAAAGGCTATGCTGTTTCAAAAGAATTATGGGTGTATGATGCTGTGAATAATGAATGGGTAGAGAAAACAGCACCTCCTGTATTTAATTATTCGACTACTTCATTTGCAATTGCGCCATACGGTTATATGGGAATGGGAACTATTCCCGGTGAGAACAAAAAAAGTGATCAATTTTATCGGTATTTGCCGGATTAGTATTTGTTCAAAATTTAAGAAGGGAATAAATGTTTGCTACTTATTTAGTACTTTTGCGGCCACTTTAATAATAATGTTATGTCAGAAATTCCTGCTTGCCCAAATTGCAGTTCTAAATATGCTTATCCCACCGATAATTTTTTAATGTGCCCGGAATGTGGTCATGAATGGGACCCAACAGAGGTGGAAGAAACAGGATTGGTTGTGAAAGATTCTAATGGTGCCATTCTCCAGGATGGTGATTCTGTAGTAGTGATTAAAGACCTACCTGTGAAAGGCGCTCCAAAACCTGTTAAAGCAGGAACAAAAGTAAAAAACATCCGACTCACTGAAGGAGATCATAACATTGATTGTAAAATCGATGGCTTTGGATCTATGGCGTTGAAGTCCGAATTTGTTAAAAAAGCTTAATATTAAAAAAAAGGCCTGCTCAATATGGTTTATTAAGCAGGCCTTTCCTTTATAAATTATGATAAGTTAGTTCATTCCTGCTGGAGGCATATCTGTATTCCAGGTTTCGACTTTTATTTTTAAATCTCCTCCTTTTTGGATTTCCCATATTGTTATATATTTTCCTTTATCTGTAATGGGTTGTGGTACATTGGCAAAGGACATGGTCATATTATATGTCCCGATTTCTGTCACCATATCTCCATTGACCATCACTTTTGTAGTAACAAATTCCACTTTGTCAAATTTAATTCCCATTTGTAGCATTTGTTCATTGCTTGCTTTGATGGCTTCTAATCCTTCAACCATGGGAGCATTGTTGGGCAGTGAAATGGCATCGTTAGCATAATGATCAGTACTGATATTTCCTTCCAGCATTTGCTTTGCCATCTGCTGGTTCATTGCGCGAACTTTCTCTTCAATATCCTTGTTTTTCTGTGCTAAGATCGGGTTGATGCTCATTAGACACATGATCACAAGGGACGCGACTAGTTTGATTTTTGTTTTCATAATAGTTTGGTAGTTAATTGATTTAGTTGGTATTACACTTCAATT
>JBNLGO010000249.1:0-3916 GCA_050306095.1 Cyclobacteriaceae bacterium
TGTTAGGAACTTATCTTGGTTACACCCAATTCTGCATTCCATATAGTGGTTTTTACTCCAATATGAATAGGGCAGCTTTGGATAAGTTCAGGGTGGTTCTTTGTTGGTCTGAATATGTTTTTTTTGTCATTATTTTCAATGTATCTTTGAAATAATAAAAAGGAAATATTAGTTGGGAGACTGAGAGAATAAACAATGACCTCCTGGCATCCGGCAAGGAGGTTTTTGTGGTTTTAAATTATCGGGAAATAGTAGTTGACTTGTTAGATTCTACGGCTATTGGTTTTTCGTAAACAAATAATTCAATCGTATTATTTGCATGAGAAATTACTTCTACTTCTTTTGCGCTTACTCTTACTTCCAGATCATTTCCTTTAAAAGTAATTCGGAAGGCATATTCTTCCCATTGTTCAGGAATATCCGGGTTTAGATAAAGTTTTTCATCATAGGCTCTTTTTCCACCAAATCCTTCCACTATTGACATCCAGGTGCCTGCCATACTGGTGATATGTAACCCTTCATGTACTTCTGCATTATAATCATCTAAATCTAATCGGGAAGTACGAAGATACATTTCGTAGGCTTTTTCAATACGGCCTATTTTAGTGGCTAATATGGAGTGAACACATGGCGATAATGAAGATTCATGTACGGTTCTTGGTTCATAGAAGTTAAAGTTTTTTTCGATTTCATCTTTCGAAAACTCTTCTTCAAAAACATACATTCCTTGCAATGTATCTGCTTGTTTAATAAAGTTTGATCGCAATATTCTATCCCATGACCAATGTTGATTAATCGGACGTTCAGATGGATTCAAGTCATCGGCCATCAGTTGCTCCTTATCCATAAATCCATCTTGCTGCATATGAACCTGTAGCTCTTCATTATACGGAAAGTGCATGTTGTTTACAATATCATCCCATCGCTTGGTCTCCTCTTCTTCCTTGAATTTAAGTTTAGAAACCAGTTCTTGGTATCTTCCCGGATTTGAAGATTTGATATAATTCAATGATTCATGTGTGTATTTTAAACACCAGGTGGCCATTTTGTTGGTATACCAGTTGTTATTGATGTTGTTTTCATATTCATTTGGACCTGTAACGCCAAGCATTACATATTTTTTTCTGGTTTCAGAAAACGTGATTCTCTGACTCCAGAATCTGGAAATACCAACGAGTACTTCTATTCCATATTCTTCCAGGTATTTTTTGTCACCCGTATGTCGAATGTAATTATGGATGGCATAAGCAATGGCTCCATTACGATGTATCTCTTCAAATGTAATTTCCCATTCGTTATGGCATTCTTCACCATTGGCAGTTACCATTGGGAAAAGTGCAGCTCCATCTTTAAAACCTAATTTGGCTGCATTTTCAATAGCCTTTGATAAATGTTTGTATCGGTAAATAAGTAATTGACGAGTTACATTAGAAGGAGAAGTCATTAAAAAGAATGGAATGCAATATGCTTCAGTATCCCAATAAGTTGTGCCGCCATATTTTTCACCGGTAAAACCTTTGGGGCCAACATTTAATCTTTCATCTTCTCCGGTATATGTTTGGTTCAAATGGAAAATATTGAAACGGATACCTTGTTGCGCCGCAACGTCACCTTTTATTTTAATATCACTATGTATCCATCTCTCATTCCATTTTTGTTTGTGATCATCAAATAGATTGTCAAAACCTTTTTCAGCGGCATATTGTGCTAATTTTTCGGCATTGTTTTTTAATGTATCAGGTGAGTAGTTTAGTGAAGATGTTACGCCAACATACTTTTCAATAGAAGCAGTTTCTCCTTTATTAACTTCAATTTCCACATGGTTTCCAACCCATTTGTTTTTTTTGATTACTTCGGGAGTTGGTTTTATTACCTGATTATTCAGCTTTGTAATATACTTCATGGCAAAACCACATCTAAAATCAAGCTTTTTAGTTTGCGATTCCAGATATGCTGATTCTTCAGAAGTCTCTGTATTTAGTATATTCCAAAATTTCTCATCATAATTTGAATCTTCATTTTCTACATCACCATCAATGTATGGTGTAAAGCATATATTACCAGAAAAATTTATCGAGGTTACCTCATAACGTATTGCTCCATTTTCTGTATCAGCTAAGCTTATGAAACGTTTGGACTTTACGTGTATTTTTTTGCTTCCATCAATAATAGCATCGAACTCCCTTTCAAGGTAACCCTCCTGCATATTAAGTGTACGCTTAAAATTTTCAACGGTGCACTTGTAAAGATCAAGATCAAAGCCTTCAATTGTAACATTGATGCCTATCCAATTGGGAGAATTGAGAACTTTTGCAAAATACTCCGGATATCCGTTTTTCCACCAACCCACTCTTGTTTTGTCAGGATAGTATACGCCAGCTATATAGCTACCTTGCAATGTAGAGCCAGAATATTTCTCCTCGAAATTGGCTCTTTGTCCCATTTTTCCGTTGCCAATACTAAATATACTTTCAGATGCTTTATGGTTTTCGGGGTCGAAGCCCTCTTCTATTACCGACCATTCGTCATATTTAAGATATTTTTTCATAATGTCTTTTTTTAATTATTAAGAAGTTCAAGAACATTAAGATTCATTTTGTGAAGTCCATCAACCACAAAGTTTGCTTTTCCTAAAACTTCAGGATTGCCAATGCCCACACATTTCATACCGCCGGCAATAGCAGCTTCAATACCAGCTTCAGCATCTTCAAATACAACACATTCTTCCGGAGCCATATTTAAAGCTTCAGCTCCTTTTAAAAATACTTCAGGATCAGGCTTGGCTTTTGCTACTTTTGTACCATCTATAATTGCATCAAAGTAAGATGTAAGATTTAACCTTTCAAGGATAGTCATGGCATTTTTACTAGCTGAACCCAAAGCTATTTTAATTCCTTGTTTTTTTAACTGATCTAAAAACTCTTTTGTTCCGGGAAGAATTTCCTCAGGACCCATTTTTAGAATATATGATAAGTAATTTTCATTTTTTTTAGAGGCTAATTCCATCTTTTCCTCTTCGCTTTTTTCCACATTACCAATCGATAATAAAATATCCAAAGAAGTCATCCTGCTCACTCCTTTTAATCTTTCATTGTCTTCCATGGTAAAATCGAATCCTAATTCGTTTGCGATTTCCTTCCAAGCGATGTAATGGTATTTTGCAGTATCAACAATTACACCATCTAAGTCGAAGAGACATGCTTTTATTTTCCCCATCTTTGTTAATTTATAATTATAAAAAATCAATAATTAGATTATAAAGTTTTAGTCTGATAAACAGCTTCGTTCAAAGAACTGTTTTCATTAACTACCTTTTTCGGATTATACAAAACCAACAGAAAAAGATCCAGGAATCATTATAATACGAGTAAAAATTAAAATGTAAATACCCTGATTTTCGGAAAAAGATCTTAAAATAGAACCTTCTAATAGTTCACTCAGAATTTGAGGAATAACAACCGTAAGATTAAAAAGGCCTATATATATGCCCATTCTTTTTGGAGGAAGTACACTATATAATATTGCATATGGCATAGATTTTATGGCAGCCCAAGCCATTCCTATTCCTACCATGGATAATAATAAGTAATATTGATTTGAGAATAAATAGTAGCTGATAAAACCGATCCCTCCCAATATTAATGATATACTATAAACCATTTTTCTGGGGGTAAGCAAAATTAATCTGGGAATTACAATAGAATAAATTGCTCCATCTAAAATATATGGAGATCTACGCCCAATAAGTGTCCAGGGTCTATCTCTAGTTGCACTAAGAACGGGTTGAACAACCAATCCAAGAATTGTAGCAACAAAACAAAAAACAGAATGACTCTGTTCTACCTACCAAACACAGAGCGGAGTCATTCTATTCCATTCCAGATTCTCAAATGAAGTCGTTCCGTTCTATTAGGGT
>JBNLGO010000250.1:0-3908 GCA_050306095.1 Cyclobacteriaceae bacterium
GTAGTTAAGTCTATACGAGCAACACGTGGCGTATTGTTCGCATTTATAAATAAGAATTTACCATCATGAACCCCTTCAGTTTGTGATAACTTAGGGTGGTGAGAGTCATCCCATGGAATAAATCCATGTGTAGTCATAAGCATTGGCTTAGTCTCTTCATTATAACCATATGCTTTTTCAGGATCCTGGCTAAATACCGGAATAATTCTCAATAACCTTCCGGAAGGCAATCCATGCACTCCAACTTGTCCGCTAAATCCACCAGACATAAATGCATAATAGGTGTCTAATTCTCCCGGAGCAACATACACTTTTTCAGCAGCGCTTTTAGAGCTCAAAGCACCATTTGAACTAGATGTATCTCCATTACCACAAGATGTCACCCAAAACATCGTTGCTAAAAATGCAACAGCTAAGAGGGTTCTTTTAATTGTCATGATTCTTGTATTTTGTGATTCAAATTATTGTTAATTCAATGTTCTAAAGTACTCTAATACTTTTCTCGCTTCTTCCTCTGTAAGCTGCTGATTTGCCATGACTGAATTGTACTTCATTAAAAGTCCCAGTCCAATTGGATCTTCTTTCGCCATTACTTCAGGATTCAAAATCATATTCATGATCCACTCAGGAGTTCTTCTTTCGGTTACACCTGTTGGATCCGGACCTACTTTGTCCATTCCAGTTTCGTGACATGCAAAACACTTCACGTCAAAAATTTCCTTACCTGCTGCGGCCATTGCCTCATCCAGTTCGCCTAATTCAACAGATGAAACCGGACCAATACCTTTATATTCTTTCCAATTAGCTGTAGCCTCTTCAAACGTCACTTTTTTTGGCTCTGATTTTTCTGTAGGTGCAAATTGCGTTGCCTCCTTCTTTTCTCCTCCTCCACAAGCGGTAACCATAATCATAGCAAAGACTACCACTATTATTGATTGTATTTTTTCTATTTTTTTCATTTGTAATAATTCGGTTTTTTTATTGTTCCGAAATTACCAGCTGATACAATATTCTATTTATGATTTGAATCATACCCCCTTATGGCTGCACAGAAATGCCGATCAAATGATGTGTAATGTGGGTTAAAACAATACTGATGTGTGCTTGTTGTATGATAAATTCATTTCAACAATTATAGCATGATCAGTATTTCAATTCATTCCGGCATTTATAACTTAACCACTCAACAGTTTATAAAGTCTGATATTAATACTGCCTGGCAATTTTTCTCTTCACCTGAAAATTTATCCAAAATTACTCCCAAGAAAATGGGATTTCACATCACTTCTCCCCCATCAAAAAAAATGTACCGGGGACAAATTATCACTTACAAAATCAATGTGTTCCCCGGTATCGCTACCAACTGGGTGACAGAAATCACGCAAGTTAAAACCAGAAAGTTTTTTGTAGATGAACAACGATTTGGACCATACACCATGTGGCATCATGAGCACCATTTTCAAGCTGTGGAAGGTGGAATACTAATGACAGACATAGTACATTATAAATTACCATTTGGATTTGTTGGAAGACTTTTTCACCCAATTATTGTGAAACCTCAATTACACTCAATTTTCTCCTCTAGAAAAAATGTACTAGATGCCATTTTCAACCATATTCCACAGAATAAAACCCCCATAGCCGTAGGATAGATTTGTCTCAAACCTTTCATTACTATTAATATCTCCTTATTTTCATAATAAGTTTTAAAATAACGCTCAGGTCAATATTCTTATGAAAAAATTCGCAATTGAAATTAAGTGGGCATTCATCTTTGTTTTGGTTTCATTGCTTTGGATGTTGGGGGAAAGGCTTAGCGGATTACATAGCACCCATATTGATCAACACGCTTTATATACTAATCTTTTTGCCATACCTGCTATTGTAGTTTATTTCCTGGCTATAAGGGATAAAAGAATTAATTATTATCAGGGAAAAATGCGTTATATGAATGGCTTATGGTCTGGGATTGTATTATCCCTGATTGTGACCGCTTTGGTTCCCATCACACAATACATTACCAGTGCATTTATTACCCCATCTTATTTTGAGAATATGATTTCTTACACCGTGGAGAACGGACAAATGCCCCTGGAAGAAGCGGAAAGTTATTTCACCCTTGCTAATTACATATATATCGGGATGATTTCTGCACCTATTCTGGGAATTGTCACATCAGCTTTTGTTTCCATTTTTGCCAGATCTAAACCATCATCCTTATAAAAAACTTTCTCTGGTTTAATCAATTAGTATATATTTAACGCATTATTAAAATCCCCTAAAGAATTCTGCCTGTTTTGAATATTGTGCAAAAGTTGTTTCTTAAATCTAAGCTGTTTTTGAATCGATGTATAATCCTGTCTATCGTTACAGTTTTGTCATTTTTACTATTTCAATGTCAAAAACCTGTGCCTCAACAAAACAAGAATACACTTTTCGAATTAATTTCACCTGCTTCATCAGGTATAGATTTTAAAAACACCCTGGCCTATTACGATGATTTTAACATTTTCACTTACCGCAATTTTTACAATGGCGGAGGTGTGGCTGTCGGGGATGTTAACAATGATGACTTACCGGATATCTATTTCATATCCAATCTGAACGCCAACAAACTATATTTAAATCAGGGTGATTTCACATTTAAAGATGTTACTGATTCAGCGGGAGTTGGGGGAATCAGAGGGTGGTCAACCGGAGTGACAATGGTTGATATTAATGGCGATGGATGGCTGGACATTTATGTCTGCAATTCTGGAAATATCAAGAAGGATGATCGCAAAAATGAATTATTTATTAATAATCAGGATGGAACATTTACCGAACAGGCAAGTGATTATCAATTAGACGATGAAGGATATTCCAGTCATGCCACCTTCTTTGATTATGATCGAGATGGAGATTTAGATGTTTACCTGGTAAATAACTCCTTCCAATCGATGAATTCCAATAATTATAAATCCGAAAATAGGGAATCCAGGGATCCATTGGGTGGAGATAAATTATTGCAAAACACAGGTGATAAATTTGAAGATGTCAGTCTGCAGGCAAATATATTTGGGAGCTTAATTGGGTTCGGTTTAGGAGCAATTGCAACAGATCTTAACCAGGATGGATGGATTGACATCTATGTATGCAATGATTTTTTTGAGAGAGATTATATCTACATGAACCAAGGTGATGGGACCTTCAAGGAAGAATTGCCTTCACAAATGCAATCCATAAACCAGGCATCTATGGGCGTGGACGCCGCAGATATTAATGGAGATGGATATCCGGAAATATTTGTAACGGAGATGCTCCCTAAAAGTGATGACCGATTTAAAACAACCATGATCTACGAAAATTGGCAATCATACATGGCCAATCTTGAAAACGATTACTATCACCAATTTACCAGAAACACGCTACAACTCAATAACCAGGAGATCTCTCCCGGAAATATTTCTTTTAGCGAAATAGGTAGACTCAGTGGAGTAGAAGCAACTGACTGGAGCTGGAGCAGTCTTTTTTCCGACCTGGATAATGATGGACACCAAGATATTTATATCACGAATGGTATATACCAGGATATTCTCGATCAAAATTTTCTTAAAAAAATATCGAATGACTTATTGTTTCGGGATCTAATTAGCAATAATTCGGTCAACTATAAAAAATTAATCGAGGCCATTCCTTCCACACCCATTTCCAATTTTGCATTTTCAGGAGGGAACGCATATCAGTTTTCAGATAGCACTATCAACTGGGGATTGGATCAAAAGAGCTTTTCTAATGGAGCTTCATATGCAGACCTTGACAATGATGGAGACCTGGACCTGGTAGTCAATAACCTGGAAATGACTCCTTTTATTTACAAGAATACAGCAACCGAACAGAAAAAGGAAAACAAATATATCAATGTCAAA
>JBNLGO010000251.1:0-3903 GCA_050306095.1 Cyclobacteriaceae bacterium
TGTTTGAAAACTTCGTATTTCATGGCGCTTCTGATCAGATATTAGTGGATGCCCATCCACATATTGGTACAAATAAATTACCCAAAATTGTTCAAAATATTCGGGAAACTATCCTTCGTTGTGGAGGTGAGATTCACTTTGAAACCCGTATCGTCGATTTTATTATTGACGCCCAGAAAAATCTGAAAGCGCTTCAGTTGAGTACAGGAAATGAAGTCAATGTAGAAAAGGTGATCCTGGCTACAGGCCATTCTGCACGGGATATTTACTACAAATTAAAAGAAAGGGATGTTGCCATTAAAGCAAAGTCATTTGCAATGGGAGTGAGGGTAGAGCATCCCCAGCATATTATTGATGCTATACAGTATCATTGCACAGGAGAACGAGATCCTTTATTGCCAGCAGCAGCCTATAGTCTGGTGCAACAGGTGAATGATCGGGGTGTTTATTCATTCTGCATGTGTCCGGGAGGATTTATCGTACCGGCGGCAACGGCACCTGGTGAGGTGGTGGTTAATGGTATGTCTCCTTCGCGGAGAGATAGCAAATATGCCAATTCCGGAATCGTAGTGGAAATAAACGTGGAGAAAGACCTTTCCAAGTATGAACAATTTGGCGAGCTAAAAGGATTGGAATTTCAAAAGTATCTTGAAAAATTAGCGTGGACATCCGGGGGAAAAACACAGGCTGCTCCGGCACAGCGACTGACTGATTTTGTGGAAGGTAGATCTTCCGAAGACCTTAATGAGACTTCCTATCAACCCGGACTAACTTCCGCCCCTTTACATTCTCTACTTCCTAAAATTATTGGTGGCCGATTGCGAAAAGGATTTAAGGCATTTGGCGAAAAAATGAAAGGCTATTATACAGCCGAAGCTAACGTGGTAGGAGTAGAGTCGCGAACTTCTTCACCTGTCAATATCCCACGTGATGAAGCACTCGAACATCCTGAAATTAAAGGATTATACCCTTGTGGAGAAGGAGGTGGTTACGCCGGAGGTATTGTGTCTGCTGCCATGGATGGTGAACGATGTGTTGAAGCGGCCATTCTAAGCTTAAGAAATAAGCATGTTAAACCGTAAATAAAACCATTTCTATCCCTTTTCCCCGGAGTTTTATTTGCCCCATTTCCTTGGGGACATTCAGTTCGTTTTTGAAGGACAATAGTTTGCGCAAATGATCGGAGAACAGGATGTTGACACCTAAATCGTTACATTTTGACTGAATGCGGCTAGTGGTATTCAATACATCACCCGAAAAGGCAATGTCCTTTTTGATCACCCCAATTTCTCCCGTCATCACATTTCCGCAGTGAAGGCCCGCTTTAAATTCCGGTTTAGCGCCATATTTTTGTTCAAAATGCGGTATATGTTGTTGCAATGTTTTCTGTACTTCAAAAAAACAATTGATACAATTACTGTCCTTTATTCCCTGCTGCGTTTTCCAACTTATGACAATTTCATCACCCACATATTGATAAATCTCTCCCTTGGAGTAAATGATACTAGGCGTAATGATTTCATAAATTTCCTTTAGAAAATTGAAGTACTTTTCTTCCCCCAGCTTTTCAGCGATGGTTGTTGATGAACGTAAGTCCAGGAACATAAAAATCCGCTCTTCCCGCTTTGGATGGTAATATTTTCCCAATAAAAATGCCCGAAAAACTCCTGGTCCATATTTATCATTGATTTGAAAGCCTACTAATGTAAAGGCAACGATAAACATCCATATGAAATAGGGTTGGATTTGATTGAAATCTAAAAATTCTGATTTGATTTTTTCCAATACCTGGGGGTGATAAAATGGAACTTCCGATGTATTTACTAACACAAAAAAGGTAGTAGTAAATGAAACTATAAAGAAAACCACTGTGAAGGTCCACCAGATATGAAACAATGCGGTAACATATTTCATGCTTCTGAGCCATTTCTCCCACACAAAAACAAGTATGCTACCTCCTAATACCCCAGCTACAAGTCCTGTAATGATACTACTCAATAAATATAGCCAGGGTTCTCCGGGATAAATATTGCAGTCTAATTGCAAAACAACGCTATATCCTATGTTGAATTGGAACACTGAAATTAATACCCACCCTACAGTAATGTAAAGGATCTTTTTTATCTGGGTTTTTAGTTGATTAGATGCAAGTACATTCATTTACAATGGATTAAAGAAATCAGATACTAATTACTGAGCTATTTTTGGTTTATGAAAATCAAACTTATTCACCGAATAGAATAACACTAAGAATTAATTGTTCATAAACTCAAATATGAATAAATTAAAATTCCAAATTGAACGTTTGTTTGACAAGCGGAAAAAGTCACATTTACTAAGCAATAGTTTTTTATCAAAAAACGCAATTATGAGAAACCTAAATTATTTATCTATTTTAACCCTTTTTATAGCTGTTTTTCTTGTTAATGGCTGTAAAGAACATGAAGTCGAACAAGAAGAGTCACTATCCATCGATTTTGAAAAATACGAATTGGATAATGGTCTAAAAGTAATTTTGCATCAGGATCATTCCGATCCAATTGTTTCACTGGCAGTGATTTATCATGTAGGATCTGGCAGGGAGAAGGTGGGGAGAACCGGTTTTGCTCACCTTTTTGAACACATGCTTTTCCAAGAGTCTGAAAATGTAGGACAAGATGAGTTTTTTAAAATTGTGCAAGATGCTGGAGGAACACTTAACGGATTTACTTTTGAAGATGGTACCGCTTATTATGAGGTAGTTCCAAAGAGTGCCATGGAAACTGTAATGTGGCTAGAGTCTGATAGAATGGGATTCTTTAAAAATACCATAACGGAATCGGCATTTAATAATCAGCAGGAAGTGGTTATCAACGAAAAGCGGCAACGCGTAGATAACAATCCTTATGGTCACACAAGGTATGTGATCAATAAAGCAATATTCCCTGAAGGTCACCCGTACAACTGGCAGGTTATTGGTGAAATGGAGGATTTAAAAAACGCTACTGTTGATGATGTAAAAGAGTTTTATGATAAATTTTATGGCCCAAATAATGCTACAGTGGTATTAGCAGGTGATTTTGAAACAGATAGCGCTAAGGTATTGATTGAAAAGTATTTCGGTGAAATTAAAAAAGGCCAGGATGTTCAGAACATGGTCACACAGAATGTAACACTGGATGAAACCAAGAAAATATACCACGAAGATAATTTTGCGAATGCAGCCCAGTTGACAATGGTTTGGCCGTCTGCTGAGCAATACAGTGATGATGACTATGCACTTGACTTCCTGGCTAAGATTATCTCGGATGGAAAAAAAGCGCCATTATACAAAGTGTTGGTAAAGGATAAAGAGTTGACCTCCAACACCACCGCTTACAATGAGGCCATGGAGCTGGCTGGTATGTTTAAAATATCTATTACAGCAAACCAGGGTAAAAACCTTAATGATATACAAGCAGGTATTTTTGAGGCATTTGAAATGTTGGAAGCGGATAGCATAACAGAGACAGACCTTGAGCGTGTAAAAGCAGGTTTAGAAACAGATTTTTACAATCGTTTACAAACTATATTAAACAAGTCATTTCAATTGGCGTTTTATGATGTTTTCACTGGAAATGCCGGATATATAGAGCAGGACATTGAGCGCATAAAAGCCGTTACAATTGATGATGTTTGGAGGGTTTATAATAAATACATCAAGGACAAGCCATATGTAGTTACCAGCTTTGTGCCAAAAGGAAAGCTTGATTTAATAGTAGAAGGATCAGAAATCGCCAATATTGTTGAAGAAGAAATTACAGATAATGTAGCCGAAGCTACTACAGAAACAGAGGAAGTAGAAATAGAAAAAACTCCATCGGCATTCGATCGCTCTGTTAAACCAGCGGAAGGCACACCTCCGGGATTGAATTTACCACAAAC
>JBNLGO010000252.1:0-3807 GCA_050306095.1 Cyclobacteriaceae bacterium
AATAGCTTATCTCCGGATGTTCATGTAGGGACTGCGAATAAATGGCTTCATTGAATATAAAAAACAATATTAAAATCCATAAGACATTAGAAACTAATTTTTTGCTATGAATTCTGAGATTATAGGGCAAGTTCATGCAAACAGGGTTTTTTAAGGTAACTTCAACATCATAAAATGTGCCAAAGGGAAAAAACGATATTTAGTGTCGGCAAGAAAAGTACCATTTTTTGAGATCCGTTATTGAAAATTCCTATTTTGGGAACTTAATTTTAGGTTCATTTTTATGATTTGTTAAACAAAGGCCATTTGATTTCGAAAAATATAAGGATTTTCGTTTAAAATTCGATTTTCGGGTTTAACAGGGCGTACCTCTCCTTTTAAATCTGTATATCAATGCTTTACGCTCAACTTCTATGCTGCCTGTTTCACTTGGACAGCTTCTGCCTGTTGACGCTGTTGAGTTATTAAGTGTTCACCTATCTTTCTTAGATTATAAGCACAAACGGCTAAACCAATATACCTTTTAAAGTGTTTATAACCCTTGTCGGGGCAACGGTTCAAGCCTCGATGTTCTAATTCGTTAATATTTGATTCAACTGCACTATGCTGGTTACGCAACTTTATGAACTTCGGCTTGTGTTCTTCTTCTTTTTCGGCTATGTTGCATTTCCCTTTTTTGGGGAGGACCAGTGTGCCAATTGCTTTGGATAAAAGTTCTTTGTTGGTTTTGTTCCAAAAACCTTTGTCGAAACTCCAGCTTTTTATCTGGTAACCAGAAAGAATACGCTCAGTCAATCCGGGGACCATTTCAGAATCAGACTCATGGTCCATAATATGATAATCGATAATCAGGTTAAACTGATCGGTAGTTATGGCAATTTTTTTACCCAATTCAACATTGGGCCGCATTTTTCCTTTGGTAACCCATTCGGTGTATTGCTCAAAGATTGAAAACATTTTTTCTTCATGCGGGATGTCTTCTCCTTTTATTATGCGCCGTTCAAGCAAATCTATGTGCTTTTGCAATAACTGCATAAATCGCTGAAGTTCCATAAATATTATACTATCAATTATATCGGTTTGAGGGAAACTGCCCTGGTCTTTTTCTATTTTCAAATACAAGGCTTTAGCTTTTGTGAGGTAATTTTGTGTGCATTGCTTAAGCCTATCGGCTTTTCCTTTTCCTCCGGATGCACTGGCTTTCCCCAAGGCCCGCATTTTGTTTTTTAAATCGCTGCGCCAATTTTTTATCTTTCTCCACCCGGGCAAGTTGTGCCTTTCCTGTAGTTTGGTCACCATATCGATGCTCTTTCGGGCACTGTCCCATAAAAGGTTATAATCAGTTGGAAAGTGTACATTGCTTTCGACAACAAAACTATCGGTTTTTAAGCACAATGCTGCCGCCTCTTTTTTTTTAAACACTTCGTGGCCAAACTCAACAATAATCTGATTGAGCTCTTCTACTGTTTGGTCATCTAATAGCCCAATATTATCTATAATGTTTTGATAACTAAACTCATACCGCTGGTAGCCAAAACTTTTTTCTATCCCCATAATTTGGCGGATCAGGGTATGATTATTAGCTAAATCATGTAATTCATCGTAACTAATATTTTGGCATAGACGAACTTGTGATAAAACAAATATTTGCCATAAATCCATTCCTGGCCTGCCTGTTTGATTATTCTTGGCAAGTATTTTATTTTCAAGCACTTCAAAAACCTTTTCATTCCATTTAGGTGTCACAAATATTTCTTTTAATGCTGCACATAAACCCGGTAAGGCTCCACTTCTCTTGGCGGTAGTGATATTGACATCACTAATAGGGATACATCCGATTGTTAATTGTTGTTCGAATCTTTTTCTCATATTTGAATCTTATTGGATTGTAGCTTAGGATTAACCGAATCTAAAATCATCAACAATCTGAATATCTGCAAAATAACTGAATTAACCAAGTGGAAATCGTAAGATATTCAAACAAGTTTTCAACAATATGGTATTGTTTTACAGCTGTTTATGGGTTTTCAAGCAGGAACTAGTTAGAGTCTGTCCATAAAGTCGGGTAAATTGAGTCAAAAATCATAAAAATTGACATCAGGTTAAATTCTCGCACTTCAATTTTTCAAATTTCCAATCCCGTATTTTTTGAATATAAAAATATTCTTTTATTTCCTGCTTTTTTGGGAAATCAGGGCATAATAATCCTGTTTTATACACATTATCAATAACTTACATTTAATTTCTTTCTATGCTATTTCAAGCATGGTTATTAGGGCATTGGTCATTACCCTAATATTATAAGCCATTACGCTCCATAATACCTTGGCCTGGAAATTTATCCAACCTTTCCAATTACAGCGGTGTATTTTAAAGCCACGCTTTAGGTTTGAAATATTTGCCTCAACACCACTCCTCCATTTCTTTAACCGGGTCTCCATATTGAGGCTGCCTACTTGGTTTCGCATGCTCCCCACCACTTTGTTAAATACAATATTTACTAACCCCTTATTAATGGAATGTTCAATATTGGCCTTACTGGCAAACCCTCCATCGACGGCAATATCTCGTGGCGTTTTATTGTAATTTTCTATTATCCTATCCAGCGTTGGGGCATACATCTTTTTATCCGAGGGGTTTCCTCTCTCCATGTAACAATCCAGAATAAGGTTGCTTTTTCCTGATGTTAAATTTATTTTGTGCCCAAACACAACATCCCGGCTTCCTTTTACTATTATATCGGTGTGCCGTTCGAATATAGAAAATATCTTTTCATTGCCAGGTACTTTTTCTCCTCTAATTTCTTTTCGGAATGATACATCATAGACTTGTTTCATTATTGGCAAGAGGTCTTCAAGCATAAAAAGTAATGCCATCGCTGGAATACTAGCGCAAGTATCCTTTTTTTTTATCACGTTCGATACTTGATTTATACATTTTGTAAAGGTTTCCAATTGTTTAACAAATAGTTTTTCCTTTTTGTCTTTTGCTGATGTATTGTTTATTTTAAAAAACGTCTTTTTGGCACCTTTCGTGTAATCTCTGTATGTAAACCCGCTTGCTTCTTCTGAAAGCTTTTTTAAATGATCAGTGCTTTTCCTTATACAGTCCCAAATTAAAGAGTTGTTTGTCGGATGGTGAATGTTTGTTTCAATGGTGGTAGAATCTTGCCTGATTTTCTCCAGGCTTTCCAACCCTTCTTCAATAGCAATTTTGTTCAACTCTAAAAGTCCTTCATGCAATCTGCCAGGATTAATCCTTGAAATATATTTCTGGTACATCTGGAAACTATAGGGACGTAACGGATCAATTTTAATAAATAGGCTGGCTATTCGAGAGTCTTCTTGGTGATATTCAAGTTCTCGGTAATCAAGTCCTTTCAGTTCTTTATATATACCTGCCCGGACTATTTGCTCTATACTTGGAGTGTCTTTTCTACCCAAATTGCTTTTACTGTTACCATCAGAAATGCCATCACCTAAGGTAGTGATGATATGGGGGTGTTTTTCTAATATACTGTCTATCAGTCCTAATTCGGGGTCATTCTTCCAATTAGGCCGCTCAAAAAGAATCTTAAAATCTTCAAAAAGTTGCATTTTTGTTTTAAAGATAATAATACTAAATTTGAATTAAAGCCTCTTAATGGATTGATTTACTAACAATTATTGTTTATTGACAGACTCTAGTTAGATTAATTTCCTCACATCTCTCGTGCCGGCGAAAAACCCTCTTTGGTTTTAATTCGTTTTTAAAACAGTTTAGGTATTCTTTTTCACAACTCTGCACACAAATATAACGCCTTAGCAA
>JBNLGO010000253.1:0-3780 GCA_050306095.1 Cyclobacteriaceae bacterium
GTGCTTTATCAGATTTCTAACATCTTTTTTATGACTGCCTGCCTCTGGGATTTCCTGATATATGGCCTCTCGCAAAAATTTTGTTGGTTTCGCAGAATCTTGAATCCATGACATTTTCTCAGGTTTGGGTAGGCTTTTAAAAATATCACGGCAAATTTCAATGGCATGATGGTCATCTTCTGCCAGATGATCGGCCACACCTGATTCTGTAGTATGCATTTCTCCACCACCTAACTCTTCAGCAGAAACATCCTCACCTGTTGCCGCTTTTACCAATGGAGGCCCCGCCAAAAATATAGTACCTTGATTTTTAACTATTATGGTTTCATCGCTCATGGCAGGAATGTAAGCCCCTCCGGCAGTGCAAGACCCCATCACAATGCTGATTTGGGGAATTCCTTTAGCAGACATTCGTGCCTGATTGTAAAATATGCGGCCAAAATCATTTTTATCCGGAAAAACATGAGCCTGTTCCGGTAGAAATATCCCACCAGAATCCACCAGGTATACACAAGCCAGGTTATTTTGCTCTGCTATTTCCTGAGCCCTGATGTGTTTTTTGATGGTTTCTTTAACGTATGTTCCTCCTTTGGTTGTAGCATCATTGGCTATAATGATGGTTTCTCTGCCATTAATGACACCGATTCCGGTTATAATTCCGGCCGAAGGGAAGGTGTTGTTATACTGATTATAGGCAGCCAACGCGGATAGTTCTATAAATGGCGTTTGAGGATCAATCAATAGATCAATTCTTTCATGAGCTAATAGCTTCCCTCTTTTTTTATGTCTTTCTTTCTGACTTAGGTTTAAATTACGAATTTCGTTCAGGATGCTCTTAAACTCCTTTACAGAATCAGGCAATCCATTTTCACTGGTCAGATATTCCTTTATATTGGATTTATTATTCATTGTGATATTTTCAAACAATAGCTTGATTTAATAACCAACAGTAATGAAAAATGTTTGAGAAGATGATAAATAAATCAAACAATATGTAAGGTGTAAAATGATATTTTTTCATACCATGTTCATAATGAACAGAATTAGAATAAATCAGATACCCGTACACCACAATTATTCCTTTCAGGAAAGTCAGGGAACGGTTCTAATTCCCTTGATGGTTATATAGAACCGTTCCTTAAGTTAACCAGCAATGATGTTGCTACTCAAAAGTCGGAAATCGGGAACGGTTCTCTATACGCAAGCTGTCCATCAAAACCGTTCCTTAAAAATAACAAGCACTTTTTATATTTTTTGTGGTCAATTATGATTTTGTACAAGTATTTTTCAAAGTATTTATATTGCATTTGTGATATTCTCGTGAATATTGAGGGTTATTAATTGAAGCAATAAAATATTATAATGAAGAAGATATTTTCAGGATTTATATTACTGGTTTTTTTTCAAATTTTCTCCTTAGCTCAAATTACAGATGAGGATTATGCAAGAGCAGATTCTGTATCAAAATTTAGCAGGATGGTTTATGGTGATGGAATTGATGTACACTGGATAAAAGAGACGAACTTACTCTGGTATAAAGTATATACAAGGCGGGGGAGGGAATACAAGCTTGTTGATCCAATAAAAAAGAAAGTTTCTGCACTTTTAAATCAGGAAAAAATGGCCGCAAGTTTAAGTAAGGCCCTGCATAAAGAAATTAAACCATTTAAATATCATCTTCGACGGTTAAACGTGAATAAGAATCTTAAGGAAATTACTTTTGAGTATGATCAGAATAAATTTAAAAGTAATTTGAAGAATTATAGGACAGAAGTAGTTGGGAAGGTTGAAAAAAGTGAAACCCACCATTGGGGATGGACAGATGGAGCTTATGATTTTGATCCATTTTATTCTCCGGATTCAAATTATGTAGCCTATATAAAAAACTACAATGTATATGTTAAAGATTTAGCTTCAAAAAAAGAATTTCAATTGAGTCGTGATGGATCCCTGGGTGAATTTTATTCCGGCGATATACATTGGTCGCCCGATTCAAAGAAAATTGCAGCATTAAAAATCAGAATCAATGAAAAACATTATATTCATTTTATCGACTCATCACCAGATGATCAGCTGGAACCCACGCTAGTTAAACGCGAATACCTGAAGCCTGGTGATGCGCTTCCCATTGCCAAACCTTGTTTGTTTCACCTGGATAGTAAACAGCAAATAGAGGTGGATTACCAACCTTTTGAAAATCAATTTTCATTGGGAAAAGTAAAGTGGTATAATGACAGTGGGGCATTTACATTTGAATTTAATCAAAGAGGACATCAGGTATTTCAGGTAGTGAAAGTAGACGCAAATACCGGTAAATATCAGGTAATAATTAATGAAGAATCAGAAACATTTATTGATTATAGCGGAAAATATTATCGTTATGATCTTGATACAACAGGTCAGATTATTTGGTCATCAGAAAGAGATGGATGGAATCATCTTTATATGATTGATAGTAATTCAGGTACTGTAGTTCGTCAGATTACCAAAGGAGAGTGGGTTGTTAGAGGTGTAGAGCATGTTGATGAAGCAAGCGAAACCATTTATTTTAAGGCGAGCGGAAGAAATATAGATGAGGATCCTTATTTTATTCATTACTATAAAATCAATTTTGATGGTTCCGGTTTGGTGGATCTTACACCTGAAAAAATGAATCATAAGGCTGTGTTCTCAGATAATTATCAATGGTTTACAGATACGTATTCAAAAGTAGATGTGCCTTCGGTAAGTGTGCTTCGCAATACCGTTGACGGAAGTATAGAAATGGAACTGGAGCAAGCTGATATTAGTGATATACTGGCAAAGGGATTTCGTTTTCCGGAAGTATTTGTAGCTAAGGGGCGTGATGGGAAAACTGATATATGGGGTAATATTTATTATCCGACTTATTTTGATTCCACCAAAACATATCCCATTATTGAATACATTTATGCAGGACCCCATGGGGCTTTTGCTCAAAAAAGTTTTCGAAGTTATAACTACGCATTTTCCGGATTAGCAGAACTGGGTTTTATTATCGTTCAAATGGATGGTATGGGTACTTCTTATCGATCAAAGGCGTTTCAGGATGTTTGCTATAAAAACCTAAAGGATGCAGGGTTTCCTGATCGGATTAAATGGATTAAAGAAGCCGCTGAATTGCACCCTTTTATGGATACCACAAGGGTTGGTATATTTGGAGGGTCTGCTGGTGGACAAAGTTCAACAGGAGCGCTGTTATTTCATCCTGAGTTTTATAAAGCCGCAGTATCCTCATGTGGTTGTCATGATAACAGAATGGATAAGATATGGTGGAATGAGCAATGGATGGGATATCCTGTGGGCAAGCAATACGAAGAATGTTCAAATGTGGTAAATGCTTATCGCTTAAAAGGAAATTTGATGTTGATTTTGGGAGAGTTAGATGATAATGTGGATCCTTCAACCACCATGCAGCTTGCTGATGCCTTAATAAAAGAAGGAAAGGATTTTGAGTTAGTGGTGTTGCCTGGAGTAAACCACACACTGGGAGGATCATATGGTGAAATGAAACGAAGAGACTTTTTTGTAAAGTGCTTTTATGAAAAATTACCACCTCATCATAATCAAAAGTAAAGGGTAAGATATTCCAACGGTAGATATAAATTCTCATGTAGACAAATAGTATTTAGTGCCTGTCCATAAAGTCGGATGTTTAGAGTATAAAGTTTAAGTACAAGATGTTCAGATATCCTTATTGTCAAATTAAACTTTCGATATTTTAAGTTTCCTTGAACTTTACCGAATGTAGTAACCTGAGTT
>JBNLGO010000254.1:0-3709 GCA_050306095.1 Cyclobacteriaceae bacterium
GGATGGAAGATGAAGATTGGGATCAGGTGACTGATATTAGCTTGGGCGGATTTTATAATGTGACCAAGACACTCCTTAACCATATGATCAAGCATAAATTTGGTAGAATAGTCAATGTGGTATCGTTATCAGGAATAAAAGGACTGCCGGGCCAAACCAATTATTCTGCTTCCAAAGCAGCAGTAATCGGAGCCACAAAAGCTCTATCTCAAGAAGTAGGGCGAAGAAATATTACAGTAAACGCCATCGCCCCAGGATTTATTAAAACAGATATGACTGAAGGAATTGATGAAAAGGAATACAAATCCATCATTCCTATGAAACGTTTCGGAAAGCCAGAAGAGGTGGCCGGAGTGGTAGGCTTTTTAGTTTCTGATGATGCTTCATATATTACTGGCGAAGTCATCGCAGTTACAGGAGGACTTTATTAAATTGCACTATGAAAAGAGTAGTTATTACAGGTATGGGTATTCATTCCTGTTTGGGCACCGATCTAAACAGCGTAAGAGATTCCTTGTACAAAGGTAAATCAGGTATAGGTTTGGACCTGGAGAGGAAAGAGATGGGATTCCGATCGGGGTTGACGGGTGTAGTAGAAAAACCCCAACTCAAGGGAATACTCACACGACGTCAGCGAATTGGATTGGCGGAACAAGGAGAATATGCCTATATGGCTACCATCGAAGCATTAAAAAATGCCGGAATGGATGATGACTTTCTGCATAATAATGAAGTGGGAATTATCTATGGCAATGACAGCTCGGCAAAAGCAAATATTGAAGCAATAGATATACTAAGGGAGAAAAATGACACAACTTTAATTGGGAGTGGTTCTATTTTTCAATCGATGAATTCTACGGTGACCATGAACTTATCAACTATTTTTAAGTTGACAGGTGCCAATTTTACGGTAAGCGCTGCCTGTGCGAGTGGCTCTCATGCCATAGGACTTGGCTTTATGATGATCCGTGAAGGATACCAGGAAAGAATTATTTGTGGTGGCGCCCAGGAAGTCAATGCCTTCTCGGTAGGAAGCTTTGATGGGCTGGGAAGTTTTTCTATTCATGAAGATGTACCGCAA
The DNA here is from genome assembly GCA_050306095.1 of Cyclobacteriaceae bacterium. Lineage (GTDB taxonomy): Bacteria > Bacteroidota > Bacteroidia > Cytophagales > Cyclobacteriaceae > CAJXNP01. Next base: position 1,082 of record JBNLGO010000254.1, read on the forward strand.
GAAGCATCCAGACCATTTGACAAAACCCGGGACGGCCTGATACCAAGTGGTGGAGCTGCTACTGTTATCATCGAAAGTTACGAATCGGCAGTGAAAAGAGGAGCTCCAATCCTGGCAGAAATATTGTCATATGGCTTTTCATCTAATGGGGAGCACATCTCCCAACCGAACATCAGTGGTCCACAGCGATCCTTGGAAATGGCTATTAAAAGAGCGGGGATTTCATTAAAAGAAATTGATTACATCAATGCCCATGCTACCTCCACCCCTGTTGGGGACATTAATGAAGGAAGGGCAATTAATGAAGTATTCAAAGATGCAAAGCCATTTGTAAGCTCTACGAAGTCAATGACAGGGCATGAAATGTGGATGGCAGGAGCGTCTGAAGTAGTTTATTCTTTACTTATGATGCAAAATGGTTTTATTGCACCAAATATTAATTTAAAAAATCCTGAAGAAGAATTAATAAATATTAATTTTGCATTTGATACGGTTGAAAAAGAGTTTAATACTTTTTTATCTAACTCATTCGGTTTTGGAGGAACCAACTCATCGCTTATAATCAGGAAGTTGGAAAAATGAAAATTTAATTAAAGAAATGGAATTAAAAACTGAAAACATTATTGAGAAAATTAACACTTTTTTTGTTGATGAGTTTGAGGTAGAAGAAGAGGTTATCACCCCTGATGCTAACCTGAAAGAAACACTTGATCTGGATAGCCTGGATTATGTTGATTTAGTCGTGGAAATTGAAAGTCAATTTGGTTTTAAAGTAAGCCCTGAAGATTTTACTGAAATACATACATTTCAGCATTTCTATGACTATATCGTCAATAGAATGAGCAAGAACTGAAGTCACTATGGCATCATGGAAAGGTAAATCTAGTGGTAGTGCATTAGGTCATAAAATCTTTATCTTTCTGTTAAAACGCTTTGGCCTTCGCTCTACTTACCTGCTATTGAGGTTTGTATCATTCTATTATATTTTTTTACTCCCATCGGCTACTAAAAATATATACAGCTATTTTCGGCACAGGGTAGGTTTTTCCAGGATTAAGGCATTCACCAGCATCTACAAAAACTACTATATTTTTGGACAATCCATCATTGATAAGATCGCTACATGGAGCGGTGTAAAAACGAATTTTAAATACTCGTTTGATGGCGATCACTACTTGAAAGAAATAAATAAGGATGGCAAAGGCGCTATTTTAATCAGCGCCCACATTGGTAACTGGGAAATAGCCGGTTCATTATTTACAACACTTCATTCTAAAATCAACATTGTTTTGCTGGATGCCGAACATAAAAAGGTGAAAAAGACGCTAGAAAAAACCATGACAAAAAGGGATTTGAATATCATTCCCATAAAGTCGGATTTATCGCATGTCTTTAAAATAGCCAATGCTTTGAGAAATAATGAAGTGATATGCTTTCATGGTGATCGGTTTGTGGATGGAAGCCCCACAGTTACAAAAGATCTGCTAGGCAAGCCAGCGAAATTTCCGGAAGGCCCTATTCGAACCATCCATCGAATGAAAGTCCCCTACTCTTTTGTATTTGCATTTAAAACCGGACCAAGGCATTATTCTTTGTCAGCCACAGAAGGGAAACTTCCATCTGAAAATATGGATGACACTTTTAATGAATACATTGCCATTTTGGAAAAACAAATAAAAAAGTATCCTTTGCAGTGGTTTAATTATTACGATTTTTGGGATATAAATTTAAAAGGCGCAAAACCCAACTAAACTTGAATACCTTAGAGAAAGACAATGATCTGTTGAAATATATCCCGCAAAGGAGCCCTTTTATTCTAGTTGATAAACTTTTTAAAACTTCAGAAAAAGAAATCACTACTGGCTTTACTGTGCCCGATTCACATGTAATGGTAACTGATGGTGTACTTAATGAAGGGGGCATGATCGAAAACATTGCCCAAAGCGCTGCCATGCATATCGGATATGAATGTATTCATCAAAACAAAAAGGTACCCCTGGGATATATTGCTTCTATTAAAAACCTGAAGATCTTTCAGCAACCGAAATGCGGAGATGAATTAGTTACAGAAATTAAAGTGTTGAATGAAGTGATGCAAATGAACATCGTCTCAGGGATAATTAAAATTAACAATCAACCCATCGCTGAGTGCGAACTGCGGGTATTTATAAATGAAGACTAATTATATGTTGATTAATCAACTGGACTTAAATATAAGATTTTCTGATCTCGACCCGATGGGGATTGTGTGGCATGGCAATTACATCAAGTATTTTGAAGATGGAAGGGAAGCTTTTGGGAAAGAGTATAATATTGGCTATTCGGAAGCCTATAGCCAGGGTTTTTATTTACCCCTGACGCATATTGAGTGTCAGTTTAAAAAGCCCATCCAATACAATGACGAATTGGTGCTAGAAACAAAATATATCAACCAAGCCGCTGCCAAAATTACTTTTGAATACACCATTCTTTCTAAAAATGATAAAAGCATTGTGGCTGTAGGGAAATCGGAGCAAGTTTTTTTAACTATGGACAGGCAATTACATTTGACTATCCCGGATTTCTATACCGACTGGAAAAAGAAATGGAGCTTGAAATGACCAATGATTAGGGACAATTACATAGTAG
>JBNLGO010000255.1:0-3694 GCA_050306095.1 Cyclobacteriaceae bacterium
GTCAACTTTTTCTTTTGCCCAAACTTCCTCAGTGGTTGCTCTCGTTTCTGAAAGTCCCATTGAAGTGACATACAAACGACCGGAAAGTTATATTTCATATCTGAATACAAGAGGTCTTTCTAAGAATAATGTGTTTAAGGATTATTACACGGAAAAGTTTGTATTTGATTTAGGTAAAATGAAATCCGGACAAACAAAGACGATAGATATTCCCTTTAAAAACACTTCAGATGATTATGTGAAAATCACAGCAGTTAATGAGGTTTGTAGCTGCATACAAGCGAATTTCCCGGAAGGTGATTCCGGTAAGATAAAGCCTGGCGAAACCAAAACAGGAAAACTAACATTTAATGCTAAAGGATTGTCGGGCAAGTTAAGGCGGGCTGTGGAAGTACGTACATTTACAAATCGAAAGGAGATCAATTATCTTATTTGGGTACAAGTAGAAATTTCAAAATAGACCTTTTCGATAAGCTGTTTTCTGTCATTTCTGTTCATTTTTAGGTAACTTAATAAGAATCAAACCGAATCAAAATGAACACAAGGCAAGCATTATCAATCTTTCTATTCTTATTAATCTCATGGTCAATCCATGCCCAAGAAAAAGCAACCTGGAAAAGGGATTTTGGTAGTCCGGTGCTATGGCAGGAAGTCACGGCTTTGGGAAACCTTATCGTTTGCACGCAGGGTGCGCTAAACGGAGTGGATAGTGAGACCGGAAGCATTATTTGGTCGAAACCGGAGTTTGGAGGAATTCCTCAAGAAGCATATAATGAGGTGGCAGGATCGCCATACATTACAGTTGATAAAGGTGGAAACATCACCCTACTCGAACCTTTCAATGGCGAAATTATCTTTGACTCAAATCAAGCGGGTGTCGGTGAGATAGAATCCTATTATTTTTTATTTAGTGTGAATGGGATTTTAATTGCTGGAGATAAAAAGGGTTTCAGTGATCCAATTATGCTCATGGTAGATATGTCAACAGGAAAAGTACGTTGGAATATCGAAGAGAAATTTGGGAGGATAATTGCTGCCAATGAGCTTTCAAATAAGGAAATTCTTATTGTCACCCTATTTCAGGTGTATAAAATCAATGCTGATAGTGGAGATATTATATGGAAAAACGCTACCTCTGCAGATGTAGAAAAGATGGAAGGCATGGGCGCATTGGGAGGAGCGCTGAAAGCGATGGCGGAGAATATGACCCAGGATATGGAGTTTAACATTTACTTTTATAAACACCCCGAAAAAGATGTTTTTTACCTGGGTAGTGAAAATCAAAACCAAAGTTCGATGGGCTCAACCAATACTGTCACCTATACCAATAATTATACAGCTTTTAATATCAGTGATGGATCACGGGTATGGAATGTGCCATTGGAGATGAAAGGAAAAGTGGGGCAGGTAGCGTTTGATAAAAAAGGGTTGATTATCCTACCAAATGATGGAGGAAGCACAGCCATCAATATGTTTGACTACACTTCTCAAAATGGCCTGTGGGGCAAAAAGGGAAGAGGAATAAGGATAAAAGGTGGCGTGTATGATTATATAGAAACAGAAAAGGGGTATTTACTTGTCACCACCAACGGAAATTATACTTTTCTAAATGTACTGGATGCCAATGCCGGAATGATGACCTTCGACAAACCCGTAAAAGTAGATGGTCATGTAGTTGGTATTGTTACTACACCAGAGGGGATTTTATACATCACCACAGAAGAATTAAATATCCTTCATCCGCTTACAGGAGGGCTTTTGTTTCCAAAATCCGTAAAAACAAAACCTGAGCTGACTACCGAAAAAGGAGATATTATTTATGCATTTGATACCAAAACTGATGGAATAATTGCCATTGATAAAACAGCCGGTACAGCACAAACATTAACATCCACTCCAATTAGATTTGAAGGTAGGGAAGAACCTGTGGGCATGGAATTGTCTGATATGGGAATCTTCATTCATTCTGATCAAAATGTGGCTATGGTAGATTTTTCCGGGAAAATAGTTTTTCAAAATTATTTCCCGGCTCCTCGTGAATCAGGCTTGAAAAAAGCATTACTATATGCACAAGCCGTGAGAGCTGCGTATATTGGCGCCAATGCTTACTATGCTGCCGGAGCATTGCAAAATGCAGCGCCACAAGTAAGTGAAGAAGATGCAGTGGCCGGTGCCATGGTACAGGGATTTGGGCAGGCTTATGAAGAGCTGGGTGATGCAGCAGCTGATTATACGGTCCAGGCATTTAAGCAGGCTAACCAGCGATTTAAAGCCACAGCCGGAGGAAGGGACTTTATGATTATACTTGCCGATAAGGATAAATCAAATGCACTTATTAAGGTGAGCAAATCAACTGGCAAGGAAGAAGGATACATCGACCTCGGAAAAGATAAAAATCCAATTTATTGTGTGGATGACATTACCAGCCAGGTTTATCAAAGGACAGCTCCAACAGAAGTAACATCCTACAAATTTTAATCATTTTTAAGAACACTTGTATAAATACAGGTGTTTTTGCTTTTTTAATACCCGAAAACTATCATAAGAACCCTAATATTTATGAACCGACTAATATTCATGATTTTCATAGTATTTATGCTTTCTTGCACAAATACAGAGCAAAAAAATGCCATTTCACCAGGAAATATAGAGGCAGAATCTGCCAAAGCCAATACTATTTATCAGGCGTATTTTGATGAGTTGCTCGACCGGTCTCCTGAATTAAAAACTCATTTAGGAATAAAAGAAGAGTATGATCAATGGGATAATTTGGATGATGAGTATAATAAAAATACCCTTTTATTGATCACAAAATATTATCAATTACTTCAAGATTCAGTGGATTATGAAAAGCTGGATGAGTTTGCACGATTGGCATATGATAATTTTGTTTTCATGGCTGGTGGTGTGGAAGATGATATAAAATACATCCAATATGATTATCCTGTAAACCAAATGTTTGGAGCACATACCAGGGTGATATCTACCCTTAAAAGTAAGCACCGAATCGATAGTGTGAGTGATGCCGAGGCATATATTGGAAGAGTGAATAATATTACGCCTTATTTTGATCAGTTGATTAAAAACCTGGAAATACGGGAAGAAAAGGGAATTGTATTGCCAGATTTTTTATTAGCCAAATGCATTGAAACCAGTAATAATATTGTCAAAGAGCTGATTTCCGGTGATATTGAAAACAATTTGATTTATCAAGACTTCAAAGAAAAAATAGAGAAGCTTGAACTGGATGATGTAGAAAAAAATAGATTAACAACGGAATTAGAAAGTGCATTGACAAATTCCTTTTTACCATCCTATCAAAATCTCATTGATTTTTTATCAGCTCAAAAAGAAAGGGCAACCTCTGATGAAGGAGCATGGAAATTTCCTGATGGAGAGGAATATTATAAGTATCGGTTAAACCACATTAATACAACAACCATTTCCCCTGATGAAGTGTACGAGCTGGGACTACAAGAGGTAGAGCGAATTCATAATGAAGTAAAAGGAATCATGGATAAGCTGGAATTCGAAGGTACGGTGGAAGAATTTTTAGCGCATGTACGGGAGTCAGATGAATTTTATTATGAAACGACACCAGAAAATAAAGAGATATTACTGGACTCTATACAACTGCTGGTAGATAATATGTGGTTGAAGGTGGATGATTATTTTAATACAAAGCCTAAAGCGG
>JBNLGO010000256.1:0-3680 GCA_050306095.1 Cyclobacteriaceae bacterium
CATGAAATGTCCTCTTTTTATGATGGGTTTCCTGATTTTCTATGTAATTGATAACACGTGAAATTTGAGATCTACTATAAGAAAACGCACCAAACCCAGGCTGCCACTCAAATTTGTGATTTAAAAATCGTTGTTCATTTATCCACTTTGACGAACTCCCTTTAACATCCTTCATCAATTCTGATAATGATTGCACTGGTCTCAAACCAAATAACATATGTAAATGATCCGGCATTCCATTAATTGCTAACATTTTATGGCCATTAGTTTTTACAATACCCGATATGTATTTATACAATTCATTTTTCCATTCCTTTTGTATAACACATTTTCTAAATTTTACTGCAAAAACCGCTTGAATATGAATTTGGGTGTATGTATTTGCCATTAAAAATAATTACCTGATTGTGATAATATAATTTAAAATATTAAAACCATATAAATAACTAATTTATTTGCAGTTAAAAATTTTTTATTTAAAAATCGTATCGTCCCTAACAGGACTTATTTGCTGGGTATCTACCACCATCTACCTGGATTAAATCCCTAAAGGGATTAGACCTATAAATAGCAATGAAAATTTACACCAAAATAATATTTTAAAATAACACAAAATAAATTGAGTATTAAAAAAATTGAGACCAGGTTTAAATTCATCAAAATCAAATCATATCCCGATAGGGATATATATATCGGTAGCGCAATAAATTAAAGAGAAACGTAAACCCCTTTAGGGGTGATATGATAGATCGGTTTAATTATTCTTACCATACAACACCGAAACAATACCATTGATTTCGCGAGGATTTGCACGGTCATCTTTAAGATTGAGGGAATAATAATATACGCCAGAGGCAACCGGGCGACCATTTTTGGTTCCGTCCCAATTGTTTTGATACCCTGTCACTTCTTTAATTTTTTCTCCCCAACGATTATAAATTTTGAGTACACTATTTGGGTAGAATTCGATACCTTCAATAATGAACACATCATTCTTTCCATCTTTATTTGGAGTAATTACATTATATGTACTGATAGGAGGAACAAAATGTGCACAAGCAATATTGGACCAAGAAAAAGCATGGTTTCCACCAGATTCTATTGCCTTAATTCGAAAGCAATAATCAAATCCTGAGGAGTCATTTTGGAATTCTAATTGCCCCAATTGCATTTCATCAAACAGCTCAAACCCTTTGTTATCAACATTTAAATAAACTTGGTAGGTCTCTACCCCATTCTCCCAATTGATATATTCATTCCAGGAAATATTGGCTATTAAATTATCTTCATTAGAAACTTCCAAAAGAATACTTTGATGCGAATTTGTGGTAACATTAGTACCACATTCGCCTCCCTCCTCCAACATGTATTCATAACTAGACACATGTGTTTCTACTTTAGAATCAATGTAATTAACGGAACCTGAATCTGAATGTGCAATGAACAATGCAGGTCTATTTGGGGATCCCTGCTTTTGCCGAAAAACAGACACGCTTTCATGGATAAAATCTGAATTCGCAGTTCTCCATCTAATTTCAATTAAAGAATCATTTTCTTCAAGTGTAGATACTTGCACAATTTCCAATTCCATTGGTAGCACCTCTATTTGCAAAACTCCATTGGCCTTTTCCGGACAAATACCAATGGTATCATAAGTATGCAGTTTTACTTCATAGGTGCCTGCACATAGGTAGGCATGGATTTGATTGTTTATGGAAATACTATCCAATAATTCATCATCTCCAAAGTCCCATATGGCCATTTGATATAATTCATCAACTGATGGCATAAAAGTAATCTCCTCTCCTTTTTGAAATACCGTTTTGTTGGTATTGATAATTGCATCTGTAGAAGGTGTCCTTTGTATATAAACAAACAAGGTGTCTGAGATGCCAGCACAAATAGTATCCGTGGACGTATTTTGTTCAAACCATAATTTACCGATTCCATGATTCTCCCAATCAACCACAACATTATGGGACCCCTGGCCATCTTTAATGATACCGTTTTCAACACCCCAGGTATAAGTAGAACCTTCGGTAAAATAGGTAGAGTATATGATGCTATCCATCGAACTTTGGCATAACGTATCCGGGCCAAAAGGAGCTTCAGGTTCTAGTTGAATATTAATTTTAACTGGTAATGTGAGGGTATCCCCATAACAGTTAAAATTATTGGATGGCAACAATTTTACGGAAGCATGGGCATTGGTTTCTCCCCAATCCACGATAATGCTATCACCAAATGATTGTGTTATTGCACCACCATCAACAAACCATTGGTAATTATAAGGTGCTGTTTCTTTTAAATAGTAAGAAACATTTCCAGTATTTGGGCAGATAGATCTGGGGCCTAATATGGTGTTTTTTGGATTGACCACTTGTAATACTTGTGAAAATGTCTCTTCATTTCCAGCCGCACACCCTCCACCATCTATCGAAGCTCTCAAATTAAAATAATAGGTGCCTTCCTTGTCAAACTGGTAAATAACCGGATCCTGGCTATAAGTTATTTCGGTCCCCCCATCACCAAACTTCCATTCGAATTGGTTTTGCAAGGAATCCGTCAAAGGTGTAAAAATCACTACATCATTTAAACAAATGCTATCAGAAGGAATCTCATCACCGTTGCCATTAGTAATGAGCACATCAATATTTAAATTCTCCAAATTAGCTCCTGCAGAATAGCCAAAAGATTCATTGGCTCCATACCCATACACATAGCAAATAAAACCACCTTCTGATTTCACTGTATGATTACCACTTGTTGTTAAAATTGCTGCATAAGAATAAACAGGATTATTTGGAACAGGGTTAAACCGGCTCGAAATATTTGATCCATCAAGCGTCATATCAGCTAATTCACTTGTCTTTGCAATGATGTTTAATGAATAGTTGGTGACCGTAGCGATAGTAGGAGAATTGAAAGTAATCTTCTCTAACAGCTGCTCATTAGGGCTGATTAAAATAAAGAATGGATCCCCTCGGGTATTGTCGCAACCCTGGCTACGACTAAATTGACCAACGGCAATGGGTTGGTTGGAAGTAAAGGTATTCACACCATCCATGGTGAGTTCCAGGTGCTCCCCAGCATTGAGTTGATGACTTGTATTATTTACCTGTACGGTAGTATTATCTCTTGAAGCCAATACCTTAATCAAATCACCGCCATTTCTCGGTTCGTAGTTTACAGTGATAAATTCCTTACCCCAGGTATTGGTGGGATATTGCTGGGCATACAGATGATCGTGACCATCCGGGTGATTACATTGCCCAACTTTGGTATATTGATTTCCCGCAAAAAGGGCAAAATTCTGGCAATCTCCTGAGGCATTTTTTGCTTGAACCTTTGTGCCGGTCAGATCACCCCGAGCTTGCAATTCAAACACTTCGCCTTGATTTAATACAATGGAAAATGGAACTCCGGCTGCATTACCTCCTTCAGTATCTACAGATGGTATGATTTCAATTTCCGTTCCATCCGCAATTCCTACAATCAAAAATTCTGAATCAGAATTATCATTATTGTTTCGATTGCCATTCTCCCAATGCGCCATCACGTAATAATCACTCCCCAAAGAAAAAGTTGGCAAGACCACTGCTACATCAGCGCTATACCTTCGCTTATTCATGGCATACACACTCACATCATTATCAGTGGTAATGTGAATACCTTTATCC
>JBNLGO010000257.1:0-3589 GCA_050306095.1 Cyclobacteriaceae bacterium
TAGATGCCAGATCATAAATATCCAAGTTCTTAACAGGCAATAAACTATCATAGGTATGGTAGCCATAAGCCTTTTGCCACACCACTTTATTTTGCTTGATGACCATCACCTGACAGCCGGGAATTGCTTTTTGATCAATCGATACTTTTGCCAAAGAATCAATTTTCCGCATTATTTCACTATCTAATCCTGCCTCTTCCGGTACCGTGTATTTCATTCTTCCAATCTCCGCTGATTGAAGTCCGTATCCTTGTGGATAATTGGCGTTAATTGTTACTGGCAGTTTTCCGGTTGTCTTAATACTTCCAAAAATTGCCTGCGCCGCAAGGGACTGGGTATAAGGGGTTTCCTGGTAGGCAACTATTAACCCTTTGGCTCTGGCCACAGTGTCGAAAATATTTATCGCATAAGGATTACCAAAATGTATGATAATACCTTTGCCGGATCGTGCTATTTTTTGAACGAACTGCACTTCATTTTCTGTAATGCCAAAATTATTTCTTGGATACACCCTGACACCATGAATACCTGTCAATATCAGGTCATATTCATTTAGCTTCAGAAACAATGAATCAAATGTACTCTCATCTGCATCTTCTTCAATTTGAAAATGATCCATCCAGAGGTAATTATCAAGCATTGACTGCCATTCAGATTTTTGTTGCACTCCGATAGAAACTGAAGCAATATTTAATTGATCGAGATCGCGGATAGGTAAAATATCACCTTTATTTTCCAGGACGGTCAAACTCGCTTCTGCCAGTTGAATATTTAGCAATGCATCCTGAGGAGTATTCAAATCTTCAATTAATTGCACCGTCTCGATAGGAGTATAACTATTCAATCCCGCATTGTATTTTGCTTTAAGGATTTTTCTACACCTTTGGTCAATCTCACCCTGCTGAATCAATCCCCTTTCCACATTTGACATAATCATTTCTATGGCTTTCGGTACATCCTCAGAAAAGAGCATCACATCATTTCCCGCCTTAAAAGCTAGCAAGTCAACCATACCCGGTTCGTAATACTTGGCCACTCCTTTCATGTTGAGAGCATCAGTAAACACCAAACCCTCAAAACCTAGCTCTTCTTTTAACAATCCCGTTACGATTGGTTTTGCTAATGTGGAAGGCACATTAGTAGAATCTAATCCAGGCACATTCAGGTGAGCTACCATCACCCCACCTATTCCATGCTGAATAGCGAATCGAAATGGATATAATTCCAATGAATCCAACCGTTCTTTTGAAAAGCCAATGGTGGGTAAATCCAGGTGAGAATCAGCATTGGTATCGCCATGACCTGGAAAATGCTTAGCCACCGCCATTACTCCATGATCCTGCAAACCCTTTGCTAACTCAAAACCACGCCAGGTTACTTCTACCCTATTCTCACCAAACGATCGGAAATTGATAACCGGATTACCAGGATTATTATTGATATCCAACACAGGGGAAAAGCTGATATGAACTCCTAATCGCTTACAATGTCGTGCCATAGCGGTACCTGTTTCATAAATGAGATGTGGATCTTGAACAGCCCCCAATGCAATTTGATAAGGAAAACAAACCGTGCTATCCAGCCGCATTTTCAACCCCCATTCTGCATCCATAGCTACCAAAAGTGGCACTTTGGAGGAATCCTGTAATCGGTTTGTCAACAGAGCTTGTCTAACTGGACCACCTTGAAAAAATATCACTCCGCCTATTCCATTTTCTGCTACATATTGTACCAAAGTATCCTGATATTCCTTCGTTCTATTAGAATAAGCCGCTACCATAAATAACTGAGCCAATCGCTCTTTTTCAGAAAGCCTTGAAAAAACGGAGTCAACCCAGCTATTTCGAGCTATGTCAACACTATCAATGGTATTTTGAGCTTCGGAAGGAAATAAGAACAATTGAAAAATAATGAGCGAAAAGAATAATTTGAAATGTTTGCGCATTAATGCCTGGTGATTTTATATTTTTAAGAAATTCAAAAATAAGATTTATTTGGGTTTTGTAATTTTATTCACCTGTGTTCAGACTAAATTTCTTCTTATTATTCTTAATCCTGCTTTTCCTTGGCTCATGTATAAGCCAAAATTCATTAGTGGGTAATAAACAAACTAAGCGCTTTATTATCGATTCGCCGCTAGCCAACAATCATTTTTTCGGTATCAAAGTGACCAATGCTGACAATGGCGAGATAATCACTTCCTACCAATCTGACAAATTGTTTACCCCTGCCTCCAACACCAAAATATTGACTTTTTTCATTGCAGACAATTTCCTGGGTGATTCTATTGCCACACTGAAATACGGTGAAAAAAAAGATTCATTATTTTTCCAGGGATTGGGCGACCCAACTTTTTTGCATCCTGAATTTACAATTCAAACTCCCTTTAATTTACTTGCTAACTATCCTGGGAAATTGGTATATGTTCCAAAAACAATGGAAGATGAAAGGTTTGGGCCTGGGTGGGCCTGGGATGATTTCCCCTACTACTTCCAAGCGGAAAAAAGTACTTTTCCGTTATTTGGAAATACCATCTGGTTGAAGAAAGATTCTATAGATAAACAGCCATTATACTTTCCCAAAACAATAGCAATTAACTTTCAGAACGATGATGCTCTGCATTCTGATTATAAAATTCACAGATCGGAATACGCCAATGATTTTAAAATTAATTACTCAGAATGGCCATTAAACCTAGAAAAAGAAATCCCATTTTATGGTTCAGATTCACTTATTACTAAATTATTGGCTGATACGTTAAATCGCCCCATAAGCACTGGTCAATTTCCGGAAAATCTCCATTTCAAAACAATTTATAATTATCATAAGGACAGTCTTTTTAGGAAGATGTTGGTTGATTCGGATAACTTATTTGCTGAGCAATTAATTTTGTCAACAAGCTATCATGTATTAAACACATTTGACGCTGATTCTTTAATAAAATATGCGGCAGCATATAAATTACTTCAATGGAAAGATAAAATCAGTTGGAGAGATGGCTCAGGATTATCCCGTTACAATATGATGAGCCCTGATTTTATAACAGAGATTTTATCCCGAATTTATTATCAAAATAATTGGAAAAGAATATGCCAATTATTTCCTAAAGGCGGTACAGAAGGTACACTTAAAAATTTCCTAAAATCGGAAAGTATCGAAGTTTATGCTAAGTCAGGATCAATGACGGGGGTCTATTGTCTGAGCGGTTATATCAAAACCGATTCGGGAAAAACATTCATATTTTCAATTATGAATAACAATTTTAATTCTCCAATAAGAGAAGTTAAGCAGGAAGTGGAGAGAATTTTATTATTTTTAAAATCTGAATATTGATAATATAAACATCGTTATCATTGAGGAATTCAACTTACGGAATGGAATTATTTAAATACATACTTACGGTTTTAATTGGATTTTCTATCACCAATGCATCGATTGCCCAATCTGAACTGAAAATAGCTAAACTCAAATACAATGGTGGTGGAGATTGGTATGCCAATAAAACGGCCCTTCCTAACCTGATTACATTCTGCAATCAAAACCTGGGAACCAAAATAGCCTCGGAAGAAGAAATCGTAGAAGTAGGCAG
>JBNLGO010000258.1:0-3583 GCA_050306095.1 Cyclobacteriaceae bacterium
ACGTGTATTAGCTAATCATGCTGGCCTATGTTTTATTTTTTTTGTAAAAATGTTAAGCTTGGAATTTAAGTTGGGAGGATATTTAGGTATAAGTTGATCCTCACTTATACTTTTACAGTGCACTCCATTTCGTAGATCGCTGTAAAGTTGAATAATTAAACTTATCAAAAAATGGTTTAGTTGTAGGGCAATTATAAACCCATACTGAATTCTGGAAATCAACTACCAGGTTTTGGATTTCCTTAATTTTGTCCTGCTTTAAAACGTAATTTAAACCAGACGAAAAAGAAACTAATATAGGTGCTAAATTATGAGTTCATTTTCCAGGCTTTCGGAGTCATTCCGACTTCTTGCTTAAATAGTCGGATGAAATGGGATAAGTTCTCAAATCCACATGAAAAACAAACTTCTGTTATACTCAAGTCAGATGATTTCAATTCATCTTTTGCAAGTTTAATGCGTTCGCTAATAATAAATTGTGCAGGTGAGGTTCCAAGGGCTTCTTTAAATTTTTTGAAAAAATTGGCCCGGCTCATGCAAGCGCTATCGGCGAGTTTATTTAAATCGATCCGTGATCTTAAATTTTTCTTAATGTATTGAACAGTATATGCCAGAGCATTATTGGCTGATAATAATGAATACGAAGTCTCTAATAGTATCCTCGCTTGTGATTGCATCAGTCGTATCAGCATTTCTTGTAATGTTAAACCTATCATGAGGTCTTTTGCCTTTCCCCTTTCGCTTTTGGTAATTCTGACAATTCGATTTACCGTGTCAGAAAGTTCCCTGTTATTGGTCAAATGAAAAATAGAAGGATCAATTGCCCATGAACCCCAACTAGGCGCCTTGGGGTAGTCGTCATTTAGTTTATCAAGGGTATTGCAAATTACATCGTCAGAGATAGTTAGCGCGATACATTGGGTAGGATTGTTTTTTTGAGCTTCAGGAAAATCAATGTTCATCAATTCTCCAGGAGGTAAAATAACCGATTCGCCGGGTAAATAGTCAAAAGAAGACCGTTGAGGTAAATTCATCACCTTTTTCCCCGCAAGCATACTGGTCAATACAAAGTGATCAAATATCAGGTTGACATTTTCTGCACGCTGATGCGTCTCAAATAAATTAAGTTCACATTTTTCATAGGAATAAGAAGTCCGGTTTTCCACTAAGGTGAAAAGGGACCTTTCCTTATGTATGGGAAATGGCTCAATCAAATACTTTCTCACTAGACACCAGGTTAAGCCTTTAATAATTAAAAGCGCATTCCTTGATAAATTACAAATTATTCTAGATAAATCGAGTAAGAAATTGCCATAATTGTAAAATATAGACGGAGAGAACATTGATTTAGACGGAGAGAAAAGTTTCCTATAAGAATTCTATTGAGCTTTAAAATGCGAGAATCTAAATTATATATTATGGAAACTTTAACTCAAGAAGTAAACGTGGTCGAAAGACCTAAATTTAAAGAGTATTACGATCATTTTATTGGCGGCAAATGGGTAGCACCGAGCAGCGGAGAGTATTTTGAAAACATTAGCCCTATAGATGGTAAATCCTTCACTAAGGCTGCAAGGGGAAACAAAGAAGATATAGACAAAGCCCTAGATGCTGCTCATGCAGCTTTTCCTTCATGGTCATCTTCTTCAGCCACTGAGAGGAGCAACATACTGTTGAAGATTGCTGACATTATTGAAGACAACCTGGAGTTGCTTGCCAGGGTAGAAACGGTTGATAATGGAAAAGCGATCCGAGAAACACGTCTGGCGGACCTACCGTTGTGCGTGGATCATTTCCGATATTTTGGCGGTGTAATCCGTGCAGATGAAAGTACCATTTCTGAACATGATGCCAACACGGTCAGCATAAACCTTCAGGAACCTCTGGGTGTAGTAGGTCAGATTATCCCATGGAACTTCCCTTTACTTATGGCTGCCTGGAAGATTGCCCCGGCTTTAGCCGCAGGATGCTGCACGGTAGTTAAGCCAGCAGAGCAAACGCCAACAAGCATCATGGTGTTAATGGATTTGATCAAAGATGTTCTTCCTCCTGGTGTTCTCAATATTGTAACGGGTTTTGGTATTGAGGCAGGTAAACCGCTGGCTACATCTCCCAGGATTTCCAAGGTAGCCTTTACCGGGGAAACAACAACCGGAAGACTTATTATGCAATATGCATCTGAAAATCTTATTCCTGTTACTGTTGAGCTGGGTGGAAAATCACCCAATATTTTTATGCCAAGCATTTTAGAAGCTGACGATGCGTTTTTCGACAAATGTATTGAAGGAGCTGTTATGTTTGCGCTAAATCAGGGTGAAGTATGTACATGTCCATCACGTATTTTAGTGCATGAATCTATTTATGAGCGGTTTATGGAAAGAGTAGTCGAGCGTACTAAAGCTATTAAAGTTGGTCATCCTTTGGCGGAAGATACCATGATGGGAGCTCAGGCATCTAATGATCAATACGAGAAGATACTTTCCTATCTTGATATTGGTAAAAAAGAAGGAGCCGAAGTATTATGTGGTGGTGGTTCTGCCAATCTAAATTCGGGACTTGAAAATGGATATTATATACAGCCGACAGTTTTTAAAGGACACAATAAAATGAGGGTTTTCCAGGAGGAAATATTTGGGCCTGTTACCTCTGTTACAACTTTTAAAGATCCTGAAGAAGCAATATCCATAGCCAATGATACCCTGTATGGGCTTGGCGCCGGACTCTGGACTCGTGATGCCCATGAGATGTATAAAATGCCCCGGGCGATCAAATCAGGTAGGGTATGGGTAAACTGTTACCATGCATATCCTGCTCATGCACCATTTGGAGGATATAAAAAATCTGGCTTCGGCAGGGAAACCCACAAAATGATGTTGAATCATTATAGAAATACAAAAAACATCTTAGTCTCTTATGATAAAAACAAATTGGGTTTCTTTTAATAAGCCCCGGTTTATTGGTTAAACCCGGAATAGATTTTCTACTGCATAATCCGGGTTCAATGCCGTTTAGTTAGTGTATAATTGACTGATTTTCAGTATATTTAAGCATAAAAAAACAGCCACTACAAAAGCAGGGAGTGGCTGTTTCAAAATTAAAATTCTTAATGAACTCAAGTTAACATTAAACAATGAAAAATTTATCAACAAAAGCAGACTTTTGTTGAATTCATTTACCCGCAAGAGGCGATTGCCTTTTGAGGCAATTGTTTTATTCCTTATTCAAAAGTCAAATGCATCATTACCTGTGTGTTTGACTGACTTCTTTTCAAGCCGGAATATCTCACCGCCCAGTAAAAGCGCATTGTCACAGGCCCGTTCATCTCTGTGCTATAAAGTTTTTAAACGGCTGAACTTACTGGTATGTAGGTTCTTTTATGATCAGGCCCGTTTCAAGAAATATAAAGGGTTTAGGGTTTTGTCCATAGATGGGTCAACACTTCGGTTGCCCAACCATCCATCACTTGGCGAGAAGTTTTCCCAGCATGCATTTGGGACCAAAAGCAAGGTAAAAAGATGGATGTCCAGGGTTTCTTTTCTTTATGATGTACTCAATCACGTGGTGATTGATGCACAAATGGAGA
>JBNLGO010000259.1:0-3482 GCA_050306095.1 Cyclobacteriaceae bacterium
TGCTGATATAAAATCAAATTGGAATAGCTTATCCACGGCAGAGCCTTTTACTTATGCATTGTTAGATGAGTTGTTTAACCAAACCTACCTGAAGGAAGCAAATACAGGTTCGATCATTAGAATATTTACATTACTGACCATTTTCGTCGCATGTCTTGGATTATTTGGCCTGGTGACTTTCACTACGGAGCGTCGATTTAAGGAGATAGGAGTTAGGAAAGTACTAGGGTCTACAGTGGGAGAGGTTGTCATTTTACTCACCAAAGATTTGATAAAGTTGGTGCTCATTTCCTTTATTATTGCTTTTCCACTTGGATATTATCTGATGGATCTTTGGCTGCAGGATTTCGCTTATCACGTGGATATTCATTGGTGGATTTTTGTCATAGCTGCGCTGATGACCTTAGGAGTTGCATTTGTTACATTAAGTTTAAAAACCATCCAATCAGCATTAGTCAATCCGGTAAAATCTTTAAGAGCGGAGTAAAAAAAAGGAACAAGTTGAAAGGTCAGAGATATGCGAAGCGTTGTCAATGGTTGTAAGCCTTGACAATCGCTGGATGGAGGAAAAGACATTGGGCATTGAACGATAATAAAATGTAAAAAACTGAATTTGGTTTTTTAATGTTTCAGAAATGAGAATTACATACCGAAATAAGTGATATGAAAACGGATTATAACCGATAAAAATCATGCTGAAAAACTACTTTACAATTGCCTGGCGGAATTTAATCACTAATAAGGGTTTTACGCTGATCAATGTTGTTGGATTGGCATTAGGAATAGTGGCATGTGTGTTTCTATTGAATTATGTAAGCCATGAATTAAGCTATGATCAATTCCACCAAAACAAAAATGATATTTACCGGGTAACGCTTGACATCATTAAAAATGGCAAGCGGGAAACCCAAAGTGCCAAGGTTTCACCAGCTGTAGCCTCATCCTTTCAAAAAGAAATTCCAGGTATTGAATCTTATACTCGCATGGTAATCTTGGGGCCGGATGGAGTTTTAACTTACAACGAAAAATATACGGGCGAATCTGATATCTTTCTGGCAGATTCTTCCTTCTTTAACGTGTTTTCCTATCAGCTTTTAAAAGGAAACAAGGAAGCTGTTTTTAATGATCCCTTTTGCATCGTCATCACTGAAAGTACAGCGCATACTTTATTCAAGGAGGAAGATCCAATTGGTAAGAGTGTGGTCATCAATGCCAAGAATTTTGATGGCACATCCCTTCCATTTAAAGTAACAGGGGTAATGGCAGATTTCCCTGAGAATACCCATTTTAAGCCGGGGGTCCTCATTTCTTACCCGACTCTTTTTGAATTTGTCGGACATCGATTTGACAATTCCTGGCAGTGGAATGAAACCTATACCTATCTTCGCCTTCAGGAGCATGCTGACCCACAAAATATTGAATCCAGGTTTCCCGATATTGTGGACCAAAACAATGAGCAATTGCCTTCACAGGGACTTGATTGGGAATATCATCTACAACCTTTAACTGATATTCATTTGCGCTCGGATATTCAACATGAAGTGTCCCAAAATGGTAAAGCATCATATGTTTACTTTCTTGCCATTGTAGGTTTATTGGCTCTTCTCATAGCCTATATCAATTACATTAATTTATCCACCGTTAAATCTATGGAAAGAGCCAAAGAAATTGGTATTCGAAAAATTTCCGGTGCACATCGTAAGCAATTGATCTATCAGGTATTTTCCGAAGCCATTCTTGTAAACTTCTTTGCTTTTACATTCGCATTTCTATTATTGAAATTCCTACACCCTTATTTGTCCAATCTGTTTGATATTCAAGTACCCATTACCATGCAATATCAACCGGAAATATGGATGGGGTTAGTTGGTTTTATTATAATATTAATTGTCGCCAGTGGGTTTTATCAAGCCTTTATTCTTTCAGGATACGATCCGATCAGGGTATTGAAAGGTAGTTTTGCAAAAAGTAAGACAGGTACTCTTTTGCGAAAATCATTGGTCACCGTTCAGTTTGCCATAGCATTGGTTTTAATTGCGGTCACTTTTATTGCAAACCAGCAAGTTAGCTTTATGCAGCAACAGTCCCTGGGTTTTGATCCGGAGCAAATTCTGATCATCAAATCCCCCAAATCCTATGATTATGGGTATGGCACTAATTTCAACGGTTTTCGTGAAAAAGTGAGCACGATGGCGCATGTACAGCATGTTTCCGCATCAAATGTGGTACCCGGACAGGAAATTTACTGGTACGATGACCAGGTGAGGATGAATGGAGAAGAGACATCTGGCGTTTTTTCGATGCTTGCCGTAGATCATAATTATTTTGAGCAATATGATGTGCCATTGATGGCAGGTCGCTTTTTTAATCCAACATCCAATGATCAGAGCAATTGGATCATTAATGAGTCTTCGTTGAGTTTGTTGGGTTTTGAAAAACCTGAGGATGCCGTTGGACAAAAATTGAATAATGGTCAAATTATTGGAGTGGTGCAGGACTTTCATCACGAAAGTCTAAAGAAGGCAATATCACCGATACTCTTCAATTGTGGACAAGTATTCAATTATTATTCAGTAAAAGTAGAAACCAATCAATTAACCAATACACTTGCCAGCATTAAAGCTTCTTATGAGGATTTGTTCCCCGGAAGTCCGTACGATTATTTTTTTCTGGATGAGTTTTTTAACCGCCAGTACATAGCTGAATTGCAGTTTAACACCTTGTTTACCATGTTCTCAGGATTGGCAATATTTATCGCATGCCTGGGTGTATTTGGTTTGTCTTCCTATTCCACTTCGCAACGTACTAAGGAAATAGGTGTGCGAAAAGTAGCAGGGGCATCCATTGGAAGTATTCTGATTTTATTATCAAAAGACATTTTTAAGCTCATTTTAATCTCTAATTTGATTGGGTTACCAATTGCTTATATGATCATGCAAAATTGGTTAGAAAGTTATGCGAGTAGGATATCCATAACAGGGTGGCTATTATTGGTTCCAGCTATGCTCATTCTATTAATCGGATTAGCAACGGTAAGCTTTCAATCCATAAAAACGGCACTTACAAATCCTACAAAAGCGCTGAGGTATGAGTAATGAATTCTTATCCTTTCAGGATTAAAATGTACATTATCTATACAAAAGATTGTCAATTATTTTTACAGTTATTGATTTCAAATATTCATAAGTATTTGTAAATAAGCTTGTTGGTTTTCAGGCATAGTATTTTACATAAAAATGCAAATTAATTATCCTTAATCGAAATAATTTAATTTACTGTTTACACAATAACCTAATAACCAAAAACTCAATAACTAATAACTAAATCCACAATGATCAAATTAAAAGACGTCGATAAGTATTACTCTTCTAAATTTCAGAGAATATTTGTATTAAAAGGAATTGACCTGGAAATCCAGCAAGGTGAATTTGTAAGCATCATGGGGCCAAGTGGTGCCGGAAAATCGACTTTACTGAATATCA
>JBNLGO010000260.1:0-3435 GCA_050306095.1 Cyclobacteriaceae bacterium
GCATCATTTTGTGGCCAGAAATTTTCTCTTGACAATACCCAACCAAGCGATGCTGATGGAAAGAATCCATATTTGTTATTAGCTCCGAATCTAGAAGAACCATCTCTTCTAAATACTGCTGTCAATAGATATTTCTCATCATAGTTGTAATTAACCCTGGCAAATAACGAAGTAACTGTGTGAATGGCAGATTCATAGCCACCACCATTTATTTGATCAGTTGGAACGTTGAAGTTCAATGAAGCATCATCAAATTGAGTAACAGGAAGACCTCTGTAAGTAACATTGATGCCATTAGACCAGGTATCCTTATAAGCACCCTGACCTAGCAAAACTGTAAAGAAGTGCTTATTCATTTCTTTGGTGTAAGAAATGGTGTTTTCAATATTAAAGTCTATTCTTCTATTTATCGATCTGTTATATGAATTTTGGCTATTGATATTTGAGGAGTTTAACCAAAATACCGGGGTGAATGACTCTGATCCCCAGTAAGCCAATTTAGATCCTAAAGTTGAACGTAATTTCAAACCATCCAGCACATTGACCTCTGCAAATACATTACCTACAATGTTATCGCTCCATCCATAATTACCTAGTCGTGTTTGGATATATGCCATTGGGTTAGTCATTTCCTGGCCAACAATGGTTGATATTCCGTAAGGACGTCCATTGTTGTCGGTGATAATTCCATCATTTGTATAAGGAAGTGCATTTGCTACAGTAGGATCAGTTATTACCAAGGGAGTAATAGGATCCAGATTTATTGCGGAACTCAAAGGACCACCAAACTCGCTATTGGTATTTCCTACACCATTTGCCTTGTCTTTTGCATAGCCAAAATTTTCACCAATAGTTAACCAATCTTTAACCTTATGTGTCGAATTTATCCGAACATTAAATCTTTGGTAATTAGAAATATCAGAGGCTACGATTCCTTCCTGATCCCAGTAAGAAAATGAAGTATAAAAGGTGGATTTTTCACCCCCACCGCTTATACTTAATTCATGATTTTGTCTTCGGGCATCATCATTAAAAACGGCATTCTGCCAGTCAGTACCTTCACCAAAAGATCGGGGATCATTAAAAATTATACCTTTCCCTCCAGCTAGTGAAGCTTCATTTCTAAGCGTAGCATACTCTGTCGCATTTAACAGATCCAATTTCCTGGCAGGAGAAGAAGTACCATAAAAGCCGTTGTAATTAATTCTAATTTTACCAGACTCTCCCTTCTTAGTGGTGACAAGAATAACACCTGAAGCTGCCCTGGCTCCATAAATTGCTTGAGAAGCAGCATCTTTTAATACTTCAATAGAAGCAATGTCCGATTGATTCAAGTAGCCAATACCACCATTATCAACCACTACGCCGTCTACTACCCAAAGTGGATTGTTAGCGGCATCATTTAATGAAGTAATACCCCTCACCCGAACAGTAGCTGAAGAACCTGGCTGTCCGGAATTAAAAGCTATCGTAACACCTGAGGTTCTCCCCTGAAGCGCTTGCTCAACTCTATTGATGGGTTGCGTCTCCAGGTCTTCGGATTTAACACTGGATATAGCGCCTGTCACTACACTTTTCTTTTGCTCACCATAACCAATAACCACAACTTCTTCTAGTGCAGTAATATCAGCTACAAGAGAAACATCAATGGTGCTTCTACCATCTACACCGACTTCCTCGGTAACAAAACCAACAAATGAATACACCAATACAGCGTCATCTGAAGTAACGTTTAGGGAATACTCCCCATTGACATTTGATATGGTACCCACGGTGGTACCCTTAATCAAAATGCTCACACCAGGTAAACCTTCACCTGACGTTTCGGTGACTTTACCACTTACCTGAATTTCCTGGGCATTAACCGAACCCCAAAAAACAGATAGGAATAAAATCAGCAAAGGCCTACTCAACCTTTTGAAATTGCGTAAAATTTCTAATTCCATACTTTTACATGTTTTAAAAATATTTAAAATGAAAACTTTTTAATGAAGGGGTACTTATACCCACAACATTGCAATTCCAAATCTACTTTCTTGGATCATTACAAATAAAAAATCAACCACACCTTAAATACTTCATGGATTAACTATAGTACTTCACTACTACTTCATGTAGATAATATATTTTGATTATCAACTATTTATGTATTTTTTCCACCAAGAAATTGTACAGGATTTATACAAATAAACAAAAACCAATCACTGTTGGCATTCTTAGAATATTACAATTTATTAAAGGTAAGCAATACACTTATTGGATTGAAGAGACAAATCTTGCTGATATTAAACGCCAACTAGATTTGATTTTTAAGAAGAATAAAACTCAACTTATGATTATTAAATATAGAGGGGAATTTACGAGGGGGGAAACGTACTTTATTGCAATATAAATTTACTTTGAAAGTTAAATCCTTCATTTACTACTTGAAAATGGTACAGTCCTGCATTCAATCTTGGAAGTCGGATTATGTTAACAGTCTTGTTTAATTGAAAATGCGAATTCGAATAAACCTGCTGACCTTTACAATTCCATATTGATAAATTTAAATTATCTCCGATATGCCCACTGTTATTTATTGAAAACTTCAATTGATTATTTTGTATTGGGTTAGGAAAAATTATTAACCCTTCTTGTTGATAGTCATCCAATCCATTGATGATACTGGCATCCCGAAATTCAATCCAGTTTAGGTTAAATTCAGGCTTTAATATTTTAACCCGAAGCAAACCTCTCCCCTCTTCTAAAGACATGTTAACTGTTTCAGTTTGCCAATTCTGCCATCCTCCCGTAATTGGAATATTCACAGTTTGACTCGATAAAACATTACTTTCTTGATCTAATTGCAATAACTCCAATGTACCCGACTGGTTAAGACAAGCAATTCGCACATCCACAAGAAACTCTCCTCCTTTTTTTACATCGATCAAATAATCTAAATAATCACCGGTATTTGTGTACCCAATGTTTTGCCCTCCACCCACATCAGAGGTGTTCTCTAAAGCCAACCCCTGATTAAAATAAAAATCTTCCGCTTCGATAAGAGCAGGGATTTTATGATGGTATGGTAAATTATTAGCGATTGGTAATTCAATGACAGATTGAAGGACTGTTCCATCCAAAGCTTTTAAATCAAAACCAGAGTAGGTGATTAAAATATGAGACTCATCCGTCAAAGATGCATTAATATCAAATTCTAATTGGTTTTGAGCACCATTTTTCAATCCAGCGTATTGGATCTCAACGATTTCACCGTCAACGGTACAGCTAAAATTGGCTGTATTTACTGAAGTTGTATCAAGTTTTTTATTCAGTGTCAAATAGATATTTTGACCATCATCTGAGGATTCACCTTCAATTATAAAGAACCCCAGATCATTTAACTTTTTTTTTAAAATGAAAGCAAAATAGTTTACATTAAACCCTCCATTTTTA
>JBNLGO010000261.1:0-3371 GCA_050306095.1 Cyclobacteriaceae bacterium
AACAAAATTAGACAAAATCAATCCTAATTCTTTTTGGTGCATGTGGGAAATCACGGAAAGCATGGATCAATTGCTCACTAAGATTTTGTTGAGTGACGATGGCAAAAAAGAAATCGAAAATATAAGTCACCCTATTAAGCAGCGGGAAAGATTGGCAGCCAGGTGTTGCATTCAGGAGTTGGTAAAACAAACAGGGAAAGAGTATAAGGGAATCACAAAAGATGAGCATGACAAACCTCACCTTGTCGATCTAAATTACCATATATCTATCTCACACAGCTTCCCCTACGCTGCTGCGATTTTGCACAAAAAGCTCCCCGTAGGCATCGATATCGAAAAACCGGTTGAAAAGCTGGGAAGGATTTCACATAGGTTCCTCAATGAACAGGAGTTCAATGATTGTATGGGAGACCTGAAAAAACTATGTGTTTATTGGTCTGGCAAAGAAGCTATTTATAAGCTAAATGGTAAGGTCGGGCTTAATTTTAAGCAGGATATACGCATTCATCCTTTCCAATTGCATAAGCGGGATGTAGTCAGATCTGAGTTTTCGATTGGTGAAAGTATAGCCCGGGTGGCATTAAATTACCAGGAAATTCACGGGCATATTGTTGCTTATTGCTTTTAGGTTTTATTCGGTTGTCGGATAATCCGGATCAATCGCCTTTAGAAGTTGCTTTACCTCATCAGAACGAAAATGATCCCCTAATTTCTCAAAAGAAACGATAAGATTTCTGAGGCTCCTTTTTATAATTTCATCGTTGGAACATGGTTGGAAGAAGATATCATCCTGATTGAGATGTAGTTGTTGAATATAATTTTCAATATCTGATTTGGAGAAAATCAGACCTTTATTGAAAGCATTTATATAAAACTGCCTTTGATCTGTCTTATACGTACAAATAAAAAGATTTGGAAGGTTAACACCGGAAATAGGTAATTCAAGTTTTTGAGCAATGAGAATATAAAGAATGCACAAAGAAATTGGATTGCCCCTCCTGGTCTCTAACACCACATTGATCATCGAATTGCCAGGAGCATGGAAGTTTTTAGTGTTGGCTTTGAATTTAAGCTTTTCAAAAAGAGTCGAATTAATTACTTTGATCTGATCGAAAGGATGCATGTCATTTTTGAAATTAAGCCACACCTCGTAATAAAGCTGCTCAATTTCTTTCCTGAGAAATGACAATTCCAGGTCAGGATATTGATAGGTGGCAATGATCCATGCGCCCTCCAGAAGATCTTTAGCTCCACCAAGCACCCATTCCTGCAACTTAATTTTAAGAAGGTCAAACTGTAAAACATGTATTAATTCCTCAATCTTTCTCTGAACGGTCGGATTAAAACTACTTTCCCATTCCTTTTCCAGGAACGGGATCGCATCATTCCCAATCGAGATTATTTTGTCCTCAACATGTTTAATGACCTCATTATCTTCATCTTCCAATAAAGATACAAGCGCCTTTAATTCTTTCTCGTTCAATAATTTTTCCAATTATGAAATGTTTCCAGTCCTAATCTAAGAAAACTAAAATAAAATTATTCTTCCTTTGATGCCTCTTTCTCCTGTTTCTTTTCTTCTTTTCTTCGTTCCTTTTCAGATTTGTCCTTTTTCCCAAATACTGAAAATTGAACATAACGGCCAGGATTAGCTTCCAGATCTACTAGTAGTCTATCAAGGTCACGTGCCGTATTGCTCAAATAGATATAAAGAGAATCATCGTGCAGTAATTTACCCATGGTGCCTTCACCGGCTTTTATACTTTCAAGATTAGCATTTAAGTTGTCAAGTGTGGTTTGAGTCTTATCTAGCGTTTTCGATAATTCCAGCGTTTTTAAAGAGTCGGTTATCTGACCTACATTTGCCAAAACAGGTTTCAGGCTCCCCATTGTCTCTGATAGCTCCTGTGAGTTTTTATTTAGACTATCAAGCAGTGATATTAATTTTCGTTGCAACACAGGCATATTCCTGTTTAAACTCCCGGTTACACCCTCTATATTCACCAATGTGGCATTGATCTTTTCACTGTTTCCCTGGAAACTCTCTAAAATTGAATTTATCCTGCTAAGAGTGACGCCAATGTCGTCTCCGCTTTGCTTGAATAACTCTGTAATACCTCCGTCAACTCCTGAAATCAGTGTATCGCCATCTATGTAATATTCCGTACTGGCATCATTGAGGGTAAGTTCTATAGCCTTGCTACCAAGAAAATCGGTGTTGATCAATCTTGCTTCGCTTCCCTTGTTAATATTCAAATTACTGTTAATGCTAATTTCAACAGCTACCAGGTTTCCTTTTTCCTGTAGTATCTCGATGGCTGATACTCTCCCTACACTCAATCCGTTTATTATTACCGGATTAGATATGGTGAGCCCGTCGATATTATTGTAAAGTGCATAATAGCTGCTTGTATCTTTAAAAAGGTCAATACCTTTCAAAAAATTAAATCCAAAATACAAGGTGACTAGCGATACGATAGCGAGCAAACCTACTTTAAACTCTTTGGATATTTTCACGAATAAAAATTTAATTTATGGTTGATTCGATTTCATTTTTATAATCCCGAAATGCCCTGAAAAGTCCTGATGCGATCAGCGTTTGTCCATAAGAGTCATTAAGGTATTTTTCCTCAGTGCTATTACTTAAATATCCCGTTTCGACCAAAACACTCGGCATGGATGTTCTGTACAATACCCAGAATCCTGCCTGACGTACCCCCCTGCTCTTTCTCTTTACCCTTTCCTGAAACTGATGCTCAATTTTATCTGCAATCCGTAGACTGTTATCCAAATAAGCACTCTGATACAGTGAAAATAAAATATATGATTCAGGAGAATTAGGATCAAACCCTTCATATACTTCTTTGTTGCCCTCTTCCATCAATATCACTGAATTCTCCCTTTTTGCCACATCAAAATTGGCCTCAGAGGTATGCATTCCCATAATGTATGTCTCCGTGCCAAATATTTTTTCTCTCTTGGTTTCAGGAGTATTTTTGGGGAGACTATTACAATGGATGGAGATGAAAAGGTCGGCACCATTTTTGTTTGCTATTTGAGCGCGTTCTTCCAATTCAATAAAGTTATCATCAGTCCGTGTATAGATTACTTTTACATCTTTCAGATATTTTTGAATGGTTTTCCCCAACTCCAAAGCAATCTTCAAGGCGATATCCTTTTCTTTGGCAGTTGATCCCGAGGTCCCGGAATCTTTCCCTCCATGACCTGCATCAATTACTACTGTATTTACAATCAGATCCCTTTTATCAACTGCTGTAAAAGAACTGAAAATGAATAACAGTGTAAAGAAGATGGTAAAAACAATATTTTTCACAACTTTGCGATTGTTTTTAAACGAACGTTTATCATTG
>JBNLGO010000262.1:0-3342 GCA_050306095.1 Cyclobacteriaceae bacterium
ATCCAATCTTTTATTTTTTTCTGATTGCCCCTAATTCTTTTTTTCCAGAAATTTTTTGTGGCAATAGACGAGGATCGTTGGCATAATTCGAGTCCAATTAATGAATCATAAAATAAATGTTGAGGTATAAATGCGGTACTCATAGCGACATCAAGATTTCTGAGAACATCGCTATGCTTTTGTGAATTTTCGTAATCACCATACAAATAAAATAGACACATTTTGCAGAAATGATAATGAAAGAGAGCGGTTTTATCATTTCGCATTCCCTCCCCATCTTTGTTTTTAAGGAAACTGTTTTCATCAAAAATATCGCCTTTCAAACGGGTAGGGTCTTGACTGTTTTGCGAGAGGTTTAGTAAAGTTTGATAATCAATAGCACTATAATATTCATAAGATTTTTGTTTTAGCTGTCCTATCTTTTTATGGAATTTGTGAAGTCTGACAATGATGTCTGGTATTGATTCCCCTAATAAAAAAGAATGATACGAATGGACGAAAATGGAACCAGCCGCAAATTCATGATCTCCTGACTCGAGCCCATCCCTATAAGATTCCATTAATATAGGTAGGGATTTATTTAGATGATCCTTCCAATGGTTTAAGAAAGTGGTGAAAATTAATTTCGTTCTTGAGCGGGCAGGTCTTGTTTTAGGAATAGCATCAAGCATTCTTATTGATTCTACTCCATATAAATATCCATCATTCATGTTTCCCACCATCCCACAAAGTATTATCCCAAAAGCGGCATAGTTAGAAATTAAGTCACTGGAAGTACCATGTTTTAACGATAAGCGAATCATTTTCATGATCATTAGTGGAAATAATTCAGGTGTTACATGGTAAGCAGCAGATGCAAAACTCATGATTATTTCCAGTATAGCTAATGCCTTTTTGTCTTTTATAGGAGGAAGAGTTTTGAAATAGCCCGCTTTTTTATTTCCAATCTTTATGCGGGTTTGTAAGTAGCTGAGAATGATTTGAAGCTTAGTAGGTTCTTCAGGAAAATGAATGTTTAATTGTTGCAAAACCTTCATACCTAGATGGGTAGCATCTTTGTATTTATTCTTAGCGATTAATGAATATATAAGCACCCGGTAAGCATCAATCTTTTCATAAATGTCTTTTGCTATCTTAAAGATGAAATCACCCAACTCTTCCATTCTTTGATAATTACCGATAAGGTAGGCACACTCCATTGCCTCTACATATATTCGCAGAGCTAATCCTCTATTGGAGAAATTGTTGGATTCAATCAGACTAATGGATCTTTCATAATGGAATAATGCATTTTGATAAGCTGCCGATATCTTGGCTTTAGTAGCTGCTTTATAATTGAGTTCAATCAGTTTTTTGCAAAGCATAACATCTGATGCGTCTTTGATCCCATTGTTAAGGTGGAATACTACATCAAAAATCATATCAGCTAATTTGGCTGGATCAATATTTTTCAGCAATTCTAAACCTGTTTTAAGATGTATAGCTGATTTCTGATCCTCCGGCACCATCGTGTAAGAAGCTTGCCGTATTCGGTCATGGGTGAATTTATACCGAATATTTTTGTTGGTGCTATTGTCGGAAAGCTTATTGTGTAGATGCACATAATCTGGATTTTCACTTATAACAAAAAGGTATTGATCTTTTACCAGTTGGTAAAGGCATTCCTCCACCTCTACAAGTTTTTTACCACTTACAAAACAAAGTGTTTCTAGGTCAAAGGTATCACCAATACACGCTCCTGTTTTCAGTGTATCGCTAAGTTTATTCTCTAGTTTTTCGATTTTTTGAATCATGAATTCCACCACATTATCGGTGAAATTCATTTTTTTCATTTCATCCCACTTAATTACCCAATTAAAACTTTTACCGTCCCTTTGAAAAAGAATCAATTTGTTTTCATGTATGGATTGAAGGAACTGATTGATAAAAAATGGATTTCCGGCTGTCTTATCCTGCACAATTTTAGCCAGGGCATTACATTGGCTCTCTTCTAATAAAAGGGTGTCACAAACCAATTCTTTAATGTCATTTAAGGTCAGATCTTGTAGATGGATATCATTTACTTGTAAGGTCTTCCTTAGATTGTTGATCATCAATAAAGTAGGGTGTGATTCATCTACTTCATTTTGACGGTATGCCCCGATAAAATAAAAGTTTTTCACCCCTTCGTCACTAATAATTTTATTCAATAAATGCAATGAAGCTCCATCTGCCCATTGTAAATCATCAATAAAAAGGATGATAGGATGATTTTTAGAGGATAATGATTTAATAAAATTGCGAAAAGTATAATTAAAGCTATTTTGAGCCTCATTTATTCCTAACTCTTCAACTGGCTGTTGCTTTCCGATAATCAATTCCAAGTTAGGAATAAGGTCTGTAATCAGCTTTGCTTCTTTGCCGAGGGAATCAGTGATGGTTTTTTTCCAGTATTTCAATTTCTCTTCTGGCTCAGAAAGCATAAGGTTTACCAAATAGGTAAAAGCTTCTAAGAGGGCTGAATAGGGAATGTCTTTTTGAAATTGCTCAAATTTTCCCTGAATAAAATATCCGTTTTTCTGCGTAAGTGGTTTGTGAACTTCATAAATCAAGGTGGTTTTACCAGTCCCAGAGTTACCGGTAATGATAGTGATCTCTTTGTTATTGCCTACATTATTGATCGAATCCATTAAAGAAGAAATCTCTTTCGATCTTCCGTATAATTTGGATGGAATCAGAAATTTATCTGATTGATCTTTTTTTCCAATTTTAAACTCCTCGATGTTGACATGAAGCCCTAATTGATTATAACAATCTTGTAAGTCAGATAGGACACCTGTGGCAGATTGATATCTGCCTTCCATGTTTTTTGAAAGAAGTTTCTTGACAATTTCTGAAATAACCATCGGAATTTCAGAATTGACTTCATGAAGAGGTGTGGGCTCCACTGCAAGATGCGAATGCACCAATTCCATTGGGTCCTGAGATGTAAATGGTAGTTGCCCTGAAAACATTTCATAAATTACCACACCCAGAGAGTATAAGTCTGAACGAAGGTCCACCACGTGATTGACCCTTCCAGTTTGTTCAGGGGAGATATATCCTAATGTTCCTGCCACATAGTTGGCAATATTATGAATATCAGATTTGGTATTAAGTTGGGTGGAGAGTCCAAAATCTATTAAACTTGTTTCGAGGTTGGGTTTTACAAGAATATTATGGGAATTTATATCCTTGTGAATAATATGATACCGATGCACTTTTTCCAGGCTTTCACAAATAGAAATGATGACCTTTAATTTATCGATAAAAGGAGGTGTTTCATTTTGAATGAATTCCTTTAATGTTACCCCATCAATGTAC
>JBNLGO010000263.1:0-3270 GCA_050306095.1 Cyclobacteriaceae bacterium
GCTTTGGAGCTGGCATACGAAGAAAAAAAGAATAATCCTGAAGGACTGCTCAACCTGAAGAAATATACCATTCAACAGCTACAGGAGAAATTCCATCAAATCACATTCAACGGTCAATCTGCTGATTTTGACAAAAGTTTGCACAAAGTGCTGAGCTTATCCATCCCTGGGATTGAAGACAATGATATGCTGCTCTTCAACCTGGACATTAACGGTATTTCAGTGAGTGGTGGTAGCGCCTGTGCCAGTGGTACAAGCATTGGTTCGCACGTATTGGATGCATTGAAAATCCCCGCTAACACCGGAACACTTAGAGTTTCATTCAGCAAATACAACACAAAAGAGGAGATTGATTATCTGATTGAAAAACTTGGAGAAAACCTAAATCAATAAATCCTACCTCAATCGAGTTATCGTTTCTTTTTCCTGATGAAAGGTATAATCATTGCCATTAAAACAATAATGCCAGAAACATAGTATGCCCAAAGGTTAGTCACTCTAGATTCGGCGTACAAAGTATAATCTCCAGGTAAATACAGCTCAGCTTCAATGTCCCATTCCAAAGTGTCTCCTGATATCGCACTGGCATTTGTATCAATTAATAATCCAGGCATAATGACCAAATGATCATAATTCTTTGTCAATCCAAAAAAGATTTGCTCTTCATACTTGGACTGTAAATCGAGCAAACTTATCTCGTTTTTCAATTTGTCTAAGTTTTGTGCATCTATACCCAGTTGCAATCCAATCAATTCTGAAAGTTCAGCCATTCCTAATTGATCTGAATTTTCAAAATCTATAACCAACCTGGACTCCTGATCCAAGTACTGGTGAATCGAATCTTTTACTTCATCTAAATTATAATTGTTCCTATTTAATAATCCCATAGAATCGGCAATTGAAACAATATCATTAAATGCCTTAGAATAAATATGATCATTTAACCAATATCCAATGCGCTGATCTATGTTATTGCTTATCGCTGTTCTTGCACTTTCAGAAACCATAATGTTTTTCAGATAATCTTCAATTGTATCAGCCTTAAAAGCTTCCACTTCATCCTTTAAAAGATAGTTTTCCAGCGGGAATTCAGTTAAAATTCCTCCAAAAGTTTCACTATATCTGTAAATCCAATAGAACCATTTGAACTCTTTTTCAAATGCAACTTTTCTTTTGCAGTATCTGAAAGTACTTTCATCATTTTCATATAATTCATTTAATTCCTCAATTGAGTCAAACTCTTTCATCAAAAAAGCAGTAGTATCATTGATAGTATCAAGAGACCATGTATCATCAATTGGAACAGGAAGATTGTGTAAAACACTGTCTATTCCCTCAAATTTTGATGGATTATATTCTCCAACCATTCTAACTCCACTACCATCTTTATTGATCGTGGTAATTACAGTATATTTCTTTGGGCATCCAGCCAAAAATGGCAGTATGCATATACTTAAATAGAATAGGAACCTTTGAGTTTTCATAGTTTAATTTCTTTTGATTTTATTTCTACACTAGGTTCATCAATTAATTCCTCAAGGTCTTCATAAACCTCTGGGTATTGATCTTTTAGCGATTTAACCAGAATCTCATATCTGAATTGTAATTGATGAAACTCATCTAGCAATTCTTCAATGTCATCCTGATTTCTCAATTTATTGCCCCGATATTTTGAAAGTAGCTCAAACCTTTCATTGATATTTTGATTCCTCTCACTTATTTCCATTTTAGTTTCTAAGCGATTGGATAGCTCATCCATTTTTTTAACTAAAATCGAGTGTTGATAAATAAACAGCCCAACAATTACTACTGCTGCTGATACAATAGCAAATCTAGTGGCCGGTTGCAATAGGAGGTTTCTGATTAGATCCAAAATGCCAATATTTTCCCTTGAGGGGGCATTGTGATCGATCATTGCCAATATCTCATTTTTAAATTTTGGTGGATTTTCCAGTCCGGGCTTGACACTTTTCAATTGAGCAATCATTTCACTCTTTATCAAAATTCGGTCAAGTTGTTCCTGGCAATCAGTACAACTCCTGAGGTGTTCACGGATCTCTATTTGTTCCTTTTTATTAAGGTTTCCTTCATGGAAATCCTCAATTTTATCGAAGAATCTACATTTCATCTTTGCTGATTATTTTTTCTTCACTTAATACAAGTATTTGCCGAATGGCCTTCCTCGCATAATACAAATTACTTTTTACCCTGTTTTTAGGCATTCTCAGTATTTCAGATACTTCGTCCTGGCTAAAATCCTCCAGGTCGTGCAACACGAAAACCGCATGTTGTTTTTCTGAGAGCTTCCTCGTAGCAACTTGAATGAACTCATGCAATTGCTTTTCTTCAAAGCCTTTAGACGTGATTTCAGGAGTCGTAACAAATTGAACTGAGTCATCATATTCTCTGAAAATCTTCCTTTCTCTTTTAATTTTTCTAAGACGGTCAAGACTTGTATTCATGACAATTCGATATAGCCATGTCGTAAATACAAACTCACTTTTGTAAGAGTGAATTCTTTTCCAAACTTTCAAATAGGATTCCTGGGCAACGTCTCTAGCTTCTTCCTGATCTCCTAGTGTTTTAAATGCTATGCCATATATGAATTGACCAGTAAGATCAACTACTTCTCCAAAAGCTTCCTTATCTCCGTTTTGAATCCGCTTTATTAGATCAGGCCTGACTTCTATTGGCATATTTAGTAAATTCGTTTATAGTGTTACGTTCTAAATTCCGACAGGTCAAATAATGCAGGCAAATGGTTTTGGGTTGCAACGCTTATTTAAAAATATGGCTTTAATAGCTAATAAACTGCTTATTGGAAATTTAACATTTTTTAACATTTGATATAAAAATGACTGCTCAGCAAAAAATATAAAATAAAGAGGTACTTTTGGCACTTTTAATATTCGAGAAGGTGAAATCCATCATTTTAGTTTCTTGGATAAGTTGAATTTTTAGACTTGCATTATTATACTTGCACCCGAAAAAATTAATAGGCAAAAAATGGCAATACTTATTGAAAATCTGACGAAAGTTTATGGTGATCAGAAAGCCGTTGATAATATTTCATTTGAAATAAAAACCGGCGAAGTAGTAGGTTTCCTGGGCCCGAATGGAGCTGGGAAAAGTACTACAATGAAAATGATCACATGCTATATGGCACCTACTTCCGGGAAAATACTCCTAGAAGGTTTGGACGTAGATAAGGATCCGGAAGAAATCAAAAAGAAAATCGGTTATCTGCCTGAAAACAATCCGCTATATACG
>JBNLGO010000264.1:0-3209 GCA_050306095.1 Cyclobacteriaceae bacterium
ATACTACCAGGTAAAGCATATTCTGCATACCCAATCGGCCCGCAGATGTATTTTGCTTGAGGAATAATGTTGGTATTTGGAATTTTACGTGAAATACTGAATGAAACCAGGGCTGGTGGATGTGCGTGGATAATTGCCTTAATATCAGGTCTGATATCGTAAATAGCTTTGTGAAAAGGGAATTCAGAGGACGGCTTGTGAAGCCCAATTACCTCCCCTGATGGTCTCACACAAATAATGTCCTTTCTGGTTAACGAACCTTTATCAACTGCTGAAGGTGTTACCCAAATATTACCATCAACATCTTTAATCGATATATTACCACCGGAAGTAGTAGTCATACCTGCCCGATAGATCCGCTTGATTATTTCTGTAATTTGATCTTTAGGATGATCAAGTACAGCCTGATTCATTTTCAATAGTTTATTCCTTATTTCTCGTTCCAAAATTAGATAATTGATAGTTCCTACTTGTTAAGTGAAAGTTAATATTATTAAGAGAATTAAAAGAGAATATTAACTTTTCATTTAAGACAATCATCTCAAATTAATACCCCCAAAATTACTTTGTGAAAATCAGACCTCTGGAAATTATTTAACGAGTTTTCAGATGAAAATACCTGCAAAAAATATTTATATTGTTGATTCTCAATATTAAACATCCAAATAAACCATGAACATTAAAGAGACTGGTCACCATTTTATCGCTGTTTTTGGTAGCGCTGTTGCTGGTTCGGAAGCGGCATACCAACTATCAAAAAGAGGATTTAGAGTTGTGGTCTTTGATCAAGGAATGCTGCCATATGGAAAAATAGAGGATGGCCTACCCATGTGGCATTGGAAACTTAGAAATAAAGAAGAGCAAAACATTGATCGAAAACTAGATCAGCCAAATATCCTTTTTGTCCCTGGTGTGAAACTTGGTCGAGATCTTGGTTTTCAGGAAGTATTAGACTGGGGATTTAGTGCAATTATCCTCGCTACCGGAGCCTGGAAAGACAGGCCATTGCCGATTGACGGTATTGACAAATATATCAATAAAGGTCTGATTTATCAGAATCCATTCATACATTGGTTTAATCACCATCATGAACCCGGATACTCCGGCAAACAAGTTGAAATTGAAGACAACGCAGTCGTAATTGGTGGTGGGTTAGCATCACTTGATGTTGTGAAGGTATTGATGATCAAAACCGTTCAGCATGCGCTGGCAAATAGAGGGATTCAAGTCGATTTATTCACCTTGGAACATGGTATCAATAAAATTTTGGACAAGCACCAGTTGACATTACAAAAACTTGGTGTGTATGGGTGCTCCTTATATTATAGAAGAAGAGCTATTGATATGCCACTTTCTCCTCTTCCTGCTGATACTCCCGAAAATTTAAAAAAAGCCCAACTGGTACGACAAAAGATACTGGACAACTACCAAAAGAAATATCTATTCAAATTTGTGGAGTGCTGTATTCCTGTTGACAAAATAATTGAAGATGGGAAACTTAAAGGTATTAAGTTTCAAAGAACAAGGATTGAAGGCCAAAAGGTGATTCCTACAAATGAATATTTTGAAAAAAAGACCAAACTGATCATTTCCTCTATAGGAAGTATCCCTGAAAAAATACCCGGTGTTCCTTCAATTGGAAATGTTTTCAAAATCTCAAATCCGGAAAGTTGTCAGATAGATGGTTTCGATAATGTTTTTGCCATAGGAAATGCTGTGACAGGAAGAGGGAATATCAATGAATCTATGAAGCACAGCAGAGATATTTCAGAATCAATTATGGACGATTACCTGGACTGGCATCAGGAAGATTATGAAAAATGGCACAGACAAACAGCTGTAAAAGTTAATCAGGATATATCCAGAATTATTGATGTAATTGAAAAACAGCAGTTCCTGCCTGATGCCGTGATTAAAAATATCCTGGAAAAAGCTTCAAATCTTCAGCTTAAGGTAGGGTATAACGGAGATTATAAATCATGGATTCAAGACCATATTCCTCCCAGATTGGAGAATATGATTTCCTAGCGAGTGCCTCTAAGAAAACTGCAATACAACACTGATTTACGTCATTTCCTTGTACCTGTCTGGTCAGCAGACAGGAACGGGAATCTCATTCTCTGCAAGTTAGAGATTCCTGTTTCCGCTGGAATGATGAGTTGAGACATTTTCTTAGCGACATTAGCTAATCAAGCTGTACGGGAATTTTAATTTTAACATCTGCCCATTCGCAAACAATCATAACTGGTTCACTATCCTCGAACCTAATATTAAATTGCTCTACATTTTTGGGTGATCTTTCAGTTGCGACCTTGGTCTTCAAAACATCCTTATTATAGTCAGGCTCAGAGTATCCCCATTTGCCGATTTCCGAATTTAACGAAATCTCAAATTCTTGTTCGCCGGGAACTGCATACATGGTGTAGGAGCCTGCCTTTACTGCAATTCCATTAAATAAAATGTCTTTATTAAATGTGACTTCAGTAGCTTCATTTGCTCCTAATCTCCAATAATTTCCATACGGTAAAAGTGCACCTTCATCCGCAGTCCCAAATATCAATCTCTCACGTACTGACGGCTTACTATACCGTATTTCTATTTTCAATCCATCTGCAAAAAATTTAATTGTCATCACAAAGTATAGATGGAATGAGCTGGTAGTAATATTTCAAATTGCATAGATGCATGTTTTTCATAATTACATTGCATCTTGATTGCTCCATCTCCGAATGACCCGCATGTCAAGATTGTCACCGTCTTGTGAAGATTTTCAGCTCTTCTTTCAACTAGTAGTTGAACGAGTCATGTTTTACCCTGAAAGTATGTCTTCATAAATTTGCATCAATACAAAATATTGTATTTGTTTTACTATTTGAATAATTTGAAATATTACAAATAATTCTCTGAACATAAATTTTGTTACTACATTTATAACTACTTGTAGGTGATTAATATTTAAAACTAGAGCTCTCTATTTATATTCTATCTATCTAAAAAATTCAACCACCGTGATTTTATTTTCTAATGACTTGAGTAAAATAGAGATTACATTACTTATATTATTTTAAATGATATTTTCATCTTTAATTAATGGTTAAAATTAAGAACATAATGTTTTGTCTTCTACGTGAATCTAATTATAGATAAATGTAAGTTTTTATGTAATAATATAACTCTATTTAAGTTCTATCTATCTAAAACACTCAATC
>JBNLGO010000265.1:0-3198 GCA_050306095.1 Cyclobacteriaceae bacterium
ACAATTATTCAAATTTTTATTTATAATAAAAGTATTGATTATAGTTAATTCTTTACTCTGTTTTGTAATACTATTAACTATGACAAAAAAATTGACTTGCAAATCTAGATTTTGATCTAACAGATAAAAAATCTTCCCCCATATTAAATTAACTTACACATAAATCAATAGTGATCCCCTACCAACCTGAACTTTTCGGAATCAATATTAACGTTCACCTGGTGCTTGAATACCTGGCTTTTTTTGTTGCCTTTCGGTACTACCTGTTTTTGCGACGTAAAAGTGAGGACCCCATACCTACTAAAAACAGGATATCCATCATTTTGGGTGCTACTATTGGTGCCTTGCTTGGGTCGAGAATAATGGGCTTCCTGGAAAACCCAACCATCGAAATGACGCAATCTGTCATCTTGCAATTGTTTAATCTGAAGACCATCATGGGTGGGCTTTTCGGAGGATTATTAGGCGTAGAAATTGCCAAAAAAATAGTGAGTGAGATGCAGTCCTCCGGTGATCTATTTACCTTGCCCATTATCATTGGAATATTTATTGGCAGGGTCGGGTGCTTCCTTTCCGGCACCAATGAATTCACCTATGGAAAAGAGACCAGCTCTTTTTTAGGGATGAACCTGGGTGATGGGGTTTTACGCCATCCATTAGCGCTGTATGAAATGATATTTTTACTGTTGCTATTTATATTTATTCGTTTCCTACAAAAATCCAAGTCATTAAAAAGTGGCTTACTATTCCAATATTTCATGCTGTTTTACTTTGGATTTCGGTTTTTTATTGAATTTCTAAAGCCTAACGTTTTTTTCATTGCTGGACTAAGCAGCATTCAGTGGTTATGTATTATTTGTTTTTTCTATTACTATCAAACAATTTTTAGTTTATTGAAAAATG
This sequence comes from Cyclobacteriaceae bacterium, assembly GCA_050306095.1. Lineage (GTDB taxonomy): Bacteria > Bacteroidota > Bacteroidia > Cytophagales > Cyclobacteriaceae > CAJXNP01. The sequence continues at coordinate 904 of JBNLGO010000265.1, forward strand.
CCTACCAGAAAATACACCTATTATGACTTCACGTTAAGTCTTTGCCCTCAATGTTTGAAGCGGGTGGACGCAAAAATCGTATTTGAAGATGACAAGGTCTTTATGCTGAAAAGGTGTAAGGAACATGGCGCTTCCAAAGTGCTGATCGCCGATGATATTGAGTATTATAAAAATATCAGAAATTATAATAAGCCTTCCGAAACGCCTTATAAATTTAATACCAAAACAGACTATGGCTGCCCGTACGACTGTGGATTGTGTACCGACCATGAGCAGCATTCTTGTCTGACAGTTGTAGAAATCACCGATCGGTGTAACCTTACTTGTCCCACTTGCTATGCCGAATCTTCACCTAATTACGGTAGGCACCGCACATTGGATGAAGTGAGGCAAATGTTGGATACGATCGTAGAAAATGAACGAGAGCCAGATGTAGTCCAAATAAGCGGTGGCGAGCCAACGGTCCACCCACAGCTATTTGAAATCCTGGAATATGCCAAGTCCCTTCCGATCAGGCACCTGATGCTCAACACCAATGGAATTACCATTGCCAAAGACTTTGAATTTGCGAAACGGCTGTCCACTTATGCCCCGGATTTTGAGATCTATCTGCAATTTGATTCCTTCAAAAATGCCACCTTACAAAAAATGCGTGGCGCTGACCTTTGGGATGTCCGAGAAAAGGCACTGTCCCATTTAAATGAATTAAATCTTTCAACCACATTGGTGGTTACGCTTCAGAAACATCTCAATGACGATGAAATTGGGAAAACCATTAAGTACGCTTTACAACAAAAATGTGTGCGCGGGGTGACTTTTCAGCCTACTCAAATAGCGGGGCGACTGGAAAATTTTAATAGCCAAACAGACCGAATCACCCTAACAGAGGTAAGAAGAAAAATTCTGGAGCAATCAGATATTTTTAATGCCGATGATTTACTTCCTGTGCCTTGCAATCCCGATGCATTAGTAATGGGGTATGCCTTAAAAATGAAAAACAAGGTGGTGCCGCTTACCCGGTTTGTTAACCCAAATGAATTGCTGGATAATTCCAGGAATACCATCGTCTATGAGCAGGACGAAGAGCTTAAAAAGAAAATGATCGGTCTGTTTAGCACGGGTATTTCAGTAAAAACAGCAGGTGAAAAATTGCATTCCATTTTGTGCTGTCTGCCGAAAATCAGCGCTCCCAGCTTGTCGTATGATAACCTGTTTAGGATTATTATCATGCAATTTGTGGATGCCCATAATTTTGATGTGCGGGCCATTAAAAAATCATGTGTGCACATTGTGAATAAAGACAATAAAATCATCCCATTCGAAACCATGAACCTGTTTTACAGGGATGAAAAAAGAGAACAATTAGAAAAACTGCAAAATCATGAATCCATTATTTCTTGAGAGCATGGGCGGCTATGGCTCCTTCTTTTTGGGGCTATATCTTGTATTACACCTACCCGCTATTATTATGTTGATAATAGGTTTGGTATTATTAAAAAAGAAACCAAAGACAGCAAAAGTTCTGTTAATTATAGCAGGCGTCTATTTTTTAATCGGAGGTGGTATTTGTGGAGCTTTAGTGGGTGCCTGATTTTTTTGAGAGCTTTAAATTTTCAGACATTGTAATAGATTTAATTTTACAATGACTCCATAAACATATTTTAACAACTAAATAATTTAAAAAATGAGAACCCTCATCATTATTTTTTTATCCTGTGGATTAACCATTAATGCTTTCTCACAGACGACTTCTTCATCAAAAAGTGAAAAAATTCATCAGTTATTAGAATTAACAGGCTCCGGAAAACTTGGCGTACAAGTAGCTAAAAATATGATTTCCACTTTTCGTAGTTCCTATTCTAATGTAGAGCAAGAATTCTGGGATGAATTTGAAAAGGAAATCAAAGCGGAAGATTTGGTAAACCTTATAATCCCGATATATGACAAGCATTTTACGGAAGAAGAGATTGATCAACTTATTGATTTTTACAATACTCCTATCGGCAAAAAATCTATTGAAGTCTTACCTATGATCACGCAGGAGTCTTTAATAGCAGGTCAAAAATGGGGACAACAATTGGGAGAGAAAGTTGTCCAGCGACTAAGAGATAAAGGATATATTCAAAATTGAAAAAATATGATGGGGTGATCGTAGTGTTTGAATAGTAAACGGGTATATTCAATCCATTGCTATCTCCTCTCATCCCTCCCATCATGGGTAGGAGACTGAGGGGGAGGCTACTTCTCGCTCTAAGGTAGGTCGATCCCACCACAGCTACCACATGACGGCAGCTT
>JBNLGO010000266.1:0-3192 GCA_050306095.1 Cyclobacteriaceae bacterium
CTCTTGCTTTATACTTATGGTATCGTTCAAAAAGCTGATGATCAGTATAACAGACTATTCTATTCTCATGATCTACAAACCCATTTCGTAGGCTGATACTTAAAGAATCAAAGTTCAGTTGGGGGTCAATCTCTTCAAAAATGGATGTTAACCGGTCTAACTGATTAAAGGAATCAGCAGCGATAAAAATTTTAAAATTGCGATCCTGGTTTTGATTGAGATTGTCAACGATCAGCTCAAAATTTTTATTGAATGACTGTTGAGGTTCGGATGCGTATGTAAATTCAGAATCTGCCTGAAAATAAAAGCGATTACCAAATTCAATGATGTCATGCTTTTCAATATCAGATTGAAAAGTATCACGTGTTTCAAATAAAAAATCAGGATCGTGAATGACTTTGGTTTGGTTGCTCTGTCCTAATATTTCATCAAAATTAGTTTTTGCCAGATCGTAATATTTATCAATGGTATCCAGCGTTAATTGCAAATCCTTAAACCAGATTTTGGTGTTTTTTGGTAGAAAACTTAAAAAGGATTGCCTTGAAATATCGGTAAATTTGGTCTGCAGGTTGGGTATAATCCCAATAGATTTGATGGAGTTTTTTGAAAGCTGTGTCTCCGGATCAAACGTCCTGATGCTTTCTATCTCATCACCAAAAAGCTCTATACGATAGGGCAATTCGTTTGCATAGGAAAATATATCGATAATGCCACCGCGCATAGCAAATTGACCTGCCTCATAAACAAAGTCCTCTTTCTCAAACTCAAACTCGATCAGATCCTTAAACAACTGGTTGACATTGATAATGCTTCCCGTTTCCAGTAAGATCGTATGCTTTTTAAGGGCTCTTTTGTTGACCACCTTTTCACAAAGCGCCTCAGGATAGCTAACAATGATTTCTCCCTCAGTGGTTTTTGTATTTAGTTTATTGATGAGCTCGGTGCGCTGGAGCACATTGGCATTCTCAGTTTCCTCAATTTCATATGGGCGTTTATAGGATGTTGGAAAAAAATGAACTTCCCTATTTCCCAGCAGATTTTGAATGTCATTCTGAAAATACGCTGCTTCTTCGCGATCGTGCAAGACAAAAAGATGACTTTGGTGAATATTGCTTGTGGCTATTGCGCTGGAAATTGCAGCATCCAGGCTTCCAGACACACCTTTCAACTGAATTTTTATCTGCTTATTTGGTCGCAGAATTTCTACCATTGATCCAACAATGATGTCCTTTTGATAAAGCTTTATAAAATCGCGTACCTTCAATAAACCAAACTTAATTGCGTAAAATTACGATACTATATTTCCGAGATGATAATTTATACTAAAAATTATAGTTAAATTTATGAACCCTTTTCTATGAGAAAGGTTATTAGACTGCGATTATGAAATCTTACCATCAGAAAACCAGTGTAACATCAAAAAGTCCTGTTTTAGACAGGATAGAAAAGATACACCCGTTCAAAATGATTAATTACCTGGTTATTTCTGTATCCTGTGTCCTATTTGCCGTAATTTCATTCATATTTATCAAGTTTCTGGCCGGTGATTTAAAGGGGAGCTTTAGTTATGAAACACCGAAATTCTTCATTATAAGCACCATTATTCTGACAATCTCTACTCATTTTACTTATGGTTTTGTGAAGGCCTATGATACTGATGCTATTTCAGATTTGAGAAGATTAATCAGCTACACACTCATAAGCGGCTTGGTATTTTTCCTTAGCCAATCTTTGGCATGGATGGAGATATTGAAACTTGACCTCATCTATGAAACTGAAGGAATCTCAGCATATTTATTTGTATTCAGCGGCGTACACTTTGTTTTTGTACTTGCAGGAGTGGTGATGTCTGCCATGCTGTTTTACAAGTATATGTTGATTGAAAACGACCCGGTGAAAACACTGATCACTACTACCAATCCTAATGAAAAAGTGAAAATTGAAATCTTCAGAACATTTTGGAATTTTACAGTCTATTCCTGGGGGTTGATATTTGTTATGCTCCTCTTTATCTTTTAGTTAGAATACTTCTTAAAAATATCTTCAACTTCATCCAGGTGCATGATGTAAGCTGGATTTCTCAAAGTTTTTCGAAGCACCTCGGCAATAGCATTATAGTTCAAGCCCATTCTCACGCCAAGCTCTACGCAAAAAGATACCTCTTCTTTGTAGATGAGTTTATCTATTCCGATTAAGATGATCAGTCGGTGAAACTGTTCAATAACTTTAGATTCTTTTTTGGGAGGTGAAAAAGTGATTTTTGTTTTACCATCCTTAATGCTAGTTACCTCAGTTTTTTCAATACCGAGTCGTGTGGCAACTGAATTAATAAAATTCATTTCCATATGAGATTCTTCTCCATCCACCTGAGAGAGCTTAATCAAATCATTAATATGGCTAAGCTTTTCCTGATAATTAGGGTCCATCAAATTTGTCGTAAGGGTTTGTGGTATTAATGTTTCGAAAGTAATTAAAAAATCTTTTTCAAATGTATAAAATAATTTCATATCATAGCCATGTCAGAAAACCATATATATGAATACTGTAAATTACTGGATTGAAAAGCTTGAATTGACCAAACATCCTGAAGGTGGTTATTTTAAGGAGGTTTACAGAAGTGACGAAAATATGGAGGAATCAGCACTTCCAGAGCGTTATAGAGGTGAACGGGCTTTTGCTACATCCATTTATTTCTTGCTGAAAGGTGATGAATTTTCGAGTTTTCACAGGATTCAGTCTGATGAAACCTGGCATTTTTATGTGGGTTCTGTTCTCGAATTGAACGTTTTGAGTATAGAAGGTGTGTTAGAAAAATATTTATTAGGCAGGGAATTGGAAAAAGGCGAGCTTTTGCAAGTGACAATTCCAAGAAATCACTGGTTCGGAGCTCGCGTTTTGGATCGGAATGGTTTTGCTCTGCTGGGATGCACGGTTGCGCCAGGATTTCATTTTGATGACTTTGAATTAGCTGATAGAGAAGAGCTATTGGAACAGTTTCCTGCTCACAGCGAGATTATTAGGGAGTTGACTTTTTAGAATTTAAACACCAATTTTTTTGAGGTGTTATATTTTGCTCACATATCCGTATTACAAAAAAAACTGATGAAAAACCTGATTAATGGATAAAGATCAATTTTGGGAAATAATTGATCCATTGCAGGAAAGCTTATTCAAGTTTGCTCATAGCATTTT
>JBNLGO010000267.1:0-3143 GCA_050306095.1 Cyclobacteriaceae bacterium
CTGAATGCAAAATTCGGGTTAACCCGGATTATTCACAACAAAATTGTAAACAATGACGATAACAGATTTAAAAATCTTGGTATTCAATCTGTTATGTCAGGGTTAACCCCGACAAATGCAAAATCAACGTTCCTCTAATTTGGGGAGTGATTAATCCGATAGTCAGTATTAGCTATCTAATATATCAGTCTTATATTCATGGTTTTACATATCGTCGGCCCTTTGGACGAAAAATTCATAGAATTTTTCGGGTTAAGAATTTCTCTGCCTTATTCCTTCATACAATACTATTCCTGTAGAAACAGAGACGTTGAGTGAATCAATAGCTCCGGTCATTGGGATTTTACATTTATGATCGGATATTTTCAAAATCTCATCGCTAATACCATTTTCTTCTGATCCCATCACCACCGCAGTTGGACCTTGAAAGTTTACTTGGTACATGTTTTCGGAAGCTTTCTCCGTACAGCTAATAATACTTAACCCTGAGCTTTGCAATTGCCGTATTGTTTTGAATAAGCTTTTCGATCTGCAAATCCTGGCATGGTTAAGCGCGCCAGCAGAAGTCTTCATAGCATCACCCGATAATAGAGCGCTGCCAATTTCGGGAATGATAATCGCATCCACCCCGGCACATTCAGCTGTTCTGACAATCGCTCCAAAATTTCTTACATCAGTTATCCTATCGAGTATCAATAAATATGGGTCCTTCCCGGCGGCAAAACATTCATCAATGATTCCATCTACAGAATAATATGAAATAGGGGAAAGGTACGCGATAAACCCCTGGTGATTTTTGCGTGTCACCTTGTTTAGCTTTTCTACAGGGACTTTCTGAAAAGGAATCTTTTTTGCAGATAGTTCTGAGATTATTTCTTTTGCAAGTGTCGATTGCAGATTTTTTTGAATAAGGACTTTTTCGATTTCTTTATCTGATTTGATGGCTTCTTGAAGTGCCCTTACTCCAAATACGATGTTTGAAAAATCCTTTTTAAAAGGTCTTTGATTCATGAAATAGTTATTTACCTTTTCCCTTTGCGCCAAAGCTCTACAGCACGAAACCAGTGTTTGTCAAACTTGCGGTCACGCACCAAAGCAAAATGGTTATTGGAGAATACATTTTTAATTTTCACAAAGGTAAAGCGAATCGCTGGCATATTCACATTTTGATTGAAAATCCATTGTTCAAATTCTTCATGTTTATATACCTTGTCAGGTGAGCCATAAATAATGTAGATCATACCCATGTCGGTTTTCCACCCTTCCCGGTAACCTGTAAAATAGAAATTGGCTTCTGCGGCACGATTGTAAAATTGTTTGATAGTGTTTTGGGCCAGAAGTGGTGATTTTGTGGCTGTAATCCAGAAGTTTTCAAAAGCAGTTTTGAGGTCTTTATTATTACTCAATTCTTCATTTTCCGTTTTTGTGGCAATATACTTTAAGGGTTTTACCAGGTTTTCATAGGTGCCAATTTTTGGGAAAGGCTCATTTTGTATCCTGAATGAAATTCCTTCTAACGAACTCGTATCGGTTTGGATAAAATATAAGCCTTCTTTGTTGAACGTCATTGTGCTATCTGTCGTAGCCCGAATAGTTTCAGTAACATTTAAAGAGCGTGTCACATTGTCGTTGTCAACGATCATAGGAGGAATGGCTAAAGGGAAATCTACGTCGTAGTAGTAAACCCAAATTTCTTTTCTCTGATCAGACAGATGTTTTATTTTTAATGGAGTGTTATTTTTAAAGTAATGACTAATTGTAGGTTTTTCTTCTTTGCCGGAATAAAGTACCAATCCGGATTGTTTATAATCCAGTTCTTCTTTCAGGTTGATGTCATAAATAAATTCATTATCCCAAAAGTCATTGTCTAGGTGCAGTTCCACTAATTTATTTGGGCCGGAAGCGGGTAGTTTAAAACTAAAGATTTGTCGGTGGTTGTTTTCAGCCAGGAAATGTTGTGTTAAGATGATCGGCTGTTCTTTTTCAATAACAGTTGCCTGATAGTCTTTTTTATAGATTAATTTTGCCTGAAGATTTGCCCCCTTTTCAATATTATTATCGCTTTTTATCAAAAGGGAAAGAAAGACCAACACGGAATCTTCCATGAAATGTAATTGATGATCAATATGTAGCTCACCATTAATATTGTACTTATAATCGACGTTTTCTTCCTGAAATGGAATCTGACAGTAGCTTGTGGTGCTTAAGGCAATTAAAAGTAGTGGCAAAAGAAATTTTGAAAAATTCATTTTCAATTTTTTTTTGAAAATACTAAAAGAATTTTCACTAGGTCTTATCAAAATAAAATTATTTACTTTACAATTTTAATATTCGAAACGAAATAATTGGAATGGGCATATATACAACCGAAATAACTTCAGATAAATTAGCATCAGATAATCCGGTGCATCAGCGCTTGCTGAAAGCATATTATGCAGCTATTCCTTATATCAAAGGAGACTTGTTAGAAATAGGTTGTGGTGAAGGCAGAGGCGTAAAGCAATTGGCACCATTAGCAAATAGTTATACCGCCATTGATAAAATCCAGCAAGTGATTGACAGCTTATCAGCAGAATATCCTCAATACCGCTTTTTGCAAGCTAATATTCCTCCAATAAGTGATTTAGAAGATAATAGCTATGACACTATTGTGACTTTCCAGGTAATTGAGCATATCAAAAAGGACACAGAATTTTTAAAGGAAATTCATCGACTTTTAAAGCCCGGAGGTCAGGCCCTAATAACTACACCAAACATTAAAAAATCTCTTACCAGAAATCCGTGGCATGTAAGGGAGTATACTGCTGATCAATTAACAGATTTATGTAGTTCCATTTTTTCTAAAGTAGCATCAAAGGGGATCACTGGTAATGAAAAGGTGATGGAATATTTTGAGCGTAATAGGGTTTCTGTAGAAAAGATCACAAAATGGGATTTTTTAAATCTTCAATATAGGCTTCCTGCCCCATTGTTAAGAATTCCATATGAAATAATGAACCGGTTAAATCGAAATAAATTAAATGGTGAAAATTCTTCCCTTGTTTCGGAAATCAGCCATGAAGATTATTTAGTATCAGATGCTCCGGACAAAAGTCTCGATTTATTTATGATTGTTACAAAATAAAAAAGGCCACCCAAATTGG
>JBNLGO010000268.1:0-3121 GCA_050306095.1 Cyclobacteriaceae bacterium
GTGCCGATGTAGAGGAAGATGTGAATGAATCGAATATCAAAAAAATAAACCTTCGGTTTAGCCCTTCCAAAAAGCTAAAAAACAGATTCAGGGATATCTTTTTTGAAAAAATAGGTTGATATACCGACGGGTATCACCGACTTAGTTCGCACCTAATTTTATCGTATAGGTTTTTCATAGAACCGCGTAGGAGCAATGAAAACCAGTCGTGATAACCAATGGTTTAGGCAATCTGGTAAAGGAAAAATTAATCGCAAATGTTTTCATACATATTTCCATCACCCAGGTTGCCAAACCTCAAAACAGCTTATCAGCTTTTAACAAATTGTAATTTCATCATACACTATCAACTCTTATACACATGAAAAAGCTATTTATACTTATTATACTATCCGTTATACTCCTTATAAACATTAGCAAGGCAGATCAAACGGTTAAAAAAGACCCTACTTGTTGTCAGGCAATTGGAGGACACATTACGGAAGTCAACCACCAATTAAGGTCCATTGAAAAAGAAATAAAGGATAACAAGGAAATTCAATCCATCAAATATGACCAGCTCCATCGACAAGTGACCCATATGGAGAAAAAGTTCGACAACTATTTTCTTTGGGGCTATGGCACATTAATATCTTTAATTTTAGCAATCCTGGCTTCCGGATGGGTTGCGAAGAAGAAAATGAATACATCGTAAAATGTGGTTTATTGGCTTTTATCATTTCTTAGCATCAGGACGCTTCCTGAAATGAGAGATCCCGGAACTGCTCCGCACAGGCAAATCGCGCAGGTCCGGGAATAGCTGCTATTTAGTTTTTATAATGGGTAAATAAAGCCTATTAACACTTCATTTAGTTGCAAAAAAATCTATTAATCATTGTTATGAAAACAGAATTCCCACCATTAACGTCATTCAGAGACCTAAAATTTTGGTTTCAAAATTCACAAAATTGGATGACGAAAAGTACTTCATCCGCTCACTGCCAGTGCGTCTGCCCAGCGCGTAGTGATCGGCTGAATAATTAGAGAAGCGGAAAACAAAATATCAAATAATTCTTTTAGAGAGACTAAAAAAAGATGCGTCATAAGCAACGAAGTGCAACGTAGTGAAGAATCTCGTTCTTGAAAAGAGCACCCTCATGCTTCCTTTGATCACTACTAGCAACTATTTACATATCAAGTAGATTGGATTAAACTCAAGTCTTCTATTAAACCAAATCATCCCTTTTCCAAAAACCGTTTCGAATATTTAAACTGAATTTTACAGCCAAGCTGTTGAATGTAGAGGACAATGATATTCTTATTCACATCCAGTACCTCACCATCCAGTCCTTTAAAGGTACCTTCAGCGATTTTAACCAGCTGCCCTTTTTTAAACTCATCATTGCTAACTTGTATATCCGAACCATAATCCAGAATATCTTTGATCGCCTCAATTTCTTCTTCTCTAACTTCAGCAGGCTTGCCCAACCAAAATATAAATCGAACCACCCCCGGATCTTGTAATACTTCATCACGACGATGTGCTGGAATTTTGATGAACAGATAAGAATTTATTAAAGGAACTTTCACCTTCTTTTTACGGTCGCTCCACTGCCGAATGGTCGTGACCAGCGGACAGTAAACTTCAAAACCATTTTCTTGAAGTCGTTCGGCTACTTTCTTTTCATTACGCGGTTTGGTATAGATGACCAGCCAGGGATCTTGCATTAAGTTGATGTTTTTTTCTGCTCTATTTGATAAAGAATTGCAAATAAAACCAATGGATAAATAGGACTCAATAAAAAGTTTTTAATTATCGCACCTATGGAAAACAACAAATTGGATTTGAAGAAATAATCAAGACCGATAAACACACCTGAAACAACAAATAAAACGGCATAAACTATCATCCATACCTTCCAATTCTTCCTATTAAATGCAACAGCAATCCACAAATTTGCCAGACCAAACAAAATTGCAAATATCAAAATGGATTGAAAAACAACTGATGGAGATACACCAACTTCCGACTTAGAAATGATTGCATTTTTCAGATCTAAATTTAGAAAATATGTCTGCCTTCCATACGAACAAACAAAGATGAATATGAGGGAGAATACCTTTTGAAACATAAATTTTAACAGGGCTAACTACTTATAAATCCTTTTATCGAAACTTGAAATAAACCTAGTGTTTTTAGTTATCATGATGAAAATATTTCAATTATGCATTAATACTGTGGAAAGCCCATAAATTTTTGAAGTAAAAGTATGCTATTAAATTCACAATTTATTAATGTAAGAAAATCACTTTAGACAATAATAATTAAAAATTAATCCCAGTAACGGGTGGATTAAACATATCCTCCTAATTATCAATCCATAAAAAGTAAATAATTGGCACTACTACTATCCAATTAGCCGATTTTTCCTTAACTTTTAACTGTTTTTTAACATTAAATTGATAACAGATAATGAATAAAATTTCTTCATCATTATGTAGAAATTTTTTCTTAAAAGTTAATTTAATTTTTAGGATATGACATTTAAACCGCACAAACTTCCTTTAACAATCGTCCTATGTCTATTTACGTTGAGTATTTATGCCCAAACCATATTGTGGAGTGAGGATTTTAGTTCCTACAGCGATGGAGCCAAAGGAACATTTAATACTACTGGACAAGACAACAACACGCCTTCAGGGGATGACTGGACAGTGGCAACAAACCCTACTGGTACATTTTCAAAGGAATCTTTTGCATTTTTTGAATACTTTGAGGCAGCTGGCACTGGCAGTGAAGGGGTGTGGGAATCGGAGCAAATTGACATATCTGGGACAGGCTTAGCTTTGTTTGAATTTATTGTTCAAAACATAGGAACGGCTACCGGAGAATATATGCGAATTTATTTCAGGTCTGATATTGATGGGTTTGCCAGTGAAACCTTGATATATGAATTAAACGGTGACGAATCGACCGGCTTGTTAGGCGACACAAAAATATCGACCTACATTAATGCAAACACCATTGAGCTTGTTATGAGGGCTCACACCCCTACCGGGTCTTTTAAATTTGATGAGCTTGAAGTTATAGAGATAAATAAATTATTTAGTTTCAGAGATGGTGATTGGGAAGACAATACAG
>JBNLGO010000269.1:0-3113 GCA_050306095.1 Cyclobacteriaceae bacterium
GATCATAACTTTCGTAGATAAAGGCTGCTCCCAAATGGTACAGTTAATGTTAGAGTTGGCTGCTTTTATTATCAAATCCATTTTGATTTATAATTCGTTCAATCATAAGTACGTCACAACATCAACTGTCGATCCTATGAAAAAAGATTGGAATCTATGCAAAAAGGATTATTTTAATCACAAAACTTTAGAACCAAGTGATACTTCCACAAACACGATACGCCAGGTCTGGAAACACCAATATTGCCTACCAGGTTTTTGGCACTGGAGATGAATATCTCATTTTTATTCCCGGCTGGGTGTCAAATATTGAAGAAGCCTGGAACATCCCGCAGCTAGCTGCATGGATGCAATATATTGCTGGTTTTACCAGGCTAGTGATCTTCGATAAACGGGGGACCGGATTATCGGACCGTGTAAATGAAAATGAACTTCCTGGGCAGGATGACAGGATCAAAGACCTTGGAGCCATTTACAAGGCCCTTGACATAGAGAAAGCTACTTTATTTGGTTTGTCAGAAGGAGGCCCGCTTGCACTTTTATTTGCCAGTCGATTTCCTGAAATGGTTGCAAAGATTATACTATTTGGAAGTTTTGTCAAATGGCTAAAAAGCGATGATCACCCATACGGATTGACACGAAAGGAACATGATGAAATGAAGGATTATGTTTTTAACAATTGGGGACAACCCGTAGGGCTAAACCATATGGCTCCCAGTGTCAAAAATGATGCAGAAGCACAAAAACAATGGGCTACATTTTTACGCAGAAGTGCCAGTCCTGGTACTGCCATAGCATTGTATGAAATGAACATTCAGATTGATGTCAGAGCTGTTTTGAAAAAGATTAGATGTCCTGTACTGATTCTGCATCGAGCCGATGACAGACTGATAGAGAGCATTCACAGTAAACTTATGCATAAGCTATTGCCTAATTCTGAACTTGTCATTACTCAAGGCATTGATCATCTTCCGTGGTTTGGCTGGAGTACTGAAGAATTGTTTACCATTCTTACATTCATCCGCAATGAACCAATACTCACTAAAAAGCCCGATTTTTTATCGCCTGAAGACATCTTTATTTTATTTGAAATTCGAGACTACCTTCAAAAAAACTATACTGGAGATGTTTCGATTAACTTCTTGTGCCAGAAATTCGGGATTAATGAATTTAAACTCAAAAATGGATTTAAGAAATTGTTTAATGTGGCCCCGATTTCCTTTGTCACCAAACAAAGAATGATGCTAGCCAAGCAGATATTATCTTCATCAGGAGTATCTATTGCTATGGTAGCGAAAAAATGCGGTTACAAGCATGCAAACAACTTTTCTATTGCATTTAAAAAAGAGTTTGGTGAGTCACCAAGAGCATTTCTTATCAAACCAAGGTAGTACCGATGTTCTCCAGAAAACCACCGTGTAATTTGTTTATCATAAATCTTTATTCTCTATCCAATTAGGTCGTGTAGCCTTCTCCGAAAATGTAGCCTTCCCTGCTTTAGGACAACCCTAAATTCAACTTTTTTTTCATGCAACTATTCAAAGATGGGTATTTAAGTTCACACCCTTAATCGATCAAAATTTTAGAAAACAAAAATGCCCGTAGGTTCACGCTGGTGCCTTGACGAAACCTATATTAAGGTTAATAGAAAATGATGTTATCTATATCGTGCAGTTGACAAAGAAGCAAAAACAATTGATTTTCTATTAACTCATCAAAGAAAAAAAGAGCTGCCCGCCGTTTCCTGACGAAAGTTATCGCACAAAACGGCATCCATGAGCTGATAAATATTGATAAAATTGGATCAATAAAGGAAGCTATTCGAGTTTACAACAGAAGAAATTATACTGAAAGTAAATATCGACGAGCCATTTATAATAAAGCTGTTGGTACAGGCTTAGTGAATGGTGAAGTTTATCCTTTCAAGATGTATAAAATAAAAACAGGTAATCCTTCAAAGAGAGCTTTGACAAAAGGTGACATGGTTAAATTGATGAGATTTGAGACTGAGGAAAATTCAAGTACATGGCATTCTTTAAATTATTTCACATTTAGTTATCAGACCCGGGGAATGAATTTAGAGGATATGGCATTGCTGAAGTGGAATGAAAATATTTTAGGAGATCGCATTGTTTAGATGAGAGCTAAAACGGCCAATACCAAAAAGCCTCTTGATCCTTCCATTATAAAAATCGAACCTGAGATTCAGAAGATACTTGACCGGTATTCGGATGGTAATGAATATGTCTTTTCTATCCTCGAGTCTGGCCAATCCCCTACTACGGCCAGATATAGAATTCACCGAGTTCTAAAAAGGATCAGTCGAGATGTATCCTCTATAGCTTCTGAATTAAAAATCAAGGATGAGGATAAAATCACGCATTACTGGGCGCGACACACTTACGCTACTACTTTAAAAAGGTCCGGTATCTCTATTTCAATCATTAGTGAAGCACTTGGGCACAACAGCGAAGCTACGACCAAAGCCTACTTGGACAAATTCGAACAAACTGAGATCGATAATACGTTTAGGCATTTGGTTTGATAAGAGCGACTTTAAAAAATAGCCATTCTTATTTCATGATTCTAAAGTGACTTGGACTCTGCTAGACTTCAATTCTGAATTTTTAGGACCTAAAACTTTGCGAATTACGAAACATTTTCTGGATTCCTTTGAGGATGAAACAAGAAGAAAGTAGGCTAAAATCTAAGAATTGTTTCATACACTTAATGTTTTAGAATCGACTAAAAATCTTCTTCACGAATTTGTTTTTTAGTTATGATTTTAATTTTCTGTCTAACTGTATTACTATGAGTGCTAATCCCAATTCTTTTTTCATTATTACACTTTTGAATTGATAGATAAACAGGTGCATTATTAAGCAGTTTTTAATTAAAATCCAGCACCTTTGATCTTGTCCCTTTCTGAATATAAACTATACCACTGTTCCATTCTGCCTGTAAGAAAGGACTGTCATATACTTTCGATGGTGCATAGTTTACAGGTTCATTGTTAATAAGCGGGCTTCTTGAGCAATCAGCATAGAAAGTGAATGCATCACCATAAAGGCCGGTATACCTCAACTCACTTTTTTCATAAGACAACTCATTTC
>JBNLGO010000270.1:0-3106 GCA_050306095.1 Cyclobacteriaceae bacterium
TTATGGTTGATATTATTGAAAAGAAGGCTAACAATAACCAAGTTGATTTGACTTTTAAAATCTATGAAGGGGAAGTTGTTCATATAAACAATATTAATTTAGAAGGATTCCCTGAAAACACAGATTACGCTTCCATCATTCCCATAAAATCAGGAGATATTTTTAATCGAAGCTTGTTAATAAAATCGCAGAAAATATTAATCGATCAGGTTGGTAATGAAATTTTTATTGATCCTCACCCGATTATCGAAAAACAATTGGTTAATATTAATTTTAAGTATATTTCTAAATAAATCATTTGGCAAGGCTATCTAAAAACATTTTTCGGATAGTCTTGCAATCCATCATTTATCATTCACCTCTTTTTCAGTATCAAATTAGCGATCCAGCCGATTAGGTGGGAGCTGCCAAGGACTATGCCATTATCACCATAAATAAACTCGTACAACAGATGATGGTCTTTAAAATGTTCATCCTCTGTGAAAAGCATATCCTGATCATCAGAGTGATATTGAAATTTACTCTCCTCATACCTTTCAAAAAGTTTAATCAATCGTTTCGTCAACTCATCGCCAATTTCTTGTAGGTTTAATTTAACTCTATAAGATGACTTTAACATGAACTAAACCCTTGAATATTTTAAAGATGAAAATTCCTATTTATTAAAGAACAATTAATAATTCATCAATTCTTCTTTTCCTTTCTACCTGTATATTTGCAGCTGGATTTTACTATAAGATAAATATGAAAGTACTAATACTTTGTACCGGAAATAGTTGCCGTAGTCAGATGGCACATGGGTTTTTACAATCTTTTGATCCTTCTATAAAAGTTTTTTCTGCGGGTACCGAAGCTTCTGGTCAGTTAAATGCTAAAGCAGTAAAAGCCATGGCAGAAATTGGTATCGACATTAGTCAACATACTTCGGATCCTGTAGAAAAATACCTGGATGAAACCTGGGACTATGTCATCACGGTTTGTGGTGGCGCCAACGAAAATTGCCCCACATTTATTGGGAATGTAAAACACCGATTACACATTGGATTTGATGATCCATCACATGCAGAAGGAACAGAAACATTTATCAGGAGTGAATTCATTCGCGTGAGGGATGAAATCAAAATGGCTTTTTATCATCTATACAATGATCAAATAAAACCTCAACTTGCTTCCAATGACCAATAAAAAGAAACTTGGATTTCTAGACCGATACCTAACTCTTTGGATATTCCTTGCTATGGGCATTGGTGTAGGTGCGGGATATGTATTTCCTCAAATTGCATCTACCATTGATACGATGAGCAGTGGCACTACCAATATCCCAATTGCCATTGGATTAATTTTGATGATGTACCCACCATTGGCCAAAGTTAATTACGCTCTGCTTCCTAAAGTTTTTAAAAATGTAAAAGTCTTATCCATTTCTCTCGTTTTAAATTGGATTATCGGCCCGATTCTTATGTTCGTCTTAGCCATTCTTTTTTTAAGGGATTTTCCAGAATACATGGTAGGATTGATACTGATCGGTTTGGCTCGCTGCATTGCTATGGTACTGGTGTGGAATGACCTGGCAGAGGGTAGCAGTGAATATGGCGCCGGACTTGTGGCTTTAAATAGCATATTTCAAGTGTTTGCCTATAGTTTTTATGCATGGATTTTTATCACAATACTTCCTCCAATGTTAGGTTTTGAAGGCGCCATTGTAGAAATATCTATTGTGACTATAGCCCAGAGTGTCGCCATTTACTTGGGAATACCCTTTTTAGCTGGATTGTTGAGCCGAATTGTATTGGTAAAAATCAAAGGGGAAGAATGGTATAAAACCAAATTCATTCCCACAATTTCTCCCATGACTTTAATCGCCTTGCTTTTCACCATTATTATCATGTTTTCATTAAAAGGAGAGTTGATTGTTGGTATTCCTATGGACGTGATCCGAATAGCCATTCCGTTATTGATCTACTTTGGGATCATGTTTATCATTGGCTTTTTCATGAGTAAAGCAATGGGGGCAGAATATGATAAAAATGCATCTATTGCCTTTACTGCAGCGGGTAATAATTTTGAGCTGGCAATTGCAGTGGCTATAGCTGTATTCGGCATCAATTCCGGACAAGCATTTACAGGCGTTGTTGGTCCATTGGTGGAGGTTCCCGCTTTGATTCTGTTGGTAAGGGTAGCATTTTGGCTGAAGAAAAAGTACTATTTGTAGATTGAAAAGAATAATATTATTCTTTGTCCTAAAATAGATTGACAATTTAGCATCAACCTATTTTAGGGCTTGCTGAAAAACATGAAATAACGAATAAAACAATAACTGGGAAATAATAAAGCATATTAAGCTTTGTCTGTCAATTAATCTAATGCAAGGGATTTTATCTTATATACCATTTTTCCTTGCATTTCATTTTAATGTTTTAAACTTTATTTCATTAGCCCCTGGCACACCAACTACTGCGTTGGCTTCAGCTCGAAGTATTATTATACGTCTTTGCTTTGCCGTCTTGTATTTGGCGCACCAGGGACTTTTTCAGAAAGCCCTATATTAGGACTGAGTAATTCAAATTGCCCGAACATCATACTTTACTTCCAATAATCGTAGGATGCAAATTTTCCAATTAACGGAGGTGCAATGGTTGATATTCGCTGATGATCAGGATGGGCTTCATAATTCGTTAATGCTTCTGAAGAGCTAAATTTTAAAATTAACACAACATCATATTCTTCTGACGATGTCGTCACATCCACAATATCGACACCTTCAAAACCATCAACTTTTGTAGGCAATCCATTAAACAGAGTGATCACTTCTGATTTTGTTTCTTCATTTATATCCGCATTCCATTTAAAGAGAAGCACATGATGTAATGTGGATTTTTCATGTTCACCATTATCAGAAAAGCCATTATACGACAAAAGGATAAATGCAAGAATGACGAATGATTTAATACTTATTGATTTCATAATGATACGTTTAGATTGATTTTTTAATTGTGCTTTCATCCCCGCCCTTCGTTTCGAGTCTGGCGAAGTCAGTGGTGCCGATCCCTTTGTTGTGCAAATACTCCATAACCAACTGCCTTGTTTGCAAAAGATCCTTGGGATC
>JBNLGO010000271.1:0-3085 GCA_050306095.1 Cyclobacteriaceae bacterium
AATACCTGATGCAAACTTATTCACTCTGGCGCTTGGCAGAGGTAATGCTGAGTATTTAGAACACCACCTATGCCTGGGATTTGGGATTTGAGATTTGTGGCCCAGCGTCGTATTTGGGCGGTCGCGACGGATAAACCAATGGCATAAATGAAATGGCCCGTACTTTCCACATGTGTCCGACTTCAATACTAACCATTGAAAAGGTGTTTAATCCAAATGCAAAGGCTCCAAGTATAGCCAGATACGGACTTACTCCAAACGTCAATAAAAGAATGTAAAAACAAACCATCGAAAGGAAGGTTTCTCTCGCTGCCGTTGGTAAGTTGAAACTCGCTACTTTTTGAACTGCCCAAAGGACTTCATCATTCCACTTTACATGAATTAAATAGGCAGGCATTCCACTGAACATGGAATTGGTCCAAAGCGCTTGCTCTCCGGTTTCATTAAAATATTCAATGATCTCCTGATTTGCTCCCGCGCCCTGTAAAATATCTTGTTGACTTAATGCTTTATTTTCAAAAATTAAGGGGTGAAAAAAAATAACCGTGACTGTGAAAAATATTGCTACGGCAATGAGGTGCGGAAGAACCTTTTGGTTGAAAAATGCTTTGTCCATTTTATCTGTGTTTACTGACAAAACTAAAAGATTTTTCTTATGCGTAAAACTGTATTAAAAACGAAAGGAAATAATCGATGATTATTTCCTTCGCGTATTGGGGTATTTCAAAATGTACGGTTACTACATTGATTAGGATTGATAGGGCTAATTATGCTTCTTCTTTGGCTCCTCCACCAAATATTTTCTTTCTTAACATGGCAAAAATACCGACGATTCCTACGATTATGAATTTGCCAAACTTCGCTAAAATTGCAAATATACCTGCCTTAGCTAAAATTTTACCTGCCACCAGGCCACCTATTCCGTATGCAGCTACTTTATCAAGTTCCGGGTCAAAATCAGCATACCGGCTTCCATCATTAAATGAAACGCTGGCTAGAATTTTTTCTGAGTCATCATTGACCAATGGCAGTATTTCAATATTTCCAATGGCGTTTAAAACGAGGTATCCTTTTCTACCAAGAATTCTAAAATTGTAGTTGAGCGTATGCCCTTCTTCTTCATCAAACTTTATTTCCTTGGCCCAAAATAATTTTTTGGTATTGGCATCATAGTATGGCTCTTGTGCCCACCCAACTAATTGATATGTGGGATATCCAAGCTTTTTTCTTTCTACATTTTCCTCCTTCACATCACTTTGCATTTCCTCAAGCAGTTCTGAATAATCAATATCTTCAGCATCTTCATCATCGATGTATCCTTCTTCTGCATAGCTGATTTCTATAGCATAGGTGAAATTTTCACTTAGCGGCATGATACTATCCGGGAAAAGCATTCCTAAATTTTCAGAAGGTGGATTACCCCATAAGTCAGCTAAAACACGATTACTTTGCTCAGGGTCCAGGTATTTAAACCCTTCGGGTACTTCAATTGTGGCAAGCTCATCACCAATGGTAACGGTCCCCTTTTGAAATTCAAAAGTTTGATGAACACTGTCAACAAAATGCATGTATTGAACATACTCGTCAATCATCAACGAGATACTATCTTCCTCCACAGCATTTCCATAGGATATGACTGGCAAGGCAACTAATAAAATTGCTATTAATTTTTTCATTGGTTAATAATAAATAGTTCTAAAAAAATTCTATTTCAGTAGGTTGGCTTAATAGTTTAATTCAAAAAATTATTAATTAAATGCAATTAAAAATAGACTAATATTAAAGCCGAAGCAAGCATTATCTGGCGCCATGTACTTTAATTAACTTTTTTACAGAGTTTTAAATTATCATGATGAAGGGTTTATCAACTTTTGTTTTCAATAAACAGGTGATATTAATCAGGCTTTTTATACTCAATAAGTTGGATATTTATCTAACCACTAATTTTCAGATCATGAACGAAAAATTAAAATCTTTGAGTGATGAAGAGTTAAAAAAAAGTGTGCAAGTCCATTTTATTAAGTTCTTTGTATTCCTGGCTATTGCCACAGGGCTCATCCTCACTTCCATTGCATTGGGTGCATTTGGCGACCAACCGCTATTGGTGCAATTGATTCCGATTGGAATTGCCATTATTTTCATTTTCCCAATTTACTCGGTATTAAAACTAGCTTTAGCAGAAAAGAAGGAATTAGATCAAAGATAATTTTCACAAAAGTTCTTTTTGTGGGTCCCAAAACAATTCCTTGAACTTCTCCACTTTATCATTAACGACCTTTATACCTTCTTTTTCCAATCGTTGTTGCATTAGCTCCGGTGGATTAAAATGCATTTTACCTGTTAATAATCCATTTCTATTAAGCACCCGATGCGCAGGTACTTTCTCCCTGTCTGGCACACCATTTAACGCCCATCCTACCATTCTAGCAGAGCTTTTCAATCCCAGGTAATTGGCGATGGCCCCATAGCTTGTAACCCTACCGTGAGGTATAAGCTTGGCTACTTCCCAAACGTCATTAAAAAATGAGCTCTTAGAATTCATTTGAAGAGTAATTTCTGATGTATATAAAAAATTAAAATTACTTTTGCCTCAAAATTGTCAAAAGAAATTATCATTCAATAAATTTTACTTTTCATGAAATTTTTAGTGACGGGGTTAGGAAATATAGGTGCAGAATATGAATTGACCCGACATAATGTGGGGTTTCTTACACTTGATCGACTAGCCGATAAGGAGGGCCTAAGTTTTAAACAAGACCGTCATGCTTTCGTCACTGAATATAAATTTAAAGGAAGAACGATTGTGCTTATCAAGCCAACCACTTATATGAATTTGAGTGGCAAGGCTGTCAATTATTGGCTACAACAGTTGAAAATCCCAATTGAAAATTCCCTGGTTATTACCGATGATATTGCTTTACCATTAGGCAAGCTGAGAATGCGCAAAAAGGGTTCTGATGCCGGGCACAATGGCCTTAAAAACATTGAACAATCATTAGGCACAGCAGCCTATCCAAGATTACGTTTTGGGATCGGTGATGATTTTCATAAAGGGCAACAGATCGATTATGTATTAGGAAAATTT
>JBNLGO010000272.1:0-3039 GCA_050306095.1 Cyclobacteriaceae bacterium
ATTCTGAAAAAGGTATAATTATCTGCCTCACTTTCCACTTTCACACTTACTTCTACTCCATGGTCAGCCCGGAAGTTGTAGGAATTATAATCAAAGCTGACGTCAAAAAGTATTTTCACCTCTTCTCGGTCAGCCCCATTTCCGTTTCTATTGGTGTCACCAAACAATGTAGGTGTGGGAGTGGTGTTTGTGGCCAGCTCTGACATGGAGATTTTCGGTACAGGCTGGAATCTTTCGGTCTTTATATCAAATCCTTTGGCATAAACATCAAATGCTCCAACCAATGGAGCAATGAACTTTCGGTAATATTCGTCTTCGACCTTCTTGGGGACAACAATAAATCTCTTTTTTAGAAAGGGGATGAGTTTGTTGCCATCAACATATTTCTGAAAGCTGTACAATTTATCTTCGCAAACCATAAATGCGGGATCGCGACAAATGATGTATGATTTTTTACTTTGAAAATCCAGCTTTTCCCCATTGTACTTAATTGTTGGGAAATAGTGCGTATTGTCATCATTGCGTCGGAAGTGAAACAGTATAGTAGCTGAGGGATCCAGGATTTCTAATTCCTTCCAGGTGGGTTCCCCATCATTGCCCATCTCAAAAAGCCGTTTGCCATATATTTGTTGAAGAATTGCACTGCGTTTTTTTTCGAGATATTTTTGAATCTGACATTGCAGCTCTTTATCAGGTTTCTCACCTCGGTAAACCTTCTGAAAGAAATCCCTGGGCTTGATTTTGCCTTTGTAAAACTTACGGATTACCACATCTTGCTGCATGCTATCCATCAGCTCAATGATCTGGTAATCGGTATCATCTAATCCATTTGCAAATTCACTGGCGTTTTGGGCAGATATATTCTGATGTTGTAAGGTGAGCTTTCCATTATCATCCAACTGCACAACAAAAGATTCGAACAGATATCCCAGATATTCGTGTTCAAAAAGTGAATAAATAATTTGAAACGGATTGGATGTTGAAACCTTCATAGTCCAAAAAATCAACCTGCAATGTAAGACTTTCCTGCCAAATTATAAGCTGGTTTTGACCAGTTTCTATACCTGTTCTAGCAAAATTTAGAATTATTCTAAGTGAGATATCCCTTATAAATATGTTCGATTTCGGACATAATTTTCTGTGAGGTGTGCATTATTGACCTAATTTTTTGTGGCATTTAATTCTATTTTGCAGGATATCAGATAGTTACGAATAAGGTATGCAAGTTGTATCATTATTTGAGGGGATATGAAAGAATGGTTTATCAAAAATACATATTAACTACCTATCGATTGTTGGTGAATAAATGGTGGCTCAGTTTAATAAAACTTTGCTCACTGACCATGGGAATGATTTCGTTTTTGTTGGTATGGTTGTTCTATATGGATCATCAAATAATTATTGGAGACAAAATCTCATTCATCGATTCTTGTACCACAGAAAATGGCCTCATTTTGGGAGCCATTATCCTGATAACGGTTTTCATATATTTTCTTATTATGAAAAGCCAGATTACATTCCGTTACAAAGAATTTTTCCTAAGGAAGTTATATGGAGAATCCATCTATGGAATATTTTATATATTACTTATAGAGACGACGATTTTTATTCTGTGTGCATTTGTATTTTCATTGGTATTAGTAGACCAAATTGCTCCATTTTTCAACTTGATTACAGAAAAGAGTATTAATACCAGACAAATGAATTCGGACAATGGGATGCTGGTACTTTTAAGCTTATTTGTTCTGATTGGATTTGTGATCGGTTTATTCCCGGCGATCAACTGTGCAGGAAAGCGCGCAGTTGATTTATTGAAAAAATTACCAGAATAATCTCTTTTTTAATAATTTGAGGGCATTAAGAGACTCAATATTAATGCTTAAACCTGTCAGGTACTTTCTTATTATTTGCATTTTGTTGATATACTGGATTACTCCAGGGCTAATCTTCGGGCAGCAGTTGGGTTTTTATTTTGAAAAATCCAGGAAGAAGGTAAACATTCCTTTTGAGTTGTATAATAACCTTATTGTTGTTTCTGCAGAATTGAATAATTCACATCCATTGAAATTTATTCTTGATACCGGGTTGAGAAATACAATACTAATAGAAAGAGCGCTAGCAGATTCAATAGGTTTGGAATATCAGCGGGAGATAGAATTGTATGGAGTTGGTGATGATAATTCCGTGAAAGCCCTTGTGGTGAGTGGAGTAAATTTATCGCTAAAAGGTTTAGAGAGCTCTCACCTATCGCTGTTGGTACTTCAGGATAATCTGCTACAGCTCGAGCATCATCTTGGCACAGAAATAAATGGCATTTTGGGCTACGACTTATTTAGCAGATTCATTGTAAAAATTAACTATCAAAAAAAGGTGATAACGCTGTATGAACCGGTGGATTTCCAGCCACCTGAGGAGTATTCCAGCCTCGATATGGAACTGGTGGACAGTAAACCAATAGTGAGCCTCATTATTGATCAAAAATCAAATGAACCAATAAAGGCTCGATTACTGGTTGATACGGGAGCGAGTCATGCATTAATTCTTAATCCCTTATCCAGTGAATTTATCCAGGTCCCGGATCGGCACATTGATGCTAATCTGGGCAGGAGTATTGCTGGCGAATTGTCGGGTAAGCTAGGAAGGATTGATCACTTAGATCTTGGTGAATACAAGATGGAAGAGGTGATCGTTTCTTATATCAGTGAAACACTACAGGAAAACAATGAAAGTCCTGATAAAAATGGTTCAATTGGATCAGGGCTCCTCAGAAAATTCACCGTGATTTTTGATTATTTGCACTACAAGATTTACCTAAAGCCAAATAACTTTTTCAATCATCCATTCGAATTTAATATGAGTGGTTTGGAATTTATTGCGCAAGGAAAGGATTTCAATAGGTATATTATTCAGGAAATACGCCCTGGATCAGCAGCCGATCAGGTTGGCTTTGCCAATGGTGATGAAATAGTTTCATTGAATAATGTGACTGCAGACAAACTTACTTTATCTAAGATATATTTTGAGCTCAGTGATAAAGAG
>JBNLGO010000273.1:0-3028 GCA_050306095.1 Cyclobacteriaceae bacterium
CAGAAAAGCCGATAAAGGTTATAATCGTGTGTGTGCTCAAAATTATAAACCGGTATGACCTTAACTAAACGGCATTGTATCCGGGTTAACCTCAATTATTAAATTTTGTTGAAATAAACTTACGCTAAAATAAAAAAGAAATCCCCGATGAGGATTTCTCTCTTTATCATATCTATGTTTTTTAAACCTATCTGAATGCTACTCCTATTCCAGCGGCAAATACACTATATTCCTGGAAGGTATAGTCACCATGAAGTGTAAATACACCTAGTTTAAATCGCATCCCCAAAGTCCCTTTATAATTACCGTTCTTATATTTAAAATCAATCGGATCAGTGAGCGGAAGCACATTCGAATTAATATCAGTCAATTCATACGTACCTTTTAACCTGAATTTGGAAATAATGGAAGTATAACCAAATCCACCATAAAAGGTCAATACCGATAATTTTTTAGACACTAATAATTGAACTGTCCAGTTGTCAACATCAAAAAGGGCTTTTTTAAGTTCATTCTGTTTATCAAAACTATAAGTATCATTCATATTGCTGTAAGCGCCGAGTATGGAAATGTCGATCGGCATTAATTTAATTCCTGGAATCCACTGTTTGATATCATGCTTTAAGCCGAAACCAAACATGCCTACTTTATTGCTACCATCATTTATATCATTTTTAATATTAGGTATATACCTGACAATCAGATCCGTGTTTTTAATCAATCCTATACCCGCCTGAATAGTGGGCGCTGGTACCGCATTCATCCCAATGTTTTTCTTCAAATCTATTCCTTGCCAGCTATCAAAACTTCCCTGGAAAGTATAGCCGTTCATTGTATGAGAATACGTCAAAGTAGGGCCTTTTTCTTCCGGGCCAAATAAAGTATTTGCTTGATTGTCGTTTGGATCTGCCAATTGAAGCACATCATATTCACTTTCCACAATCGTAAAAAAACGGGCTTTATCAGGAACTCTTGCTACATTCATAGAAATGTTAAAATCAAACCCTAGTGGTTTATGAGGTTTGGCGGTATTGTACCAACCATTAGAAAACCCATAACCATATCCATCAAAAAATGGCTTAAAATAATACTCAGCCAAGCGACTTGCATCTTTCTGTCCTGTTTCCAGTATGTCATTGATTGCATCTGTCTGGCTATAGGATGTAAATGCCACTCCCAAACCTATTATTACTAAAAAAATCTTTCTCGTGATTTTCATAATTGAAATTAATGTTTCAGTTAACAAGCATGCAATTTAGAAAAACCTACTCTTGACTAAAATTAATGTGCAGAATGTCAGTATTTCATAATGATGTTCTCAGGTAAGATATGATTATGCTATTTCATATTTTCAATACTAACGCATCAATTTTGATTGAAAAATTCTTTCAAATGAAATTATATAGCCAACCCAGATAAAATCACTTAAGATTCAACTACAAAAACCCCACTGCTCATTAATTGTTGAAATTTTACTTTCGAATAGATTAAAATATAGCTTCTTTTATCCTCCAATTATTTCAAGACCAAAATGGGAGAAATTTTTTATCGAATAGTAACTTTTCTTTATGTGGTAGCAATTTTTATCGCCCGGTTTTTTGATGATAAAGCTGCCAAAATGTGGCAAGGAAGAAAGCATCAATGGAAAACAATCGGTGATAAATTAACTGGAATATCAGGCCCGATATTGTGGTTTCATTGTTCCTCCTTAGGCGAGTTCGAACAAGGAAGGCCTGTAATTGAGAAATATAAAAAAGCCTACCCTTCTGTAAACATCGTATTGACCTTTTTTAGTCCGTCAGGCTACGAAGTCAGAAAAAATTATGAGCTGGCAGATGCTATTTTTTATTTACCTTTTGATAGAAGAATTAATGCAAGAAAGTTTTTGAACATCGTAAAGCCAACCGCTGCTTTTTTCATTAAATATGAATACTGGCATTTTTACTTGGACGAATTGCACAAAAGAAAAATACCCACATTTTCTATTTCTTCCATTTTTCGAAAAAACCAACTTTTTTTCAAGCCACAGGGAGAGTTTTACAGAAACATCCTTCATCATTTTGATTATTTCTTCGTACAAAATGAATTATCAAAAAAGCTATTAAACAGTATTGACATTCATGATGTGACCATCGCGGGAGACACCCGTTTTGACCGTGTAGCGCAAATTTGTTCACAAGCGAAAGACATAGAGCTAGCAGAAATATTTAAGGATGAAAAACCAATGCTTGTAATTGGGAGTAGCTGGCCAAATGACATTGAGAAATTGAGTCCATTCCTTAATAAATGGAAGGATAAATTGAAATTAATAATTGCCCCTCATGAAATTGCCGAAAAGAATCTTTTGCATATAGAAAATTTGCTTAGAGCAAAAACGATTCGATTTTCTAAGGGTGAGACAGATTCCATTAAAAATTATGACGCTTTAATTATTGATAATGTGGGAATGCTCTCATCATTGTACCGATATGGAGAATACGCATATATTGGAGGGGCTTTTGATCATGGGATTCACAATACGCTGGAAGCCGCTACATTTGGCAAACCCCTGTTTTTTGGAAAAGGGGAGCGTAATGTAAAATATCAAGAGGTAATGGATTTAATTGAATTGGGTGCTGGTTTTGAAATAGAAAATTGGGAGGAAATGGATGAAAAATTTTCTGCTTTATTCAATGATTCATCTGCATACGAAAAAGCAGCAAATGCTTCCCAAAATTATATCCAAAAAAACACCGGGGCTACCGAGCTAATTTTTGAAAAAACCCAACAATCAATGGTGATATCATAATGGAAGGACTGGTATTAAAATCGACGGGTTCATGGTATAGTGTCAAAACTGAGGAAGGAAAAATACTGGAATGTCGGCTTCGGGGTAAAATCAGGCTGAAAGGAATACGCGTGACCAACCCTGTAGCGGTAGGTGATAAAGTAAAGATCGAAATAGAGAATGAGGAACAGGGAATCATTTCGGACATAGCGCCTCGAGAAAATTACATCATTCGTAAATCCATAAAAAAATCTTCTGCAG
>JBNLGO010000274.1:0-3028 GCA_050306095.1 Cyclobacteriaceae bacterium
AGTTGTACAAATATAACGCATTGGATACCACCGACCTCCAGAAAGTAACAATAGACCAGCTGGATAACTACATATTAACTGCGAGTTATAAGTTTAATTTTGGAATGAGCAAAGTAGGTTTGGAGCCATTTGCAATGTACAGGAAGAGCGAAATGCTACCAACAATTTTTGAGGCCGGTGCTATGCTGGATTACAATAATCTATTTTGGATTGGGGGAAGTTATCGAAAAGATTATGGAGGTACAGGTTATGTCGGTGTGAATATTAAGAAAAATATATCTTTTGCCTATGCTTATGAATTTGCAGGGGGGCAGCAAGTAAATCTTGGAATGGGAAGTCATGAATTTAATTTTAAAATTCGTTTTGGCAAAAACAAACATCAGAAAGCGCCAAGGATGTTGGCTGAAGCTAAGCCTAGTACGAATACTTATTTAGAACCTAAACCTAAATCTGTAACACCTGTTATCGTTCCAGCTGTAGCAAGTAAGAGTCTCGAAGAACAAAAAACAGATATAGCTGAAGAACTAGTTGAGGAAGAAATAAGTATTGAGAGCGGTCCTTCGATTCCTAAAGAAGTAACACCTGTAGAATTTATCGACATTGAAAAGGATGTTGAAGTTGCGGATCCAAATTTCAACAAGCCAAAACCTTCGTTTGCACCTGGTTATTACGTGGTTTTGGGTGCTTTTGAGATATATGATAATGCAATCACCTACTCAAATTTACTGAATGGCAAAGGCATAAAAGTTAATTATGGCTATGTCGAGGATAGAGGATTGTACTATGTCTTCAATATACATTCACATGATTTTGAAGAAGCTACAAGAATTCAAAACCAATTCAAGAAATTAAATGATTTCAGGGATGCCTGGGTGTATGGAGTGAAGTGAAAAAATTCAAATGAACTTTTTTTTAACATTAATAGTAGATAAAATAGTTTTAGTTAAATACAATAAACAGTTAATTGTATGAGGGAAGCAAGTCTGTTAATATATTAAAGTTTTATTGATCAATATCTAAACTATTTGGTCAACTTGGTAATTTGAAAATTGTTTAACTTTGTCGAAGATATTCGCAAATTGATTTCAGATTGTTTCTTCCAATTTTTCGTTTCCCCCTAAATCTAATCGAATTATATATCCTTTAATCTGGCGTTCCTAATGAAAAAGGGGAGAGATGCCTAGATAGCTCTCTACTTAAAGTATTTATAACTTGATTTTTCTTGAATCTAGCTGAAACACCATATTTCGAAAGTTGATCAAGCGATTTATTTAGATAGCAGTTTTCAAAGCGTGTGTAAGCATATACTTTATTGCTGAGAAGGGAAAAGGGATAAAGCCATTTTCATCTGGATTTGGTTTTATAGACAAAAATTATTTTAGATTAAGTTTTCCTTAAAATTAATTTAATCTCGTATTTAATTTGTCAGCAAGTTACATACTACCAGTTTATTTTTAACAAGTGCTCGCTCCCTTTTATACCTTCGTTTACCCGATAGTAGCTTTTTCTGATTTGTTCAATCGAACCTTCGTTTTCCTTGCCATTCAGGAGAGATTTAGCGCATGTAATTCCTTCTGGGATCAGTATACGGCAGGTGAGTTCTTGCATATCACCATTGGTTTTCATGATGATCTCGTGTTTTTTCCTTAAAAGGAATAGGAAATATGTTTAACTAATGGTTCATGTTGAATGTTCACTTCAACATCTTTTTGGTCAGTATAGCTCTATCTTGGAGAAATCGTCACTTTTTTAAATCCATAGCTGTTATCGACTTCACCTGCCAGCACTTCGATAATTGTGCTGGCATAAGCAGCCTGGCCCCAGTTATTGGGAATTCCCTGGCCCTTGGTGCCATAGGGCTGCATGACACAAGGCAGATTCCCGTCAAATTTTGCTGTAAAATCCATCAATCTGTCCATGATATCAACACCATAGGCTTTATAGCCGTGCTGAGAGGCATCTTTTGCTAGCTCTCCTGCCACTATGGTGATAATGCCTCCATACAGATATCGGCCTGGTTTTTCTGTGCAAAAGTATGGTTCTACAGGTGGATAAATGCCAAACCACTCCGCGACAGAGGCATCATTTGTTTCATCGATCAGATCGAAAAAGTCTGAATAATGGACTGTGCCATCTCCTCGGTAGGCATTCCCCTGTTGATAACGTAGGTGTTAGATATACCAAGTGTATTTTCCTGATCCATGGTGTTAAATGATGGAGGTTCATCCAAGACAGCAAAATGCTTGTAGAACTTCCCATTCCAGCAAACCTGATCTGCTCTCAACCTGATGATTTCAGCAAAATTTTGCCAGACTTCACTATCCACATTGTTTCCTAATGCTTTATGCATTTCACTTAGATGAAAATAGGCAGCATAGAGGCCAGTTTTATCCCCATGCATAATACCTTTCGGTGAATCTTCATGAATATTGAATAGCATTTCCTGGCTGTCATACCCATGCGCCCCCATATCTTCAGTAGGTACAGGCAATTGTTGGAAATCCCAAGTATCAAGTGTATAGCCCAGTTTGATTAGCTGATGCTCTTTAGACCAGCGTATTGGATCAGTCATGCTGTACATGATGCCTTTTTCTAATGCTGGCAACCATTTTTTATGAATTCCAGATCATCTGTGGATTGCCAGGCATACTACGCTTCTCCCACCATTAGGTATTCTACATCAGCACATACGGGCATTCGATGCATTTAAAGACCTTCCCCAGAAGGTATCTCGTGGTATTTCTTATCAATTACATTCATCAGCCAGTTAAGATCGCACTCGATGGGATAGTAATAATCGTAGTACGTGCCGGTGGTAGTCTGCTTCTCCAGGAAAAACTAAATAAAACTTATTGGGTCATTATCCCAGTATTTTAAAGCTTTCATCATATAGATATGATCACGAATCCAGAAAACATATTCCTGCCTTTCTTTGTCCCCCAGTGAGGGGATTTTTAATCATCAGGTGATGCAAATCCTCAAGAAAATCACCATATTTCCCAGCTCGTTTAAAACTTGTTTGCTGAGC
>JBNLGO010000275.1:0-3020 GCA_050306095.1 Cyclobacteriaceae bacterium
CTTCTGGAACGATATTTTTAATGCTACAAAAACAAACCAGGGGGAAAACACCTATGAAAAGCTAGCTCCAGAAAAAAAGAGTAAAAACTGGTGGGAAAACCTGGATGGAAGTATCCTTAAAATTTGGGAAGATGAGTATTCCTCACAGACGCACCAGTTTACCTGCAGGTTTGGAGATATTAAAACCATCTATCCCGAAGGAGAAAGTCGAGTAAGGTGTGAGTTTAAGAACGGTGTAACTTTCATCTTAAAAGGTGGGTCCAATGATTTTGGAACAACAATCATCATCAATGATTATGAACTTGGCATTGTGAAACTGCGATGGAATAATATAAGTAAAGTTGAATTTAAAGATACACCTAAAATATTGGACGAAAAATTGGGCGAACCTCTTTACGGAAATATTAAAACTTCTGATGGGCAGCTTATAGGCTATGTGCAGTGGGATAAGGACGAGAGGATTGATACTGATTTACTTGAAGGTTCCAGCAATTCAGGCAATTTAGAAATCGCATTTAAAAAAATATCGTGCATCGAAAATCAGGGCAACAAAAGCTTGGTTAAATTAAAAAGTGGAAAAGATATCGTAATGTACGGCACAAATGATGTAAATGCTGAAAATCGTGGGATTGTCGTTTCGAGTGATGGAGTCGGTAAAATCGAAGTCCCCTGGAGTTCTTTTGTATCTGTGTGTTTCGATGACCTGCATAAGGAATCCGGACAACCTTACAGACTTTACAATGAACCCAATAGACTTTATGGTAATGTCAAGGATCTAAACGGAAATGAATTTGATGGATTGATAATTTTTGATAAGGATGAAAAATGGGATTTTGAGCAATTAGAAGGCATTCATAATGAATTGAAATACATCATTCCTTTCAAAAACATCAAGACAATTATCCCAAAAAATGAAGATTATACTTATATCATTCTCAGGAATAGCGAAAAATTAATATTAGGCAAATTACAGGATGTCTCATCAAAAAATGAAGGAGTTGTAATAATATCAAGTAATAGCGACTCTAATTTCATTGAATGGAATGAAGTTGATGAGATCAATTTCGAATAGTTGATAAACACCATGCGGCTAGAATTTAATAGACAACATCTGCCGATCTACACCATCATTGGTGCGTTGGTAATTGTATTGCTCGTGTTTTTGTTTATTAACTATGAAGTTGATCCAATGTTACTGATCACTTTGGGTTGGCTGGCAATCATTATCCTCCTGCTATATATTGGCAATAGGGCTATAACCAGATTTCTCAATAAAGAATTGCCATGGTCAGAATTCCTGACAACACGTTTTTTTGTACAACTCCTGGCAAGTTTAATTTATGCCTTGATCTGCTTCAATGGAAGTTACTTTATATTCAAACTAATATTTACCAATGATCCTCCCAGCCCATCGCAAATCATTGCTGTAAACCTCTACAGTGTATTAGTGATCCTCCCTGTCTTTTCGATCTATTATGTGGTTTACTTTATGAAAGAATGGAAAAAATCCAAAATAGAATCAGAAGCTTTGCAAAAAGAAAGTGTTAAATCGCAGCTTTTGAATTTGAAAAACCATCTCGATCCTCACTTTCTATTTAATAATCTCAACATCCTTTCCACTCTCATTGAGAAGGGTGAAAAAAACTCAACGGAATACCTTAACAAATTTGCAGAAGTTTACCGCTATATGCTGCAGAATAATGCCAAGGAATTGATTTTATTAAGCGATGAATTGGAATTTATTCAATCATATTTGAAGCTGATCAAAATGCGTTTCCGTGATGCATTGAGATTTGATGTGGATATTCCTTCTGAGAAACTCGATCTTACCATCCCTCCTCTTACAATACAAATGCTTATAGAAAATTGTATTAAACACAATTCACTGGATGAATCGAATCCTCTCAACATTGAAATTAAATATCAGCAGGAAGATTATTTGATGGTGCAGAACAACTTAACTGCCAGGAAAGTTAAATTTCAGAGTAATGGAAGTGGATTGGAAAATATTAAAAACCGTTACAGTTTCTTTACTGATAAACAAGTTAATATTGAAAATAACGGTGCATTCTTTAGAGTGCAAGTACCCTTAATAGAACTAGAAGAAATATGAATGTACTGATCGTGGAAGATGAGCCTTTGGCAGCTGAAAAAATAATGGTTTACATTAATGATTTGTTACCAGAAGCTCAAGTGTATGGCCCTATCACTAATATTGACTCAGGAATTAGTTGGTTCGAAAACCATTCAGAACCAGATGTAATTATTAGTGATATTATGTTGGCAGATGGTTTATGCTTTGACATTTACAATACTATTGATGTCAAGTGCCCGGTCATTTTTACCACAGCCTACGATGAATATGCTATCAGAGCTTTTGAGGTGAATAGTATAGACTATTTATTAAAGCCCATTAATAAGGAAAAGCTAAAAGCTAGCCTTCAAAAGATTACAGATCTAGGCCCCAAGAAACAGGAAGATATCGATTTCAATAAGCTTGCAGAATTACTTCAACAAACCAACAAAACCTATAAGTCCAGGTTTCTGGTAAAAATCGGACAAAAAATCAAGGCAATACCTACCACTAAAATTTCATACTTTTTTACTCAGGATAAGCTTTCATTCATTATTTCTCACCAGGGTGATAAATTCCCGGTTGACCACACTCTTGAGGAGATCGATGCCATGCTTGACCCCAAATACTTCTTTAGGATAAATAGAAAATATATCGTTCATATTGATGCTGTTAAGGAGATTCATCCCTACTTCAAGGGGCGACTGAAGCTTGAACTCAATCCAAAGGTAGATGAGGATATTGTGATAAGCTCTGAGAAAACACCTTCATTCAAAGCCTGGCTGGATCAATGATTTGTTTTTGGATTTATCTATTCTATACAATGCTAACCTCCTTTTCAGATAGTGTATATAGTGCAACATCCTTGTAGCCTGTTAAGACTCCAATATATTTCATATCATATATAACAGGAACAGACAATTGCTGAATCAAGGAAGAGGATATC
>JBNLGO010000276.1:0-2944 GCA_050306095.1 Cyclobacteriaceae bacterium
GTATTTCATTTATTTTTTAATTGTAAAAAGTATCCGCTAAAGGACAGTAAGTCAGTTATATTTTTTGCTTTGTTTAATAAGTTATGCAACCGGTCACCTTTATGTTTGTCGATCCAATCCCAATCTTTAAACTCGACATTTTTAATGACTTCAAATTTTTCCATTAATTCTGGCTCGGATCCTACCGTTAACTGACCATCGATAATGCTGACTTTAAAAAATAATTCAACCGCATGAAGCGGTGTGCCAATGTATTCATTTACACATAAAAACTCCTCTATTTTTATATTCAGGCCTGTTTCTTCTTTAAATTCACGAATCAAATTGGCATGGGCTGAGCTGCCAAATTCCAAACCGCCACCCGGGGGCGCCCAGAACTCATTTTCAGCATTAACACCCTGATGATTGACAAGTAGTACTTTGTTTTCTTTGATACAAATTCCGCTCACCCGCACTCTCATTTTGTTTCCAAAGGCCTTAAAAACTTCATTGGTCTTGTCCGTCATCCGTGATTATTAAATATCTTTGGATCGAAAATTAAGATAATTTTTTTACCGAGTTGCCAGCCATATCAGAAATACTTGCGAATAAATTTCCCTATACCCCCACGAGTGGTCAGACATACGCTTTTAAGCTTTTTGATGAACTACTAAACAGTAATACCAAAACAAAAGATTGTATTGTTATAAAGGGGTATGCCGGCACAGGAAAAACCACATTGATCAGTACATTAACGGAGGTGCTCCCGCTTTTTAATATGAAGTATCTCCAGATGGCCCCTACGGGAAGGGCGGCAAAAGTGATGAGTTCTTATTCCCAGAAATCTGCTTTTACCATTCACAAAATCATTTACAAACGAAAAGTGGATTCCCAAAGTGGAGAAGTGGCTTTTAGCAAATCAAAAAATTATAATAAGAATACTGTATTTATTGTCGATGAGGCTTCGATGATTTCAGATCAAAGTGGGATGAATTCGCAAAATCTCCTACGCGATTTGATTGATTATATCTTTGAAAATTCGAGTAATAAAATGCTGATCATTGGCGATTCGGCACAGCTCCCACCTGTAGGTTCCAGCAATAGCCCTGCGCTGGATGCCGAATTCATAGCTTTTCAATTTAATCTTCACGTAAAGGAAATTGAACTAACGGAGGTAGTCCGTCAGGAGCAACAATCTGGAATATTAGAGAATGCCACAAAGCTTCGCGAATTAATTAAAAAAGACCTTCCCGATATTCTTTTTGAAACCAAGCCATTTAAAGATATCTATCGAATCAATGCAGTGAAATTAGAAGATGGCATAAGATATGCTTATAACAAATATGGTGTGGAAAAGTCCACCATTATTTGCAGAGCCAATTGGCAGGCAGTGCAGTATAACCAGATGGTACGTAGAAATATTCTTTTTTATGATGAGGAATTGGAAGCGGGAGATATAATAATGGTAGTGAAGAATAATTATTTTTATTTGGAGTCTGACTCAGATGCCGGGTTTATAGCTAATGGTGATTTTTTAGAGATCAAAAAAATTGTTGATTTTGAAGAGCGTTATGGATTTCGGTTCGCCACACTTTCCGTAAAAATGGTGGACTACCCACAAATCCCGGCATTTGATGTGAAAGTGATCTTAGACACCTTATATAGTAAGTCACCTGCATTGAGCCAGGAAGAAAACCGGAAGCTGTACAATGAAGTGACTGAGGAAGTGAAAAAGGATAGTAAAATAAAAAATTATCGAGCAGCTATTCAAAATCATGAATACCTGAATGCATTACAAATTAAGTTTGCCTACGCACTGACTTGTCATAAATCACAAGGTGGTCAATGGGACATTGTTTTTTTAGACCAGGGTATTCGAGGTGATGCTGAAATTGACAATGATTATACAAAATGGTTATATACAGCCGTTACAAGAGCGGCAAATGAATTATATTTAATTAACTTTGAAGAACGTTTTTTTAAAAATTAAAATGAAATTGAATATGAATAAGATAGCTAGTATCGCTTTTGGCTTATTATTAATGGTCGGAATGGCATGGGCGCAAACAGAGCCTCAGGAGGCATCTGCTACAGGAGACGGTCCGCAAATCACCTTTGAAGAAACTGAATTTGATTTTGGTGACATCACACAAGGGGATGTGGTAGAGCACACTTTTAATTTTACTAATACTGGTAATGCACCTCTTATATTAAATAATGTGTTGACTACTTGTGGATGTACTGCTCCGGAATGGCCAAAACAGCCCATTGCTGCCGGTGAAAAAAGTAAAATTCATGTGCGATTTAATAGTCGTGGTAAAATGGGAAGACAGAATAAGGTAATCACCATTCAGTCAAATATCCAGGGATCTACTACAAGAATCAAGATCATGGGTATTGTGATACCACCGGCGAAAGAAGAGGCTGCTGAAAGTAATTAATAAGAAATCATCATAAGGTCGTTACGGAAAATTCTGTGACGACCATTTTTTTATGATTTCAGCACACCAATCATTAATAATACCCATCCTGCAATAAATGCCAACCCACCTAAAGGAGTGATAGCTCCTAATTTTGTAATCCCTGTAAGACTCAATACATATAAGGATCCACTAAATATTATTATTCCTGCTATGAATGACCAGGCAGAGTAATATAGTAATGTGCTGGAATACTTATCTAATAATATAGCGACGGCGAGCAACGCCAATACATGCCAAAAGTGGTATTTAACTCCGGTTTCAAAAACTTCCGCCTTTCCGGTGTTTTCCAATGTGCTTTTTAGTGCATGAGCGCCAAATGCACCAATGCCCACGGCTAATATTCCAAGAATTCCACTTATTATTAGAAATATTTTTTGCATAGTTATTTTTGATAATTTCGTTCGCCAAAAATGCTGCTTCCTATCCGGACCATGGTACTACCTTCTTCTATGGCCAGCTGATAATCACCACTCATTCCCATC
>JBNLGO010000277.1:0-2893 GCA_050306095.1 Cyclobacteriaceae bacterium
CTTCATTAGCATCGATATGAAAATATCTCAAGCCAAGAGGCTCTATCACTTCATCTACTACATTCCCTTTGTTGATGAGTTCAACCTTCACATGGTACAGATATGGATCTTTTTTACCATTCCAGAGATGAGGTTTTTGGATAATTATCTCATTAGTGATCTCAGCATTATCTTCAAGAAGCTCCATTTGTTGAGATATTTCCTCTATCAAATTACCTCCCTCATCCAGCAACGAAATTCTAGACTCTAAACTCACTTTATCTCCACTATTTGAAATGAGCGTACGGATCTCTACTTGTGCTTTATCTTTTGTCACTTCCTTTTGAGTTAAATAAACTCCTCCTGATGCAAAATCCAGCGGCGAGATACACACCTGATCGGTGACAATAAGTTTTACAGGTCTGTAGATGCCTCCGTAATTATTAAAATCTCCAACCAGCGGAAGTACTTCCAAAGTGGGTTCATTATTAACTTCAACCTCCAAAGTATTGCTAGCATTCCAATTCAATTGATTTGTTATCTCATAACAGAAAGCAGCATAGCCACCCTTGTGCTCACCAATTTGCTGTCCATTGAGTTTAGTGTTGGAAGTGATGTTTACACCTTCGAAGCGAATAAAAACTCTCTTATTTCCCCATGACGGCTCTGGCTCAAATGTTTTTGAATAATGTCCCATACCCCGGTGATATGCTACACCTTCCTGGGCATCCTTTGCATTCCAGGTATGTGGAATAGATATGCTTTCTTCAATTGCAAGTCCTGAAACTGATTGCCCGGTAAAATGCCAGTTTTCATTGAAATCGATAATCTGACGGGATTGGGCAAAGAGACTGGTATTTACAATTATTATAATCAGAATGGAGCATATGGAATATAATATGTTTCTGGGTGTCATGAGCATAATTACTTTTTGAAGGTGCAGGTTAAATATAAATAAAGCGTAGGAATCCAAAAAATCGAATTTTAAAACTCCGCAGCATTTACACTATCGATATTCTTATAAAACAATAATTAAAAATTGATTATTGGCATAAAACACTAACAATCAAGCTTGTAAAAAGAACTGGCAGATATACAAACTATGTTTTCAATTTAGTGAACCAACCTGGATAGTTGCCATGAAAAAAATAGCCCTTGTTGCCCTTATTCTCTTCTTTTTAGAACCGACATTCGCTCAAACATACCCCTCAGAAGTAAAAGTATATAATGTGAAAATTTACTTCTATGGTTATAAAAAACCTATCAAAGGGACTTTCTTTACTTATAGCGATTCCACTATCACCATTATCAATACAAAAAGTAAAACAGCCATTTCGAGTGGCAGCTATAAAATAGTTGATTATTCAATAAATGAAATCACTGAACTGCGAGTTAGACGAAAAGGCAAAATAGTAAGTACCGCAATGATAGGAGGCTTGATATGTGGTTCCACAGGAGCATTAATAGGTTTGGCTTCAGGAGATGATGAACCTGGTTTGTTATCTTTCACAGCTGAAGAAAAAGCTGGTTTAATTGGAGTGCCATTTTTTGTCATTGGAAGTGGAATCGGAGCGATTGCGGGATGTTCTTATTCAGTTATCTCTATAGAAGGTGAATCCGAAAGCATAGTGCTAAATCAAAAAAAACTTGATAAATATTCCATCATTAAACCAGAGCGAAATGCTTTTCATTAGTCGCAGATATTATTTGTATCACGGATTTGATAATGGATAAAAGTATTAAAATCATTCGTTCATTTTTCTCAGATCAATGAAAATCAAACTTATACGAAAGTACAATTAGTGGTAGAATGTGATTCAAAAACAAGAAACCTAACCTATTTACTTTCATGAAAACGATTTTATCGTTTACCCTCATCCTAATCATCCTGAACCCATCCTTTGCACAGAAAGTGCCTGAAAAATTTCGTTTACGTCCGACCAAAGTGAACAAACTGAATGGTGAAGTACGATTTGGTTCCTTATTTTCAGTTTCAGACTCATCCAAAGTTATCGTGAGTACAGACGAAAAAGAAAATATAAAGAATGGTGAATATTATTTATCCGCCATCAGTGCAACGGATATTAAAAAGGTTATGATTTATCGAAAGGGAAAAATTTGGAAATCTACTCTTACAGGTTTTGGTACTGGAATTATGATAGGTGGAATATATGGACACGGTCAAGGAGACGATACTTCAGGTGCCTGGGGCAAACCTGATAGTCAGGCTTACGCCTTTGCGGGAATGTTTGGATTTTTGGGGGCTATTTATGGAACAATTATCGGTTGTATTATCCCAAACCGACATTATAGGATTGAAGGTGACCTGGATATATACCAATTAAAGAAAGCTAAAATTGAAAGACTAGCTGTGATTAAATAATTGTACCTTTTGGAAATTTTTAAGAAGTAATAAACTGTTGATATTAAAAAAGAGTGAGGTTCAATCCAGTTTTCATAATCACAATATTCAAATCTTAAAAATGCCAATCCTTAAATGATCGACATTAATCCTACTTTGTCAAGTTTAAAAATGAGGTAAAGAATATTCGAATAGACGGCTCTATCGATTATCTTTACCTCAGCAAAACATAATGTTAAATCTACAAAAAAGGCTGCTATATAAATAGACGGCAAAAAAATATGATTTTCAAAAATCAGAAGTTCTCGAAAAGGTAGCAAACGGGCTGGTTTCCACCTTCGAGAGTTTCACCGAAGGGTTCAAGACAAAAACTCACGATGTATCCAACAAAGCACTGATTTACCTTCAAGGACTTTTTAAAAGCGAGAAGAATAGGGCAAATTGTGTATCGATATCAGATACATTAGGGTCGCTTGATCATCAATCTATGAATCATTTGTTATCAGATTCTCCCTGGAACTATCAGGATGTTTTAACGGATCTGTGCTTCAA
>JBNLGO010000278.1:0-2754 GCA_050306095.1 Cyclobacteriaceae bacterium
TTTCATTTTATTCCATTTACTGCCGATCTTCAAATAGCTCCTATTCTGGAAATGAAAGCTTTTGATTTTGATAATGATGGAAAAGAGGAATTGTTGCTGGGAGGAAATTATTTTGGTGTTCAGCCATACCAGGGTCGGTTTGGATCATTTAATGGTGCAATTATAAAAAATGAACAGACCATTTTGAATGGAAAAGAGCTGGGTTTAAACTTTTATAATAAATCCGTTAGGGCATTTAACGTAATTGAAATCAAAAACAAGAAATATTTGTTGGTGACAATAAACAATGACTCCGCACAATTATATCAAATATTACCATAAGTATGAAGAAGGGATTAGTCGCTTTATTTTTAGTTGGGAGCTTAGTGTTAACATGGTATTTATTCATTAAAGAAGGTGAATTTCAAGTCAATTTTAAGGTCAATACACTCCCTGGTGATATTATTCAAACGGTGAAAATTTGGAACAGGTCGTTGGAAAACGGAGAAATAGTACGAATTGATTCGCTGGATGGGATAGTACAGGAAATCGAATGGAATGGAAATTCGTATCAATATCATTGGCGACTGGAGATGATGAGTGATACATTGACGAGAGTATCTATCAGTATTCATCAACCGGGAAGAGCATTACTTAATAAATTATTGATCCCTTTTACAGAGCAGCAAATTGAAGTAGATGCTAATGATCTTTCACACCAGGTTTACAAAATCATCAAGGAGCATTTGAAAATAACGAATGTGAGGATAGAAGGTGTGAAGGAAACAAAATCGAACTATTGTGCCTGCACTACATTGGAAACTAATCAAAATAACAAAGCAAACGGAATGATGAAAGACTATGGTTTTCTAACATCGTTCATTTCTACTTATGGGTTGGAGGTACAGGGCAAGCCAATGGTGATAGTAAAAGAATGGAATCACAATGAAGACCTACTTAAATTTGATTTTTGCTTCCCTATTGCCAGACAGGAATACATGCCTCAAAATGATTTAATTCATTATAAAAAAAATAATTCCAGGAAGGCTTTAAAGGCAATTTATAATGGAAATTATATCACATCTGATAGAGCCTGGTATTCATTACTGCATTATGCACATAAAAATGGATATGAAATAGATGGCTTGCCTATTGAAGTATTTTATAACAATCCAAACCTTGGGATTAATGAAGAAAATTGGAAAGCTGAAATTTTCCTTCCAATAAAATAATGAGCAGTTAAACTTGTTTGGCAGTTTGAAGCTGAAGTTTTGATGAAGATTTTCGAACGGTAAGTTTGGTAGGAAGTATAATGGTTTCGTGCGTATAATCTTCTTTAGCCTTCATTTCCTCAATTAATTTTTGAGTGGCCACTTTACCCATCAAAAACCCAGGTTGACTCACAGATGTTAAGCTTGGCTCTGTAAGTTCAGCCATTTGCCAATCACTAAACCCTACTAAGGCCACATCTTGAGGAATTTTGATGTTCATTTCTTTTAATGTTTGCAAGACACCAAAGGCGACCATATCATTGCAAGCAAATATAGCATCAGGAGGATCAGGAAGTTTCATCAGTACCTTTGCTGCGTGATAACCACCCTCTTTTGTTCCACCATAGTCTTTAATAATGTAATTTTTGTGAACACTCAAATTATTTTCCTTTAGTGCATCCTTATAGCCACGTAATCGATCTATCCCTATACTCAGTAATTGCGGAGACATAATGTGAGCGATTTTTTTACATCCTTGATCAATAAGATGCTGAACAGCTTTTTTAGCTCCTTTATAATCATCAACAACCACATTGGTAATATCTAGTCCTTTCATTTTTCGATCAAAGAAAACAATGGGGACCTTTTTTTCAATTACATGCATGAAGTGTTCATAGTGGTCGGTCTCTTTAGACATAGATACTAGGAGTCCATCTACACGATGTGAAAGAAGAGATTGTGTATAGTATTTTTCTTTTTCTATTGATTCTGCGGATCTACAAAACATGATACGATACCCTTCTGCATCAGCAGCTTCTTCGATACCACTTACTACTGTGGAAAAAAAGAAGTGTACAATATCTGGAATGATCACACCTATTGTCTTTGTCTTTTGACTTCTTAATTTTTGAGCAGTTACGTTCGGCTGGTAATTTAATTTCTTTGCCATGTCGAGTACCATGGCTTTTGTTTCTTCACTAATATCCGGATGGTTGTTAAGTGATCTAGAGATAGTGGAAGGTGAAACTCCCAATATTTTGGCAAGGTCTTTTAATGTTATATCGCTACTCATTTCTCTAAAAACACACTTTTATTGCACCAATATATATAATTATATAATTACAATTATTCTAAATTAAATAGATTTTGGTCAAATGAAATTAAGAAAATCGAAGAAAAAGGGTTTTTTGGTATGAAATAGTTAAGATTCTCATCTCACTAAATGTCTTTAACGACGCAATTTCACATCAGTTTTCTTATATATCCGAATATAAGTGGTAAAAATCGTTAACAAGACATTCATTCAGAGTATTTACAACTCATTTTACGAAGATTTTTCTAACAATAGGGTGTTTTATTAAAATCAGAAACAGAACCAATCCCTCCATTCTTAAATTAGTTCGTTTAGGGCGATGATTGAATTAAAAGATCAACTTTTGTGTTTATTGAACAAAACCTCTTTAGTTATAAATAATTGAAAGATGGGCTTCGATAGCAGAATTAAAAATGATTTAAAAGAAAGTCAAATAGATTGGAAGGTCATCATAGTTTTTATTTCTATTGC
>JBNLGO010000279.1:0-2592 GCA_050306095.1 Cyclobacteriaceae bacterium
AGGATCCTTTCAATTCAACATATCTATTGCCTTGTTTTGGGCGGTTACAGGCATAGTCATTTCAATTATTCCTTCGCAAATTTCAAAATTTAATTTAGGTGGCTGGAGTGGCTTATCACTTTTTTTAATTAACGGAACTGGCGCTTTATTTCTGCCATTAGCAAAAAAGCTTTCCATCCAAAGGTCCATGACCATCGCGTATATTTTACTTCCGTTAGGTTTTGCCATACTAACGTATGGAAGTATTTATGGCATACTTCCCTTTGTCTTGTTTGGCTGCGCTATTATTGGTGCTGTTTCCTATGGATTTGGGTATTTTGGCACACTTACAGGAGTATCTCAACTAAACCCTGAAGAAAAGCCAAGAGTAGTATCGGGCTATTTGCTATTTGCGTACTTAGGCTTTGGTATTCCGAGTATTATTATCGGATTATCATCTGAAAAATATGGCATTGAAAACTCACTGATTCTGTATTTACTATTAACATCCATTGCAATTATACTTTTGATGTTTTCACAATTAAGAAAGAAAAGACTTCAGCTAAACAATCAATAACTAAATCAATTCCTCTCGCGCGCTTTTGCAAAGCGTGCGAAACTCTTCTACTTCTACCTTATATCTTTCTGAAATAAACAGGTAATTATTTTTGGCCTTTAAAATAACGAAAGCTGGTGAAACTTATGAATAGAAGCTGATGAAAGATCGTAGGGTTATTGTACAAAATTTTCATCTAGTTATTGTTCTGACTTGATCACACGCTTGACAAAAGCGCGCGAGTGGATACTACAGGTCCATTTGGCAAACGCTTAAAAATCTTACTATCTTGACTTTATGTCTACTCCATAGCTTAATCGCAGAAATTATCTCAACTATTCCATTCTGAACTATTGATATTATTTAATGGTTATTTTTATGTATCACCCATATTGACTGATTATGAATGTATCAGTGAAGGTTACCGATACAAGTAGGTTGTGCTTAATACGAGAAGACTCCCTGCATAATGGAAAATATCATGACAATAGAAGATTTAGGGTATAATGACAATTTCGAAAAACTAAGAATAGAAAATAATCTTGGGGATTTTGAAATTGGACGAGTAGTAGCCGAACACAAGGAAAGATATATAGTAAAGAATGAAAAGGGTGAATTTGAAGCTGAAATTACTGGAAATCTTAGGTTCACTGCTAAAAGTCGTGAAGACTTTCCCGCTGTTGGCGATTGGGTTGCGTTATTAAATTGTGATTCTGATTTTGTCATCATTCACAGCGTTATTCCCCGCATATCAATTCTTTCAAGACAAGCAGTTGGAAAGTTTGGTGAAACGCAAATAATAGCAACAAATATTGATTTTGCACTTCTGGTTCAAGCAGTGGATAGAGATTTTAATATTAATCGCCTTGAACGATATTTAACTATTTGTTATTCTTCTAAAGTAAGACCAATTATCGTTCTCTCTAAAACCGACCTGATTGAACCTCAAAAGCTCAATGAAATAGTTGAGCATATTAAACAACGGATAAAGAATATTCCAATTATTGCTCTCAGCAATGAAACAAAAGACGGATATGACTCCATCACAGGATTAATAGAAAAAGGAAAGACATATTGCTTACTTGGCTCTTCGGGTGTAGGTAAATCAACATTGATGAACAACCTGTTAGGCAAGAACATAATGAAAACAAATTCAATAAGTAAAAGCACAAATAAAGGCAGGCATATAACCAGTCACCGAGAATTAACTGTTTTAGAAAGAGGAGGAATACTTATTGATAATCCAGGCATGAGAGAAATTGGAATAATTGATTCCGCAGGTGGATTAGAAAACACATTTGATAAGATTTTCAAGTATTCGAAGAAATGTAAATTCACGGATTGTACACACACCCATGAGATGGATTGTGCTGTACTTGAAGCAGTAGAAAAAGGAGAAATTGACAGAAAATCTTATGAGAATTATTTGAAAATTGAAAGAGAGAAAGAACATTTTGACCTTACTGTTGCCGAAAAAAGAAAAAAGGGGAAATCGTTTGGCAAAATGTTAAAGAACTTTAAAAATGACATGCAGAAAATAAGTACTAAGCACAGCGATGTATAAAAAAAAGCGTGATAGTAGTAAATCCGCCTTATCGCCCTTTTTTAACGAAAAAGGTAATTGCATGTCCATATTGTCCCACCGGTGGATTTTTAATCACCTTCTGGTTTTAGACATTGCTGATGGTGTTCTATGCAAAGAGTATTCGCGTATCGATTGATACTTTTGACATAGTGATATGGTTTTTATGGTAATTGTTGGTTGATAAAAGATCATAAAGGGATATCTGTAGCAAATAACCGACGGGGAACGGCAATAAAAGCCCGGGGAATCATCAATGAAGTCTGAGGAACAACAAATGAAGCCTTTAGAATGACAAATGAAGGTCGGGGAATGGCTCCTACCAACCGGGGAATCAATTTTCCCTGGTAAAAGTCACTGCTACCGTGGTAAATATCGTTCCCCAAGCTGAAAAAATGATTTTTCCGTGGTAAAAATGACTGCCCCCTCCGTAAATATCATTCCCCAAGCCGTAGGAATGATTCCCCAACGTTAA
>JBNLGO010000280.1:0-2511 GCA_050306095.1 Cyclobacteriaceae bacterium
TGCCTTGTTCTTTAATTAATTCAATCTCCCATCCATGATTATTGAGATATTCTGCCAATTCTTTGCCAACTCTTGTAGGAGCAGCACCTTCTATAGATGTGCCCAGCTTTATTTTCTTATGAGAGTTACATTGAAATAGAAAAAGTAATGACAAAAAGAT
The DNA here is from genome assembly GCA_050306095.1 of Cyclobacteriaceae bacterium. GTDB lineage: Bacteria > Bacteroidota > Bacteroidia > Cytophagales > Cyclobacteriaceae > CAJXNP01. The sequence continues at coordinate 161 of JBNLGO010000280.1, forward strand.
CAGAAGACTATTTAGCTTCATCGTGAATTTCGATTGTTGAATTACCAAGCTAATGTTTATTCTATGCTTTCTAATAAAGGAATTTCAGCAGCAAGCTGAGCTTCGATCATTATCTCAATCTTATTTGATGCCTGAAAAAAGCGTAGGGTTTTTTGTGGAGAAATCACTTTGGTCATTTTCTTCATAAAACTTTTCTCAAGTTTTGCCTTATCAGCACCAACTTTGTTTGCTCTAAATAGAATATCAGAAGCCACTTCCGCACTCATATTCTCATAATTGTCAGCAAACTGCATAACAATGTCGAAATAATCTGTATTGATTTTATAGAGTTTTTCTTCGTATTCATTGTATACAGGCCAGAATTTATTCCCCTCCTCATCAGATAGTTGCATTACCTCAGCAATAAGTGCTTTTTTCTCAGTTTTAATGGTGGATCTAACAATTTCGATATAACTACTCTGGGCAAAAAGAGTAAAATTAAAAAGTCCGAATAGCAGGACAAGTAGTGCTTTTTTCATGATTGGTATAGCTAGTATTTATAGATTAAGATGTCTTCACTAAAGTATGAAAATCTTTTCTGTTTTTAAATAAAACAAAAAGGCCAAAAGCATTTTTTCTTTTGGCCTTAAAATGTATTAGATGGCTGTACGACACTTTGAATTATTAGTCCAGAATGTCATTTACTTTTTGCCAAACATGATCAGCTCATTCACTACTATCTCTGTGATATATTTCTTTTCGCCGTCTTTATCTTCATACGATCGGTAGGAGAGCTTTCCTTCAACGGCCAGTTCGCTGCCTTTCTGTAAATATTTTTCAGCGACCTCAGCCACCTTGCCCCATAAAATTAGGTTGTGCCATTGAGTTTGCTCTACCTTTTCTCCGCTGTTATTTTTATAACTATCAGAGGTTGCCAATGACATTCTGACCATTTTCTTTCCTGAATCAAAAACTTTTACTTCAGGATCATTACCAAGATTTCCAATCAGACTTACTTTGTTTCTTAAATTGTTCATAATATTAATATTTATTGGTTAGAAATAGATTTCGTTTTTGTTAATCATCGATTCAAAGTTGGCAGATCGGGATTATTCGATTCGTTTAATATTCAATTACTTACGGGTAACATACGTTTGTAGACGTTTGTATTCGTTTGCAAACGAATAAAATATGTCTATATTTGCTTTATGGATAAAAAATGTCTGGAATGCGGCGAACCTTTCGAAGGACGCAGTGATAAGAAATTTTGCTCTGATCAATGCCGCACAACTTATTATAATCGTCAGAATGCAGATTCAACGAACTACATGAGAAATGTAAATCGTATTCTTCGTAAGAATAGAAAAATCCTATCTGATCTCAATCCACATGGCAAATCTAAAGTAGGTAAAACCAAACTCCTTGATCTGGGATTTAATTTTAATTATTTCACAAATGTCTTTAAAACAAAGACTGGGAAGATCTATTATTTCTGCTATGAGCAAGGTTATCTGCCTATTGAAGATAATCAATTTGCTTTGGTCATCAGAGAGGAATATGTAACCTAATCCTTGGGTTCTCTGGTATAATATTCAAGTACCTTCATCGCAAACCTGCTGCTAACTGTTGAAGGACCACCACCCATTTCCATTCCAACGCCAATACCTTCAATGATTTCTTCTTTTGTAGCTCCAGATTTCAAAGCTTCATTAATGTGCCATTCGAGGCATGATTCGCAGTTGATGTGTATAGAGATGCCGATAGCTATGAGCTCCTTATATTTTCTATCTAATTTACCAGGCGAAAAAGCCTGCCTTTCCATATCAATGAAAGCATTGTAAACTTTGGAACGCTGTTCGTAATAGGAGTGAGCTTGTTTACGATCAGCGATAAGTTTCTCGATTTTTTGAATATCCTGATTAGTCAAAAACATTTATGGTTGATTATAGTAAAGATTAAAAATAGGAATAAAATCGACTTCAGAAAATCAAGAATTCTTTAAATATTGGTATCGTCTAATCTCTGGCTAATCGATCTGGAATATCCTTTAATTTATATACTTTCCAGAAGAAGTCATCTGCTGCATGTTGATCCCCTGGGAAATTGATCATTTTTTTAATTTTTCCATCTTCTATAGTATAAAGAAGGACCCAGTTCATATCCACTTTGATCTCCCCAACTCTTGCCCAACCTCTATGACAATCAATCACATGATTATCATTTCCTTCCAGTATAATGACTTCAGCTTTAAAATTTGCTTTTTGTAGTTGCTTGTAGTAGGCAATGACTTCTTCTATTCCTCGCTTTACACCAGCCAGAGGGTGATGTCCCGGCACATGCCATTCGATATCAGGTGAAAATATCTTTCTAAG
>JBNLGO010000281.1:0-2508 GCA_050306095.1 Cyclobacteriaceae bacterium
TAATTTTATGCACATTTTCAGGATACCGCGCTAAATATCCGGAAGCAAGCATGGCACCCCAGGAATGACCCAGGATGTTTACCTTCCTGTCTGGAGAAAAATATTTAATGATTCTGTCCAGGTCATCAATGGAGCTTTGCAGGTTAAGCTGTGAGGGATCGACCCGTGGCGAAAGCCCAGTGCCACGCTGATCGTAAAACACAACTTTGTAGTCATCAGAGAATTCCCGAAGTGGCAACAAATATTTATAATCCTGCCCCGGACCACCGTGTATAACGATTATTACGCGTGAACTATCATCCCCAAACGATTCTGAATGAAAGACAATACTATCAATGGTAATGTGCGATATAGTTGAATCCTGCGAGACAGTATTTGCCACTTTCCACGGTCCCGAAGTGTACAAGTACAACAGTGCGAAAATACCTACAATTAGGACGATAGTATAAAAAATCCACTTGAGTACTTTGAATATTTTCTTCATGTTGCCAAAATTAAAATCCAAAGATATTACTTTTTACTTTGATGGAGTTTTATAACCTCTTCATACACATCCCGTAATTTTCTTGTGACAACACTTGATGAAAACTGATCCTCAAATTTCTTCCGAATAGCTCTACTGTTGAAGTTGCTGTGATTTTCAATCATCCTTTCCATTGCCTTCACAAGGGCATCCACATTTTCATTTTTCACCATATAACCTATTGAATCATCAATAAACTCTTCAGGCCCACCGCAAATCGTGGCAATGACCGGTTTACCACAAGCCATGGCTTCGGTAAATACCACACCCATTGACTCATGACGACTTGGTAAGACAAAAGCATCACAATTTTGATATTCAATTAAAGCCTGATGCTTGTCTAATCTACCCAGCCAGACAATCTTCTCATCTATATTCAATTCCTTAGCCAACTGCTTATACTTTTTTAATTCCGGACCATCACCACCTATCCGAAATTTTGCATCACTTTTCAATCTCGAGATTGCTTGCAATAAAATATCTATTCCTTTCTGCGGCACCATTCTGCCGAGTGTAAAGAAAGTAAAAACATTATTGTTTGCTTGGGTAGCGGGTTTAAAAAATGATTCATCCACCAGGTTAGGGATGTATTTCGTATCTGTTATACCACAATTTCTGATTTGCTTTTGTAAACTTTCTGAAACGCATAAAACTAAAATTGACTCTTGGTAACTTTCTTTTAGGCCATTTTTCATTTTCCTATTAAGATTCTTCCATGAATTAAGTGGAAAAGGACTCGCATGCTCCGATAGTATTATAGGTATATTATCTTTTGAAAGTTTGGCGGCAATTATTCCTGCAGGAAAACCTACATGTGCGTGTATGATATCTGCTTTCCCAAATTGCTCCTGAAAAGATTTGAGATTTTTGAGATTGGAATTTATGATCCTTTTCAAATTTCCATTTAATAGCCTGGAGCTCCAGGTAAACTCTGGAGAGAAATACTCAATAAGTCGTCCGGGTATCAATTCTTCTATAGCCTTATCAGGTTTCCCTTTCAATAATAATTTTAATACGCTCTGAAATGGTTCCCCTGACCAGAGCAGGAGCCGTTCATCGTTTTGACCCCAGGTACTGACACCAATATTGATATCATTAAAATTTTTCACCAAAGCAAATGCCTGCTCCCTGAAAAATATCCCAGGTAAAGGATCAGTTTTTGAAGGATACCACGATGGAATAAAAAAAATGTTCACAGGTAAATTAACTTTAGTTCTACTAGTCTAAAATATGAAACTTAACTAGATTTAATTTCAACAAATCTAAAGAATCATTTATTAAAACAGTGGAGAGCAAGTAAGTATGATAATAGTCAATTAGTATTTGGGAAATAACCAAAAAATCCCTGTAACTAACACTTACCCAATTAAAATAAGATTCTATTATTTTATTTATAAATTTACCAATCGCAATATGCTAATTTGACCAAAGGCACTTTTATGAAAAAGCTTTTTATTTTTATCCTTCCTCTATTAATATTATTCATGGAATCTAAGTCCCAGGATGTTGAATTAGGCGCCAAAGTAGGGATGAATGTGGCTACCTTAGGAAAATCTGAATTGGGCATGCAATCCAGAATTGGATATCACCTCGGAGGTACCGCTGAATTTATTATGACACCCTTTTTCAGTATTCAGACTGAATTAGTGTATTCTCTTCAGGGTGCAGCTATCGATCGCTCTCAAAATATATTTCTCAACTATCACTACCTGAATCTGCCTGTATTCGCTAAGACATATTTTTATGAAGATGCCAGCTTTGAGATCGGAGCTCAATATGGATATTTACTGAAATCCGTTAATGAAAACTTCCTTGGTGGGCAGGTTAGTTCAATCAATAAGCACGATTTTTCAGTGGTTTTTGGATTGGCTTATAAACTCAACGAAAAAGTGAATTTTGGCATTAGATATAATCTGGGTATTTCAAATACAGCAAATCGTGATATCATCTATGAACAACGCTTCACTAATAGGGTGTTGCAACTT
>JBNLGO010000282.1:0-2407 GCA_050306095.1 Cyclobacteriaceae bacterium
TTTCAAGTAGAAATTGAGCACACATCAAGTCTGAAAAACAAGATCAATGCCTTATATCGAAGTTCGTTGGATAACACTTATATCTGGATGGGTACAGATGATGGAGTTTATGCTTTTGATTTAAAGCGAAAAATCCTTCACCAACCTGAAGTATGGCCAACAACCATAAATGATGACATTGAGAAAGCAAATCAATTTTTTGAAGACAATAGTGGGGTAATTTGGGTAGGAACCAATAAGGGGATTTACAAAATTGATAAATTCGGGAAATCATTCAGATTTATTTCAATCATAACTGGACAGCCTAATCAGGCTAGCGAAATAAGGTCTCTCATTCATTCTGGAGATGGGCAAATATTTTTAGGCACATATGGACAGGGTATTGCTGTAGCCCAAAATATTAATGAAACTTTTAACAATTTAACGCTATCAGAAAATGACCTATCATTGAAATATGTAAATACCCTTTTGATTGATAAAAATGAAAATTTGTGGGTAGGTACAGATGGCAATGGAATTTATTTAATCGAAGGCGAAAACCTACAATCTAACACAGCACATATCAAAAGAAAATTCGAAAAGGCTAATAGTTCTTTAAGTGATGATTACATCGTGTGTTCTTTGTTAGATTCTAAGGGTAATATTTGGTTTGGCACCTACCAGGGAGGACTTAACCTGTATGATCGCGAAACAAAAGAATTTATTTCTTTCGATCAATTGGACGGACAGCAACGACTAAGCGCTTCCCCAATTGTCAAGCTTTTTGAAGATAATGATGAGCATTTATGGGTAGGCACTCGGGGGAACGGAATCTTCCAATTAAATATTGATGAATTAGAAAAAGGAAAGAAAATAAGCTATGCCCATTTTCAGCAAAATAGCGAAGACGGATACTCACTACCAGATAATTTTATTACCGACATATATCAGGATAACCAAGGGATTTTTTGGATAGGGACAGAATCTGGCATGTGTTTGCTTGACGCAAAAACCAATAAGACACTGTTTTACACTACAATCAATGGGTTTCCGGGAGAAGTTGTGCAAAGTATCACTTCTGTTCAGGAAAATGAGTTTTGGGTAAGTACAAAAAAAAGTATCATTAAAATTCAGAGAGAAGAACAATCTTTTTCAGCGCCATTGTCATTTCAGGAATATAAATATTCGGACGGCTTAGGAAATAGTTTTTTTCACAGTAATGCAGTAATAACCATCGGGGAAGAGATTTTATTTGGTGGAGCAGATGGTATTACAATTTTTAATCCTGGTCAAATTAGAAATAATCCATCTAATCCAACAGTAGTCTTCACAAACCTGCTACTGAATTATGAAAATGTTCCGATTGGCGACTTTAATAATAGAAAGGCCATTCTTCATAAAAGTATTAACCAAACCAGTGAGATCACACTTGAATATTTTGATAACAATATCACAATAGAGTTTGCGGCATTGCACTATGCAGCCCCGGAAAAAAATATATACAAGTTTAAGTTGGAAGGATTTGATAATGATTGGATCAATACTAACGCAGACAGAAGGTTTGCCCACTATTCTAATCTGGATGCGGGTGACTATATTTTTAAAGTACGTGCTGCAAATAATGACGGCGTCTGGTCAAATAAAAGTAAAGTATTGAAAATCAAGGTGCTTCCGCCGTTTTGGCTTACCTATTGGGCATATGCTGTTTATGGGCTTTTGATAGTCGCACTGTTTTTATTGATAAGAAAAATCACCTTAACCAGAATTCAGTTAAGACATAACGTAGAGATCGAAAGATTAGAAAGAGAACGAGCTGATGAAATCCACAACCTGGAGCTTCAGTATTTTACTAATATATCTCATGAAATTCGCACTCCACTTACCCTCATCTTAGGGCCATTGGAGAAATTGTTGAATACCGATAATTTAAATGTGCGGATGTTAAACCAACTCCAGGTAATGCAGCAACACGGACAGCGACTACATCGGCTGCTAAATCAATTGATGGATTTTAGGCGGTTGGGCAAAAGAAATATAAAATTAAAAGCTGCGGAAGGAAACATTGTCAAATTTGTAAAGGAAATATTCATCTCCTTTCGTGAAACTGCCAAAGACCGTCATATCAATTATCAATTTGGCGCATCAAAAGATGAGTTAAATATGTTTTTTGATCGGGATTTATTAGAAAAGGTATTGTATAATTTATTGTCAAATGCCTTTAAATATTCTAATGATGGAGGGGAGATAAATGTGCAATTAAGTGTGGCGTCAAAAGATCAAATAGAATTGGAGTCCAAAGAAAATTTTTCAGTTTGCGAAGATGTTTATGCTTGTGATTATTTGAAATTAAAAGTAGCAGACACCGGGCAAGGCATTTCCAAGGAAAACCTCTCTCATATTTTTGATCGGTTTTTCAGGGCCGATTCCC
>JBNLGO010000283.1:0-1935 GCA_050306095.1 Cyclobacteriaceae bacterium
CAAACCTCTAATTCATGATTTTTTGCACAACAATTCAAGAATCCGCAGGATGGATGTTTATCATAAAAATCTGCAGCTCCACAACCAGGACAAGCTGAATCACTGTTTGAGATAAATCGCGGACATAATCCACAATCAATCCCACAACAGCCTATGGTATTATTTTGTTTTAATTGTTGTTTCAATGTCTTTTTAATCCAATAACTTTCATTCAAGTTATGAAATTATCAATAATCAAAGTGCATAAATATATTTTTGGCTAGCTATGATCGCACACTTTGCAAAAGTGCGCGAGAGGACCTGAAGGCGATGTAGAGTTAACATATATCTTCAAAACTACAGATGGAAAATTAACGGGTACTATACAATCAGTGTTTGGCGATTCGGAGATTTCAAACACCAAGATCAATGGCAATGAGTTCTCGTTTGATATTTCATATCCCGAAATGACCATCACATACAATTGCACATTGAATGATGACGACACCATTACCGCGAAGGTATCAGGAACTCCCATGGGTGACTCGGAACTGATATTGATTCGTGGATAGGTAAAAATTGAAAGTTCGATTTTGTTTCACCCAGAATTTTACACCATTTTAAAAGGCATCAAATTTTAAATTATACCATTAGGGTTTGATGCCTTTCTACTTCTCCTTGTAGGTACCTGCCTGCAAGGCAGGTTTTTACCAACAAGGATTCAGTCACATACATGGATTTAGTGGTAAGCTATACCTGGAAGAGGTTATTGCATTTGGATTTTTCTAATGCGATTATTTTGAACATCAGTTACATAAAGGTTACCATCCTGATCTGCCTGAATATCATACGGAAAACTAAAGAGCGCTTCCGATAGAGGGCCATCCTTAAATCCTGCGGTGCTATCGCCTGCAAAGGTAGTTACCATGTTGTTTGAGTCCAGGGTACAAATTCGGTTATTACCCGCGTCAACAATATAAACCATTTTGCCAATGGTGGTTATCCCCAAGGGATATAGGAACCGGGCTTCCGGACCAATCCCTGCCGCAAAGCCAGAATTTCGCTGGAGATCGCCGGCGATGGTATTGACCACACCGGTCTGTGTGCATGTTCTGATCATGTGGTTCTGGGAATCAACAAACCAAATTTTACCTTCTTCATCAATTGTGACATCTAATGGTCCGCTTAAAATAGCTGCTGTCCCTGTACCATCGGCATAGCCTAGCTCACCATTCCCGGCCAGGGTAGTTACCATTCCATCCTGGGTGATTTTACGGATGAGGTGATTATGCACATCTGCTACATAAATAATATTATTATCCGATACCACGATTCCACCTGGGCCATTAAACTGAGCTTCAGTACCTTTACCGTCCATATAACCCTGCTCCCCATCTCCTGCAATAGTTGTTACTACCTGATCAGGTGTAATTTTCCTGACCCTATTCCCCCTCGATTCTGTGACATAGAGGGTACCGTCTTTAGCCAGGGCAATGCCACCTATAAAGTTAAATACTGCATCTTGTCCGATGCCGTCCTTATAGCCTTCTTCATCGCTTCCAGCAAATGTGGTGACCACACCTTCTTTACTGATTAATCTGATGCGGCTTTTTTCAGCTACATACATATTACCTGAATTATCCAGGGCAGTACCAACAGGAGATTCAAATTTCGCGGTTTCTATAGGTCCGTCTTCGTAACCAAACTCTCCCGAATTGATAGAACTAACCATTGGTTGAAAATCGGGATTTTCTTCACCGGTTTCACAGGCTGATAGACTTATAACCACCAGCAAGAGGATTATCATCGTATTTTTCATAAACCATTAATTAATTGTTGACAATTGAGTTCGCATTAATAATTCAGGTTTTAGAAAAAGTTACAGTCTAAGGAAACCCCACTCGCGCGCTTTTGTAAAGCGTGTGATCAAGTCAGATCAAAACACAGATGAAAATT
>JBNLGO010000284.1:0-1730 GCA_050306095.1 Cyclobacteriaceae bacterium
GGTTTATGGGCCATGCGATGAATAATCTGAAGGATATTCCATTTGCTTTCTGCTTTATCTTCTCCATGTATTTCATGTTTCGGTTTCTGGACAAATTGCCATTATTTTCTTGGAAAGATATCGGATGGCTCATTCTGGGATTGGCATTTGGAATTAGTATCAGAATCGGAGGATTACTCATTTATGCCTATTCCCTGTTGTTTTCAGTGCTTTGGATCTATTTTCTGGTCCAGAAAGGAGAACTCGAATTGAAACTAAATTGGTCCATTAAGTTTATTGGGATTTTAGTGTTGATTTTAATTTCAGGCTATTTCTGCGGTATTATTTTCTGGCCCTGGGCGTGGGAGGCACCTTTAAGTCATCCACTTGCTTCCCTTGAAATGATGAAAGATTATCCCACTACCGTTCGACAGATATTCGAGGGTAAGCTGTATTGGTCTGATCAGTTTCCATGGTATTATTTGTTCAAATACATGTTGATTACGCTTCCGCTCTTATCCCTATTAGGTTTGGCAACCTTTTTAGTTTTCAGATTGAAAAATCCAAAATCTCTGGTGAAATCGATTTTTTTGCTGATCGCATTTGGATTTCCGCTTTTTTATGCTGCTGTCACAGGTGCTAATGTTTATGGAGGTTGGAGGCAAATGCTTTTTGTATATCCTCCGCTTGTTGTCATATCAGCCGTTGGACTATGGAATGTCTATAAAAAGTTGAAAAGTAGAAGAGTTTGGAAGATCGTTTTCTTCAGTGTATTGATGATTTTTTCAGTTTATCCTATTTACTACTCCATCACCAATTATCCCTACCAGTACACTTTTTTCAATGTACTACAAGGTGGTTGCAAAGGCGCCTACGGTGAGTATGAGCTTGATTATTACTTTACCAGTTATCGGAAAGCCTATGAGTATATTGATCAACAATCCAATATAAAGCAAGATGTTGTAGCTGCTAATTTTATCATTCCCGAATATTATGAGGGTAAGCCATATAAATCGAAACTGATTGATTATTATAACCGATCTGCTGAAAACTGGGATTACGCTGTGATCTGCAATACCTTTCTGCATCCATATCAGTTAAAACATGAAATCTGGCCACCTGAGAATACTGTCTACCAGGTTGAAATTGAAGGGAGGCCCATACTTGCCGTTTTAAAAAGAAATACAAAAGAAGATTTTGAAGGAATTCAGCTATTGAAAAATGGAGATTTTTCAGGATCGATAAGTATACTTGAAAAAGCACTTTCCAATGATCCGGGGAACGAATCAATTCTTATCAATTTAGCTAGGGCATATTTTAGAAATCGCAACTTTGAATCTTCTCAAAAGATACTTTCAATGTTATTCAAAATTTATCCGGATAATGAGTGGGCAATGGACCTCCAGGGAGAATTATTAATTTATCAGAACGAATATGAAAAAGCCATCTCGATGTTTGAAAAGGTATTATCAAATAATTATAAGTTTTTTCATTCTTATGTCAACCTGGCCAAAGCGCAGTATGATGCTGGTGATGTTGAATTGGCAATAAGTTCATTAAAAAAGTGTCTGCGCATCAATCCGTTTTATGAGCCTGCCTATCACTATTATGGTACAATATTAATTGAGAAAGGAGAGGTGGAGTTGGGTAGAAAAATGTTAGAATATAAAATTGAAGGAAACAGTAAATACGGGAAGCAATAAAATTTTAACTGAAAAATATTATTTTTGCACTTTAAAAACGAAAACTAT
>JBNLGO010000285.1:0-1572 GCA_050306095.1 Cyclobacteriaceae bacterium
GTTGTAATGCTCCTTCATCTCCCTTTACGCCAACAAAGTTTATCGTTGGATTTAATTGATAGCTCTGATTATACCGGTCAAAAACTGTGTGTGCCTCTATAACCCAAGCTTTACTATTTAGTAATGTGAGTATGGCTTGTTTTTGTTCTGCTTGCTGTTGTTGTCTAAGCTCTTTACGTTCTTTTTTTGACAATTTCTTTTCTTCCTGAGAAAATGCAAAATCGGTTATCGTAAATAAAATTATGATGCAAATAGCCAGCTTTTTCATAAGTCTATATAAATGTTTAGATAATTCAACATAGGTTTTTGAATGGGGATTTCCAAGTTTAAAAATGGAATTGTCCCTGAGATCTGTTTTTAATTCAACGGATTATTTTGAATCTCATTCCTCCTTTTTTCAACCAAATTCAGAAAAATTGTAAAAGACTCATCAGCTGTCAGTTTCTCATTTTGAAGTTGTGTAACAGCTTCATTGGAAATGGTTTCAAGTTCTGAGATATCCTTACAATTCATAACTCTTCGATAGTACTTATCTATTCTTTCTTTTCTGATTTTCTTTAAACTGGTGATTCCGCCAAAAAGCACTACTAAAATCGAAAATACCACGCCAAATACTTCCGCGTATCTCTCAAAAAAGGTTGGTGCATCGCGCCTTAAATAATCAATTGTGGCTTGGTGAAGTGGAAAATTTAAAGCATCCCTGTCAAATTCTTCGCTAATGTAATTGAATAGATTATCTTTTTGACTTAAGTAATGTTTACCGCTATAAATATCACTCACAAGATCATAAATCATCCTTTTATCCATATTCTTGTTAGTGATCAATATTTCATTTAAGGCTATTGTATAAATGGGAAATTCAGGCTTCTGCCCAAAGAAATTTCTGGGAACAATAAACGGTTCAGATCTGGGGTAATTCATACAAAAACCTTCTACAGATGATCCCCGGTTTGAAAATGCTATATCTCCCAGGCTGAAGATTTCCCAGTCTTTTTCAATCATCCGTTTTACATAAGGATTATGGATTGAAGCAAATACACATACAACATCATTATTACCCTGGTTTAACTCCACTAAAAATTCTTCGACAGATTCCACTTCGTTAACCGGGTGGAATGAAATAGAATCTTTATTGATGCCATAATACTGGAACAAGGTGCTGAAAAATGAAATATCATCTTTTGTGATTGCGATGGAATTATTTTCAATTAGATCGCTAAGATTTTTTGGTTTCAATTTACTCCTATAGAAAATGTAACTGATATTAGGATAGAATGGCAAAACAGTCCTTACCTCGCTCGATTCATTTTTATGAGCCTGATCATTCAATGTAAATGCTATATCGAGGTTCTGATTTACAATTTGATCCAGTGTATTTGAATCATTGATGCTTTGCCCCTTTACTAGTTCAATCTCCCATCCATGGTTGTTGAGATATTCTGCAAGTTCTTTTCCAACCCTTGTCGGAGCGGCACCTTCTATAGATGTACCAAGCTTTATTTTCCTATGTGAGTTACATTGGAATAGAAAAAATATAGACAAAAAGATCAGAAAAATATTCAGCTTCATATT
>JBNLGO010000286.1:0-1528 GCA_050306095.1 Cyclobacteriaceae bacterium
AATATCTGGACAGAAGATAAGCGTACAGCATTGTTGATTACCAATGATGTGGATGAAGGAATATTGATGGCAGACAGGATCATCCCATTGACTACAGGCCCTAATGCCACCTTAGGCCCAGAGTTTAAGATAAACATCGAACGGCCTCGGGATAAGACGGAATTGAATGACAATGAGGAATACAAGAAAACCAGAAATGATATCATTGAATACCTCATGGACATGGGCACGGAATCCAAATCCAAGAAAACCACTAATTATCGACTTCCTGAATTAAAACCGATAATGCCTGGTAAAATATTCCGAAAAAGAAAAGAAGAGGATAAGGTAAAGTATTTCTAAAAAGAAGAACATGAGCGCAACAGATATAAAACAATCACCAGCACCCGCTTTGATCAGTCCAAAAGATGTGATGTTGGATATAAAAGATCTTACTAAGATTTATCCTACACCAAAAGGAGACTATGTAGTTCTTGAAAAATTGAATTTAAAGGTAAAAAAGCAAGAGTTTATCTCCATCATCGGCCATTCAGGATGTGGAAAATCTACTTTACTGACGATGATTGCAGGACTAAATGAAATATCTGGCGGTGAAATATTGCTGGATGGAATACCGATTACAAAACCAGGTCCTGATCGAGGTGTGGTTTTTCAATCACCCAGCCTCTTCCCTTGGATGACAGCTTTGGAAAACGTGTTCTTGGGCGTCGAGCAGGTATTTCCACATGGATCCAAAACAGAGCGGTTAGATATTTGCAAATACTATCTGGATAAGGTAGGACTAGGAGATTCATTCAATAAAAAAGCATCTGAGTTGAGTCAGGGTATGCAGCAGCGGGTTGGTATTGCACGAGCATTTGCATTGAAACCTAAAATATTATTGTTAGACGAGCCTTTTGGCATGCTTGATTCTCTGACACGAGCAGAGCTTCAGGATGTGCTTTTAGAGGTTTGGAATAAAGAAAACATCACGGCTATCGCAATTACCCATGATGTTGACGAATCTATATTTCTGGCGGACAGGGTGATCATGATGACATCGGGGCCAAAGGCTATTGTAGGAGACATCCTTGATATCCCCCTCGAAAGACCAAGAACACGTCGCGAAGTAATCGAACATCCCGACTATTATCACTATCGTGGTCATTTGATCAACTTCCTGGAACATTAGATGAATTCAAATTTAGGCAGGGGTACAGGTTATCTATATAGCTTGTACCCATTGTTTTTCATCCTTTCAATTTCATTTAAAGTAGTAAAACTATCATCACTAAAATTAGTTATATTAAGGTCAGAGATCCTAAATGACCTTAACCGATGAATCAGCGTAATGTTCTGATTAATTCTACTCTTGCTTATATCTCTGCTTCTTTAATTGCTACTATCATTCATGAAGCAGGACATTTTTTCACTGCAATTTCTTCAAATCTCGACTCCACTCTATATCATAATTATGTGGAATCAGATGGCGCAAAAAATTTGCTGGAAAACATCTTGGTTCCGGCTGGAGGTCCTGTTTCCTCCCTGC
>JBNLGO010000287.1:0-1445 GCA_050306095.1 Cyclobacteriaceae bacterium
GATATTTGAATTGAGGACTCTCTGGTTTTTGGCAGGAACTCAACCCAATTAAAACCAGAAATGAAAAAAATAATCCTTGCTTCATGGCTTCTTCACGTTTTCAAATAAAAAGCAGGACAAATTTATGTCCTGCCCATTCTAACGCAATAAAAATATTTTTATTTGATCTACTTTTCTATTTTGAAATTAAATGATTTGTATTCCCAAGCAAATACCACAGTTCCATCATCTTTAACATCAAATTTCAGTGATTCATTTAATTCAATAGTCCTATCAACATTTACTTCAAACCTGAACAAATCTTCACTTTCTTTATAATTGTATGCACCCCATTGATCAGCCTCTTTGTTGATGATCACCGTCCATGTTTCACCTTTTTTTGGTATAGTGAACAATGCATATTTTCCTTTTGGCATTTTGTTCTTACCAATTTTTACATCTTCACTAACCTCAATGGTTGTTGCATTATTAGCTCCTGTTCTCCATACTTTGTCATAAGGTTCTAGTCCGCCCCAAATTGTTCGGCCTTTTACCTTCGGAGAGTGATAGCTGATGGTAATTTTTACTCCATCTACAGTGTTTTCTGCTTTTGAAGGTGGACTTTCCTGAGCAAATGACAGAGACACCAAAAACAGCAGAGCTGCAGCTATACTTATAGTTTTAGAGAAATAGTTTTTCATTTTGTATATAATTTGGTTTTAGGATTCTAAAAAAATTTCACCTTAGTATAGGCGCTGATTCTTCAGTGAATTCTTTCCTTTTCAATTTCGAAAAAGAATTTATAAAATTCTGATTTAATTTCTTAATATTCATGTTAATAAATGGTTTAAAAATCCAACCAAAGACAGGCAAGGGTTTATAATGTGTTTCTATCCTTATATTGGTTCTGTCGTTAATTGGTGTCAGAATAAAATAAACTGCTAAATCTTTTGCTAAAGGAAAGTTAAGTAATTTCTCTCCATATACAAGATTTCCCTCTCCAAAATCATTTGTTACACTTTCAAAATGCGCCTTGCCTTTTTCAAAAACACAAATGTGCTTGGTACCGATACGGTTTATCTTACCTTTTTGATATTTAAATTCAGTAACGCCCTCGTTCCAGATTTGTTTTAATTCAAAGTCCGATAAGTATTCATAAACTTCCATTAAAGGTAGATCAAACACATGTTCAGCAACTACAGGATCTTTCATCTTTTCCGGTAATTTTACAGGAGGAGGATCAACAACTTCACTATATAAATTACTCAGCGAAAGATATTTATACGCCACATTTCCAGCGTCGCTATATTCTTGCTGACCAGAGTGTAAATTATCATTTAGGTTCAAGGAGTTGAAATCTGATTCATTCAAAAACTGATCTGTAAAAAGTATGTATTCCCTATCAGAGATATCATTTTTCAACAACTTATGGAGTAATACAACATCCGCACCAAAAGGCTTTTTAT
>JBNLGO010000288.1:0-1428 GCA_050306095.1 Cyclobacteriaceae bacterium
CTATTTTTGATAAAATTTTAAAAGAAACGATTATTTAACTTTTGCAGTTGTAATAACTAACTATCAAACGAACCCAATATGTCACGCACAGTTACCTTAATCCTTGGATTATACCTTATCATCTTGAATATCGGCGCATTATTAGCTTTATTTTGGGTATGGCCGGAAACCTCCGGACAAGCAGTGGTAAGTGTTGAAGTCGGATATCTCATTATCTCCATCATCGGAGGAATGCTCGGAACAAGTATCGCGGTATTGACCTCTTTCACCACCTATATCGGCAACCAGCGTTTTGTTGCCAGCTGGAGCTGGTGGTATGTGGTACGCCCACTTATTGGTGCCACTATTGGCTTTTTAACTTATGCCGCCATACGAGGGGGAATTCTCAAGGTAGATCAGCAGGTAGATGTCTTAAATCCATATGCAGTTACAACGCTCTCTGCATTGGCAGGATTATATTCCAAACAGCTCGTAGATTGGTTGAAAAAACGGGGTGATGAATTTCTTGCCGGGGACGAGGATGCCGGAGAGGTTCACAAAACTTTATTTAAAAAGGAGAAGGTAGTGGACAAGGAAAAATAAGGTAGTGACAGAATAAATCATAAAGAATATTTTTTCATCCATCACTACTATTTAAATAATCGATCTATTCACTTTCAGGAAGTGCTTCAAACTCCTTTTTCTTTTCTGCGAACCACTCCTGCATTGCTGAGGGAGACTTCATTAATTCCTGCATTTCACTGATGGCTTTGAGATGTGCTTCATCTTGTTGCTGAAACATTTCCATACCGTGATTTTTACTCATCTCAGCGATTTCCTCGAATGTATTAGCTTGAAATTCTTTGTCACAAGCGCCACCTAATTGTTTACATGTCATTGTTTTCATAATAGCTTAAATTATAATTGTGTTGTTAATAATTCTTCCAGTCGATCGAATACGGATCCCCAACCATTTAATATTCCCATTTTTTCTTGCTGTATTCTATACTCTTCTGTAGCATGGACAACATTAAAAGTAAAATCAGTTTTATCACCATTTTCCTTAAAAAACGCCTGAATTTCCACTCCTTCCGTCATCGGTTTAAAATCCGCCAGGGAAATAATCCTTTCAAACTCCACAATATCTATGTATTTCCCTTCCGCGATAAATTCCTGTCCGTTTGGCATAGGCATAGCAAATTTCCATTTACCTCCTACTTTAAATTCGTGCTCGATAATTTTTGTGGTAATACCCTTAGGACTCCACCAATGGGCAATATGTTCCGGCTGCGTCCATGCTTCCCAAACCAGTGTGATCGGAGCACTAAAAGTACGTTTAATCGTTACAGTTCTGTTGGATTTATCCATTGTCTTTGTTTTTATTTTCTGATTGTAATTTCATTAAGTAATCTTCAAAAGAATCAATACGCTCTTCCCATAGCTTCCTAT
>JBNLGO010000289.1:0-1168 GCA_050306095.1 Cyclobacteriaceae bacterium
ACCTAATCTTTGGGTTCTCTGGTATAATATTCAAGAACCTTCATTGCAAACCTGCTGCTTACTGTCGAAGGACCACCACCCATTTCCATTCCAACGCCGATACCTTCAATGATTTCCTCTTTAGTAGCTCCTGATTTTAGTGCTTCGTTGATGTGCCATTCCAGGCACGACTCACAGTTGATGTGTATGGAGATGCCAATAGCAATGAGCTCCTTATATTTTCTATCTAATTTGCCAGGCGAAAACGCCTGCCTTTCCATATCAATGAAAGCATTGTAAACTTTGGATCTCTGTTCGTAATAGGAGTGGGCCTGTTTGCGATCGGAAATTAGTTTCTCGATTTTTTGAATATCCTGGTTAGTCAAAAACATTTGTGGTTGATTAAAATAAAGTTTAAAAATAGGAATTAAATCGACTTCAGAAAATCAAGAATTCTTTAATTATGGGTATCTCTTAATCTCTGGCCAAGCGATCTGGTATATCCTTTAATTTATATACTTTCCAGAAGAAGTCATCTGCTGCATGTTGATCTCCTGGAAAATTGATCATTTTTTTGATTTTCCCATCTTCTATAGTATAAAGAAGCACCCAGTTCATATCCACTTTTATATCCCCGATCTTTGCCCAACCTCGATGACAGTCTATCACATGATTATCATTTCCTTCCAGGATAATGACTTCAGCCTTGAAATTTGCTTTTTGGAGTTGCTTGTAGTAGGCAATGACTTCTTCGATTCCCCGCTTCACTCCTGCCAGAGGATGATGACCTGGTACATGCCATTCAATATCAGGTGAAAAAATCTCTCTTAGTCCAACTATATCTCCTTTTTCATAGTACTTAAAAAATTGCTTAACCAACGCTACGTTCTCGAGTACTGCTACATTTAAGGTGTCGTTCATTGCTCTTATGTTTAGGTTAATAAAATGCAGTAATAAGATATAACATTTTCTAAATAAATGCTGAATATTTGAATTTTTTCAGTGTAGTGAATGAGGATTTATTAAACAAAAAGGGCAAACCAACATAATGATTTACCCTTTTGAAATTTCAAATAGTCCATTTTATCCCAGCGTCACCACAACATCTAATTCCTTAATACCTGATGGAGTAGGAATGATATTACTGTCAAATTCCTTGCCGTTCACCTCAATCCTGGATATCCCTTTA
>JBNLGO010000290.1:0-1156 GCA_050306095.1 Cyclobacteriaceae bacterium
GACAACATTTCTCCTTCATTGTTAACTCTATATTAATGTTGTTGAATTTGGAAACAGTGCCTGGATGTACTACGTTGATAGGCTCAATAATACCCAGCACCCTAAGTGCAGGAAGCGGTTGACAATCGGATACGACTTCAAGTGTGCCAAGCAACCCTTGAGCTCTCTCCATTGTGGGTATTACATGTGTGGGCACCTGAGGATCACTGGATAATACATGGTCAATCATGAGAAAGTAAGTTACCATTATGTCCTTTACCTTCTTAATCTTTCTAGTAATATCTTCACATTCTGTGTTCTCGTAAATGTTCATTTATGTTGTTGTTCATTGCTAATTAATAACCGAATTCTGCTTTTTTCATTAGCATCATAATTATCAGAAGGAATGTGCATATCTTTTTTATAAGTATATGCAAAAGAATGAAGTCAACCATATTATATCTGACATGTGTATGTTCTTGTGTCGTGAGATATTTAATGCACAAGAAAGATTCTTCGACAAGAATGACACATTATCAGAGTTTTATCAACTATGCAATTATGAAAAATTTGATCTTTGAACTGTAATATCTATTGATATACTTAGAAACAATGTGAATAATATATTTTGATAGATGTTGTGAATAAACTATTTGACTATTGAATTCTCAATATTGTGAATGTGAAATGTAAATTCTAGTGATGTTATATGAATATTCTTGTGAATGTCTTATGTATATATTACTGTGAATTCTTAATGTGAAAAATATACATGTTTTATAGCGAATTTAAATAATATTTCCAATCTGTACATAACTTAGTGGTGTCGGCTGGCTTAAACCAGCCGATATCAATAAAGCCTTGGATATTGGTTAGGCAGGACACTTATTGGTATCGGCTGCCTTAAGCCAGCCGACAGCCAATACTAAAAAGACCTCTTTTTTTATATCGTATAAATGGTATCGGCCTGGAGGGTCGATATCAAAAATACCTTACCAGCCGATACTACAAACGTATTCTGTAGTAGTGGCTGGCTCGGATATTTTAATACATATGCATGCGGCAGCACTAGTTTTAGCTATAATTATTTTTATTTGAGTCATTCTTAGTCTGCACGTTGGTCAGGTTAGAGTCCTGGTCGGTATGTGGCTTGGCATAAGCCAGGGCACTGCCCGTG
>JBNLGO010000291.1:0-1144 GCA_050306095.1 Cyclobacteriaceae bacterium
CACCCCATTTTGTTGAGGAGTATAGGGGGCCGAAAACTCATGCTTGATACCTTCTTCATCAAGATAATCTTCCACTTGAGTGTTCTTGAACTCGGTGTTATTGTCACTTCTTATCTTCTTTACTTTAGCATTAAATTTATTTTGTGCCCTTCTCAAGAATTTCTTTAGCACATCTTGAGTTTCACTCTTATCTTGCAAAAAGAACATTGTAACACCCCGTGTTACGGAAACCTTAATCAAGTCACTTAACTTGCAATTATGTCATAAAGTCAGAGCAAATCAAGTCGTCAAAATTTGAAATCAGAAATAAAAAATCAAGGAGTTCAAATTTGAAGTTAAAAGTTCTGTTAGTGTGGACCGATTGGCTCCGTCAATTTTTTTTCAGAATTTATTGGAGTTGAACCAGACCTTACTCCCAAAAGAGAATTTGTTTCTGATGACTTTTTCTACAAGTGTGCAAATCTATAAAAAAATTGGAGCTAGGGAAGCATTTGTTTCAAGGGTCCAAACAAGGCTCCACGATCCAGTTTTCAGACTTGGCAGAATTTCAATTCAGAGTCTGCTTAACGGTTAGCTATGTTTGTAATGCAATATCTCATCGAATTGTGGGAGTTAGATGGTTTATGTCATCCAGATTGTAGTTCAAGGTTTATGGAGCACTTGGGAGGATTCCTTATCCAGGTTTGAGTCTTGAGGAAATTGTGGCAATCATCATAAGTTACCTAAGTGGTTTAGCCTGAAATTTACTAAGTACCTATTCCCACTTGTAAAGGAACTTTCAGTATTTGAATACAAGTGAGTCAATGTAAATTTATATTCAAGAATATCATGTGAGGATAGAATTTTAGGGAATTTATTAGATTTTTACAGAAAGGTTTGAATCCCTTTAAAATTCAAGGAAGATTCAAATTTGAATTTATTCCAAAATTTATAACTTTCAATTCTTTGGGAATTTAAAGTTGAGTCGAAAAGGAAAGTGGTTCCTTGTACATCCAGCTATCCCTATGAAAAATTTGCAAAATTTGGACATCAGGAAGATCACATTTTCGAATATCAAATTGTAGGTGTTTGAAAATCTTATTAAATAAAAAAATTGCCAGGGCCCACTTGTCAGTCTCAGGCGCTGCTTCAACGGTGCCCGGAC
>JBNLGO010000292.1:0-1085 GCA_050306095.1 Cyclobacteriaceae bacterium
GTAATAGGCACCTGTCTTCTATATTTTGCGTGAAATGTAGGTATGCTGGCAGTAAATATATGCATTTTATGACCGCCAACACCCCCCACACTTTGAGTTTTGCTCGTCCCTAAGCAAAAGAAAATAATTAAATCATGGTGACATAAGCAAGAACTCTAGTGACGTAATTGCTCGAGAATAAAGAACACAACTTACAACTCATACCTGGGCTCTGTGGATGTGTCTAAGTCTTGAACCATATGATGTTGAAAGATTGGAACAACTATGTCACTTTACCTCGAGATCAGTGCTTGTAATCACATGGTTTACCTTACCTTCCCTTTTTCAAGCTTTATCACTTAATCACTCATCCTCCCAGTCACTCTTTTCCTCTCGGCTAATATTTTTGTGGTGGTTCACTCTCAAGAGGTACCTATGCTACACCTTGTATATTGTAAAAGCAAAGGAAAATTCTAGAGAGTTTGTGTGGCAAATAATCATGGTTGATGGAGAATGGTGTAGTGAATGGGGGTAAGAAAGAGAAAAGTCAAGGAATAGAAGGTAGTGCAAATGCAAATGATGTGTGGGTATGGATGATGCCACACATCGGATGTTGCACTATAGGAAAATGTGATCTCCTTTATTTCTTTCTTTTGATAGAATCTCTCCTAACAGCTTGTAAATTTCATCCTTTTTTGTAACATGGAGCTCTTCATATGAGGTTTCACCTCTTTTGCTTTTCAATCCTTGCTCCTTTTTCTTTTTCTTCTTCTTTTTAAAGATCCTTCTTTTTGCTGGGGAGAGATTCCACTCATTGGAATTTTCTAGGAGAATCACTTGGTAAATAGGATCAAAGTTGGGACAAGGAATGATAAGGGTTTGATATGGAGTTTGTGGAATGCTTGGCGGATTATGCCTTCTTCGATTAGAATAGGGCATTACCAAGCATGAGTGTATGAAGGCTAGAAAATAAAGTTTAATGAAGGAATAATCAACCGGGATTTTGCCACAAACTCTAGAGAATTAACATTTGCAAAAACTCAACAAAAGTGTAAGCATGGTAAAGCAAATCAGTTTATACATATTTGGCTCTGGGTGGTGTATAG
>JBNLGO010000293.1:0-1011 GCA_050306095.1 Cyclobacteriaceae bacterium
GCGGATTGCACGTATACGGTGGCAGAAGCGCTCTCAACACATGTTTATATCATTTTAACGCGAGTTAGTGTACCTGCAGAAGGTGGGTCACATCAATCATCATTTTCACTCATATCCACAAAGGACCAGTACCGAAGTACTCACTCATATCCACAAAGGACCAGTACCGAAGTACTCACTCATGTCCTATCAGCTAAACACAAACAACCAAAAATATCCATAAACAACAAAAGAAGGCATACACAAGTCCTAATAGTTCTACAAATGCCACAAACAACAAAATAAGGTCATCAACAACAAAATAAGGTAAACACTCCAAAAATCACAACATACCTCCGTTGATGCAATTCCGTAGTTGCATAATTTAACACATAAGTTAGCTTGCCACCTAAAGAAACTAATAGAGTCCTTATGTGGGCTAAGCGTTCCTCACCGAAAGCGTTGTTGTGATTTTTAGATGCTTTCGTGTGTGTTTTACCCCAATCTTGCTCTGGTACCAACTGTGACAGAACCACCTCAAAAATGAGGGGTTTGTCTCCCAAGATCATATCGGGGGATTCTCGACGAAGCGAGAATGCGCAAACACACACAAATAAGCATACAATACCAAATATGAAATTCAAGTTAAAGTTATTACAGATTAAGTGCCCAAAATGTGCTTCAAGAGTTAATCAGAGTTTTGCGGAAGCGTTCGTCTCTCACGATAGGCACACGCTCTTCGCCCTAGAAGAGAGTGAGCCCCCTCGGACGACCTACACCTACGAGTCCCAGTAGGGAACCCAGCCCTCCTCGGTCTGGATCTCCCACTGACAGCCCTCGTCGGCGTCGCCGGAAGAAGGAGGAAGATCCTCACCTGCACACAGATAAAAACAACAAAAAGCAAAGCTTGAGCGACTACGCTCAGCAAGACTTATCCGTCGCGACCCGAAGGCCACGAATTCTAGACATGCAAGGCTTCAAGTGAAACAGCGGACTCCAGCCTACTAGCACCTACTACTAATCATTTTTAAT
>JBNLGO010000294.1:0-983 GCA_050306095.1 Cyclobacteriaceae bacterium
CATTTCTCATGGCAGCTGAAATTGGTTCATATGAAGAAGATGATGAAGTTTATGATCGAGAGAAACTAGGACTTAGACCAGATGATCCGGTCTTCATGAAGCATGATGTTTCTGAAAAATTTGAGTTTGGTAAATCATTCCTCACGAGTGTAGAACTTTTCAAACGACATTTTTCAGTCAGGAGACTCCACAACTGGTACATGATAGTGAGCTCATTGGGTGTGACAAACATCACATTTCAAATCCCGGGAAACACTTTCTATAGTAGAGCTAGATTAGGCTCTATTGAGTGGGAAGACTTGTGGCTCATGTTCCACAAAAAATGGCTTGACTTGAACCTCTTAGTCGTCTAGTGCTTGTAAGTTCATGCTTGCTCTTTTGGCTTGCTCAATACATTGCTTCTTTGTAGTGTCTTAAAACATTTTCTTGGTACGGTCTTTGCATGTAGGATGCAATCCATGGATAGTGACAAATTGGGAGATAAGAGCACGATCGGGATCCTTGACCCGACACATGTCAATCAGGCAAGCCACACCGTCACCTTGAACAAGAATTTTGAGATGTATAGGAACATGAGTCAACAAGACTTCAATAAACAAGTTAAGGAGCAGACCGGTACAGCGAGGTCGAAGGTAGCGGTGTACATAGCTAGGGCAATACAAGCTTTTGTGAAAGATGACAAAACTCTCATAAAGATTCAATACTTTTTAAAGTAAGTTTGACTTACTATTAGTTTATCAATTTCATTGAAATATAACTGCTTATTTTAAACTTTAATCATGACGCCAACATTATGTTGTCTGGTACGTATACCCAAGCAATGGGACAGCAATAGTTTGGGACTCCGTGAACACGCCGAAGGATCAATTCAAGGTTTTCATCTAAATTTTATAAAAGTAAGTTCCTTATATACACTTATAGGTCGACAATATTTATCATTTATTGTTAACTCTATTTTAATGTTGTTGCATTTGGAAACAGTG
>JBNLGO010000295.1:0-924 GCA_050306095.1 Cyclobacteriaceae bacterium
GGCTGGGGGACAGACTTGTCCGGAAAACCTCTCTGGAATCCGGTCTGCAAACCGGATATGTCTAGCATTTCTGAGAATTTTGGTTGGAAGATAGTTTTTGATGTTTTGCACTTCACCAACTCACCCAATGTATCCCCCTTGATAGTACGGAGCTCCTAGAACTCAAATAAAATATAGAATCCTCAATTCTACGTAATCTTCGTGACATTTTCCTTTTTCATCATTAATGCCCATATAGAAATTTATTTCAACGTCCGTATTGCCTTTTTGGATGTTGTACACTACAAAACTCTCAACACAAGGTTAGATATCTAATTGTTGGTCATCAATCCTCCAAAACCCACACGGGGGCCTAGATGCACTTTCAATCTCCCCCTTTTTGGTGATTGATGACAACACAAATAAGATTTCACTTTAGAAATAAAAACTTGACAATCCATCAAAATAGAAAACTCCCCCTGAATTTGTGCATTGAATTTTGAATATCAATAAAGGCATGACTATGCCAATTTTAGCACAAAAGAGAGTTTTTCCTTTTCCATGCATCATCCATGACAATAGATAGATATTACCAAAAAGCAACATGGATGAACACATATACATAGATACATAATTAATGAACACATATAGATAGATAATTATCAAAAAGCATACATATGAGTTCATACAAGCACACATTAAGATAAGTGTGAAATATCAAGCATAGTACTTAGTTCATATTACAATCCGATGAAATATAATAGCTAAGATAGATCTTCTTCTCCCCCTTTGGCATCAAGGTACCAAAAATGAAAAAGAAAGATAGCAAAGGCATCGAAAGAGGACACTCATCGTTGTCATCCTCGCCGCCGTCCTTGTCTCCCTGGTACTCGTTGCTGCCATCATCATCGATGGCAATAGAAGGACCCAGAGTAGCCCCCATAG
>JBNLGO010000296.1:0-898 GCA_050306095.1 Cyclobacteriaceae bacterium
TATGCACTTAATCGGTTTTTATGATTTACTAAATGAAATAGATATAAAAACAAAATTCAATCAAGCTGATTTGAAAATTCCCAAATATTGAAAAACGAAGTATAACAATGTAAGAAAACATGCGCATGCGTGCATTGCTGATATCTAAAAGTTCTCCGAAACTTGCCCTTAATTATTTGCTCACGGCATCGTGAAAGTAATAAGTAACATCACTGAGCTAGATGGGAAAAATGTGCTGATCGTCCCGAACATCTTGAAGACTTTGAACACCGCAAATATTACTAGTTTAGTTGCTTTTTACAGACTCATGCACGATATCTACGAAGCGTTACCGCCAAGCAGGGTATGGTAAAGGGACATGCTTTACAAAGTTAAAGGGACATAGTTTACACTTTTGAAGTGAGTAATTTGGGAGAAAAACCAAATTGCTATGCCTTGGAAGAATTGTACAACTATGGAACAAAAAATCGAATTTATCTGTGAATGGCAGACAGGAAAGTATACCATCACGGAACTTTGTCAAGCCTTTGAAATCTCCCGCCCTACGGCATACAAGTTGATTGATCGATACGAAAATATGGGCATCAACGGGTTACTGGAACAGTCCAGGTCTCCCATAAACCACCCCAACCGGACCAAGGACTACGTGGAGAAAAAAATTATTCTTTTAAAAGAAAAGTACAATCGGTGGGGTGCCAAGAAAATACATAAACTGTTGTTTAACCATTGTAGCTCAGAAGATATCCCTTCTGTGGTCACCGTCCACAACATACTCTCTAAAAATGGTCTGGTATGTCCCCAAAAGCTGCTTCGACGGGTTAAACCAGTATACCCCATTTTCGACCCAAAACATTGCAACGAAGTGTGGAGCGCTGACTATAAAGGAAAGTTCCTGATG
>JBNLGO010000297.1:0-870 GCA_050306095.1 Cyclobacteriaceae bacterium
ATAAAGCTCTTTCCCAGCTAGAGTAGAACAGTGGCGACGCCCGATCTGGCCTGCTCTTACCGTTTCTTTCCCTTTTTGGAGGTGCCCTCTAAAAATCTTGCGGTGATGAATTAAAAGAAATGGTTAGTCCTCTCCTCCCCCTTACTATTTTTTACCCCTTTAGATCTTGACTATCAGTGGCTTCAAATTTCTTTGATTTAGCTCTTTTTCTATATTAGAGTTAGATGTTGTAGCACTTGTAGTAAAAAATTGAATGAATTCATTAGATGTATCTCATCCAACACATAATTTGTTATTTTATATGTACGTATATGTCATCGGATCGAAGTTGGATGTATGGGCTGCACCTTTGCAATGAATATATCAAAGGGGTAGATGCATTTATCAATTTTGTAAAGAGAGACATGTTGGACAACATTAGAGGGAATCTTTGTTGTCCTTGCAAACAATGCTAGAATGAGAAGATATTATACAGATGATGTGTTGAGGTCACATTTGATCAAGCATGGATTCATGGAGTATTATCGATGTTAGAATAAACATGGGGAGGAAGGACTTAATGAAGTAGAAATGAGAGATTCATATGTGGAGCGGAAGGTCCCTATCGATGTCAAAGAAGATCACGATGATGTGAATGAAGTAGATATATTAGGGTTTACCAATGATGACATCAAGTCTCAAGTGCATAACATAGAGGAGATGGTACGCAATGTCAAGAGACATGGCAACGATGTTCAATATAGTAATGGTGAACTTGCAAAGTACAAGAAGATGATCAAAGATTCGAAGAAGCCATTGTATCATGGTTGTGCGACTCAGTACACGAGACTGTTTGTTATGGTGAAACTTTTCCAGTTGAAGGCGAGCAAC
>JBNLGO010000298.1:0-841 GCA_050306095.1 Cyclobacteriaceae bacterium
CAAGATTATGGAGTTGACTCCCCTAGACACATTCCAAGCTTTGAATGACTTTTGATTAGACATGATTATTCAATAAAGAATAGTGGAAAGCTTATATCATAACTTGGTCAAAAGAATAATTTAAGAAAGATCACTACTAAGGAACAATAAAAATAGACTTAGCTATTTGTACTCATCCATTAATTTGCAAGTATCACTTGACTTTCTTTATGAATTTAAGTTACTTGCCTCCTTTCTTTTCTTATTTATAAAGATTGAGCCTATCAAGATAAAATACATTACTCTACTAAAGAGCCATTAAGAGCATCATATGGCATAAAGAAGTAAATTCCAAAAGCTTGCAATATGATATCTTTCTTTGCAAGAGAACAAGGTAAAGAGACTTAAGTTAATATCAAGTGTAAGGATAAGCATTTATCTTGTTCTTGAGATTGCATTGAGTCAAAAATTGCATAAGAGTTCATGCGCTTGACAATGTAGCAATGATTCCATCTTCTTGTTGATTGTCAAGCTTCCAATGCATATCAATCCACCTACAATTTGATCAAACAAGTTTTGGTACCCAAGCCTTGTTGGGTCATTCATGGTTAGTGAACAAGTGTTTTGGTACCCAAATACTATGATGACTATCACAAGGTGAGCTAATCACCTTTATAGTGCTAGTGTCCTTTTTGGATCATAAGTGAGGTATATTATCATTGACAACCATATAAATGAAAATTTGAGATTTAGGACAATCCTTACTAAGGTGACCTTTGTCATGGTAAGTGTAGCAAGTTTGATGTTTGATTCTACTTGCATTGTCCTTGGATTGCCTCTTAGTACTTTCATTCTTACTCAT
>JBNLGO010000299.1:0-837 GCA_050306095.1 Cyclobacteriaceae bacterium
TCATTCATAGCTCAAAATTATCAATAAACTCCTACGGATTCTTAGTCCGTTGATAGTTTTTTGAACTTATATCCTAAATCACTAAAATGTTGAAGGTATCTGGGAAGCATAAACTTCAATTTCTCCTCTGCTTTATAATTATCATGAAAAACAACAATACTTCCGGGATTGGTGCTTCGAATAGCTTTACTTAAACTTTTCTCCGCTGATTGTCTATTGTCAAAATCGTAAGTCAACACATCCCACATGATGATTTTATAATCACCTTTAAGCGCTGAAACAGCTTTTCTGGTTATCTGACCATATGGTGGCCTAAAAAATTTTTGCCCAGATGTTTTAGTGTTCCCTTTGATAATTTGTTCACACTTGAAAACATTATCAAGGTACTTATTGAAATCGGTGGACCAGGCTTTTAGATGATGATAGGTATGATTTCCAATCGAATGTCCACTTTCAATGACCTTTCTAAATATTTCAGGATGTTTGCGAATATTATCTCCAACACAAAAAAAAGTAGCTTTAGCATCAAATGCTTCTAGTAGATCAAGGACATACTCGGTTAACCGAGGTATCGGGCCATCATCAAAAGTCAAATAAATTTCATTTTCTGATACAGGTATCCTCCAATAAAGATGCTTTGACAAATAGTTAAAAATCCATGGTGTTCGAAAAAAGCGGATCAACTTAATTTTGAATTTGAATCAAAATGGTTTGAATTTATAAAAGAATTCAAAAACAAAAAGCTTAACCCGACCCGGGTTAAGGGATAAGGCTCAACCCGATTCGGGTTAATAGTTTTGCTCTATCCCAGCTTAACTCGGTTAACCCTCTAACCCA
>JBNLGO010000300.1:0-828 GCA_050306095.1 Cyclobacteriaceae bacterium
CACTGCAGAGCGAGCAGTAACTCTACGAAAAGAAGGTCATACGAATGCTTTTGGCGCACATGACATTTTTCATGATCAAACATCGGCTGATTGTATTTATCTGGCAATTGATCAGAGAAAATATAGTTACCAAAAGAAAAGGTAGGGGAGCCTTCCTTTAGTTGTATGAGGGTAAAAGAATTAAAGGTTATTTTTTCATGTTGTCGAATGATTTGAAGGATTGAAAAAAGCTTAATAAGGTATCGTAACAAAAACAGAAACGCACCCATACCATAAATAATGATCAACCAATTTGCCGGATTAAAAGGACGAGTTTTGGTGTTAGTAACCTGAGTTACAACATTATCTCCCAGCGGTTCCCAAAAATCTTCCAATGGAGGAATAGGACTTGTGGAATGATAGGTGCTTGGACCAAAATCAAATAGAATGAAAGGAAAAGCAACAGAAAACACCAGGGTTGTCAGAATAACAATCCTGTTAATTTGAAAATGCTGCTCTCGTCGAAAAAGCAAATAATAAAGGATATAAAAGCCACCAATAGATAGGGCTGTTAATCCAATGACATTGAATTCCATCGTTCTTGTGGTTGATTAATTTTCAAGTAATTTTTTGGATTTACATGCTTTCCATTAAGCCAAACTTCAAAATGAAGGTGAGGAGCCATGGCCAAACCTGTCATTCCAACTGTTCCAATTTCCTGGCCTGTTGAAATAATATCTCCTTTTTTTATTTCAATTGTGTTTAAATGGGCATATCGTGTTGTGAAACCATTTAAGTGATCTATTTCAATCATTTTACCATAAGAACTATTTATACCGGCCTCTATAA
>JBNLGO010000301.1:0-821 GCA_050306095.1 Cyclobacteriaceae bacterium
TGTATATAAGTGACATCTCAACCCTAAGCAGAGGTGGTCAGTCCTAACCAGGATTTTCATACGATGTGTCAACACCGAAGCATTGATGCATAATGCACACATATATAGCCCGAATAAAAAGTTATTACCTGAATTCTTGAGTAATAAAAGAGATACATAGATAATGAAGTATTCGAGTTTAAAAACATAGCAGAAGTAAAATGAAAATACTATCACTCGATGATACAAGGGCCCACATCGGCCCTAAGATGCGAAGTCCTCAGCTGCTGCTCACGGGGTAGGCTCCCATGTCTCCTCCCAATGCTCAGGCTCGCCATTGGGCCACACCCAATTGCCACAACAGTCACAATACTCTGGCATCTTTACACACAAAAATTAAATCCACAAGCAAGACCTGAGCAATTAAAGCTCAGCAAGACTAACCCGTCAACGTGGCCATAAATAGCCGACTCCTAGACATGCAATGCATTAAAGTTTTACGGGCTAAGGACACAACGACTAGCAGTTGATCCTTAATTTCATTATTTTAGCCATTTTAATTAAGCCAGAATATTAGGTTTGCACCTATAAGCTATAACATGCATAAAGCAAGCATCATCAAGGTAATTAACAACATTATTAAAGTAATCCAGTAATCATCATGACAAACATAACCATAACCATCCTCTAAATCATCTGACAATACAATAAGAAATACTATGAGATGACAGCAATGAGCAAGCCGCCACTCATATCTAAGAGTGTTGTGGTAATTTGAATCGATATACACCCTATAGGGGAACAACCTGATAACACATCATATGCATGACCCCTCAGGTCGC
>JBNLGO010000302.1:0-819 GCA_050306095.1 Cyclobacteriaceae bacterium
TCTTCACCTTCTCCAGGTACTCGACAGCAGTCTCACATTCCGGGATTGCCCACCGTATCCCCTCAGAGATCCTTTCTATGATCACCATGAGGCACTTGCGATTTGACCTCTCCCAATTTATCTTATCAATCTCATAGCAGCTCATGAGCTTGCTATTCTGCTTCTCTCGCTCGGCCTTAGCTTCAGCACCGAGGTCATCGGGAATATCTAGGAGAGTGGGTTCTACCGGACGTTTGTCCGTAATGGCCTTGTCTATCTCAAATAGTGCAAGGCCCATGTTAATCTTCTCCCGCCATTGGGGATAATTAGCCCCAGTGAGAGGCTCTACAGACATGATCCAGGCCATGGGGTTGCCTGGTGAGCTCATGTCCGGAACTTGGCCAAAGGAGAAAACAAGAGTGAGAATCAGAAATAATAATCATAATAATAAAACTTTAATTTGCACACTAATTCTTCATCACCGTTGGGCAGAAAAAGAATTAATACACAAAATATCATAATATTGTTATCATCAACGTTGGTCAAAAATAACAACATCATAATCAACTCAAATTTTAAACTACTTTCCTCATTGAATTTTCCCGTTGGTTCCAATTCAATTTAGAAATAATTATTCTTGCAGCGGAAACATGAATAAAAAATTCTTAAACTACACAGTGAAAAAAAATTCAACACTGTTATTGCCAAAATAATTCCCTGATCAAATTATCCCGTTGGTTCAAATTTAATCAAAGAATTAAATTCAAATTTAAACAATTTCTGAACAGAAAAGAAATTACGAAATTTTACTGTTCATAGCTCGAAACCGGCCCGAAACGA
>JBNLGO010000303.1:0-810 GCA_050306095.1 Cyclobacteriaceae bacterium
TTTTTTTGTAATAAGTGTATTCATTAATGTCATATGCTTGCCATGATGTCACACAATTTGATGGGTGAGAAGTCAACATCTTCATCGTCATATCTTTTGTAGGTATGTCTTTATCCATCAACCATGTGATGAAAACACGTCGGTGCTCTTTCATGATCCATGCTTCTGTGGGGCCTATGTTATCTCTGCGAAGCTCCGACAAGTGTTCCTCGATATATGGTGCAGCAATCTCGAGTTGTTGTAGTACACTGAAATGTGCCTCACTTACTGAATTGTAATCTCTATCAATAAAACTTTTCTGACCCATTCTTCCTCTTCCTCTTAGTCTACCCTCGTGTAGTGGTATCGGCAAGCCTATCCTTTTTCCATCTTTTACGTAATCCGCGCAACACTCAACCACCTCTTCTGTTGTGTAACCTTCCATAATAGAACCCTCCGGGTGGGCACGATTCCGCACATAGGACTTGAAAACTGCCAAGTACAGCTCATACGGAAACATACTATGTAAGTATAGTGGACCCAATGTGTGTATCTGATCCACGAGATGTATCATTAGGTGTTATTGCATATCAAAAAAAGAAGGATAAAAGCACATCTCAAGTATGCACATAGTCTCAATCATGTATGCTCTTAGATCGTCCAACTCTTTACGACCAATCACCTTCTGTGAAACTGTATTGAAAAAGTAACACAAGCGTGTGATGATTTCTTTAACATGCACCGGTTTGATGGCCCATATTGCAATGGTGAGAAAAACCATCATCATCACATGGCAGTCATGGGAATTATAGCCGTACATAGACAAGTCAT
>JBNLGO010000304.1:0-797 GCA_050306095.1 Cyclobacteriaceae bacterium
GCAATTTCAAAATAGGATCCAAAAGCAATTCTGTCTTCACTATTGGCGTAGCAAGCATGCTGACCTTGAATTAGCTCGTTTTCAACTTCAGAATTCAAGTTATATGAAAACAACCACGTGTTGCTCGAGGGATCAGGTACGATGGAATAGATCAATTCATTTTCATCAGAAGACAAATCATTTAATCTCAAACTATTGTTATCTCCTCCATCAAAAATGGTGTTTGGTTTCTCGTTTTCTCCTCCTATTATCCATACAATGTTTGAAAAGTTAGGGTTGGCTCCTTTAGCATAATTTTTAATCCTAAAAAAATAACTCTTACCTGGAGTATTTTCATGATAAAAATATTCTGTGTTTTCATTATAAATTTCACCCAGCGAGGTGAAATGAAGTGTATCATTTTCAGAAATGAATAATTCGTAATTGTCTGCACTTACTGCATTCGGGATGTAAATGTTTGATGAATACTGGTATAATGCTAATGCGGAATACCAATTTAATTTAATCTGGTCTCCATCCCAAGATGCACGAATAAAGAGTGGTATTACATATTTTTCAGGATCTATACTTTCTTCATTGCATGAGTTGAAAGAAACCATGAAGCTGATTCCAAAAAACATCAATACCAGATAAGGAAATATTTTTCGGTAAATGTTCATCGCTACAAAGACACAGTATACTTTTTTGAAGTTGTATCGATCACCAATAATTCCCCCGTATTTCGTTAAAAAATTTTGATGATCTTCTTTCTAATGATTTTGTTTTTGATAAAATTTATATCCACATAATTTTTGAAA
>JBNLGO010000305.1:0-775 GCA_050306095.1 Cyclobacteriaceae bacterium
GAGCTCAAGGCTCGTTCCACCCTTTTGGGCGCTTGTGTTACTTGTCCTGTGCTTAGATCTGATTTGGAGGCTGCGGCTGTTGAGATTAAAGATCTTAAACACAAACTTGATCATTCTTCTCGCTATACAGTTTCTTCCCCTCCTTGTGAAGCATGTGTTTCTCTCAAGGGTAAGCTTCTCCATGCTACCAAAGAGAACACCGAGCTTCAGCAAGAGGTTGCATATTTGACCGCTCGTCTTGAAAAGACTGCTTTGAGTGAGAAGATGATTGAGGAGGATTTGAGCCGGGTTGAGGAGAGTGCAACCAAATCCACATACAGATTGGGGGTTGGGTTTGAGAGATGTGAGGATAAGGGTGAGAAGAGTGCTCCCAAGTTTATTCCTAGCTCCACCTATCACAAAGAGGAAGCAACAATCAAATCCACCAAATCTCACTACCCATCAAACCCAAAGCCATCCTTCAACCCAAAGAGAGAAGCAACCAAGGGAACTCCTAAGCCGAGAGTGGAAGCTTTTGTTTGCATGTTTTGTGGCCGTGCTGGTCACTTAGATGAGTTTTGCTTCCGGCGGAAGAGAATTGAGAGGAGGCGTGTTGAGTATGCTAGAGACTCATATCGTGATGAGTTCATTGATTTTCCGCCTTGTTCTTATTCTTGTATTCTGCCTCGCTCGTACTCTCGTGCTTCGCCTCGCACTTTTTCACGTGCTTTGCCTCAGTTCGCTCATGGACCTAACCATCGCTCATATGGTTTTGGTTCACGAGAGAACTACTTTG
>JBNLGO010000306.1:0-767 GCA_050306095.1 Cyclobacteriaceae bacterium
GCTCTTCCGATCTGCAGGATCTTAAAAAAAAACTGTTGGAGAGGTTTACTTCTACCATAGAGAATCCTATATACTTATATTTCTATGACCCAGCACAGGTCATTAATTTCAATTTTTTTAATATGCAAGTATGTCACATTATCTCATATCATATCATCATTCTCCATTGAAAAATATTTCTGAAAATTCAAGGAGCATGTCACATCACCTTATGCCACAATATCTTTCTCCATTGATTTTTTTTCTAAAAATTTAAGAAAATCACCTCATGCCACACCACCCTTCTCTATTTAAAAATAAATTTAAAAATTTAAGGAGCATGCCACATCACTTCATGCCACGTCATATTCCTCCATTAAAAAATAATTATGAAAATTCAAGGAAATCACCTTATACCACGTCACATCTCTCAATTAAAAAATAATTCAAAAAATCTAGAAAATGTATTGTAACTTGCTAAGGGTCATTAATGGTGAATTCTTTTAACATGCAAGCATGTCACGTCATGTGATGTCATATCACATTTCTCCATTGAAAAATAATTTTAAAAAATTCTAGAAAATCCTAAATCTTATCTTTTTGCATATACACCGCCACTCCTTTTATTTTCTATACTTTTACTATTGAAAGCGATACTAAAAATTTAATAGCATGAGATATACAGTGATTCTGAGAGTTTCCAATTTACTGCATGTAAAGGTGGTCAAAGTGAACCTACAAGCCAAAGTTGGGAATTTTTCAGCATAAGGATTATTCAAAAGGATTTA
>JBNLGO010000307.1:0-756 GCA_050306095.1 Cyclobacteriaceae bacterium
GGGTCCAACTCTATAATTTTGGTACTTGGGACTAACTAGCTTGTCTAAGTGAAAATGACCCTAGGAACAAGGTTCGAGTTATGATGAAGAATAAGAATTTATGGTGATCCAAATTTGTCTAACCAAATGAAAAGCAATACATAATTTGATAAATGGCACAAGTAAGTTGATTTCTCTTCACTTGAATGAAGAAAATTTATATCTATGATAAATGTATGGATCACATTTTTTTAAAAAATGCCTTTGTTTAATCTCTTTGTGCATCTAAGCCTTTGCATAGCTAGTGTGTTTTGAGTTTCCAACTTGTTCAAGTTGTGATAAGTATTTGTTACTTATCTTGTGGAAGATCTTAGATATTTGCTTCATACCTTAATCAATGAAACTTGACACTTGTCACATCAAGATATCCTTCTTTTGAAATGAGGTATAAATCAAATATGCTAAAGGACACTACTTGAAAGTTGAAAACTTCTGAGTGCTCTAGTGTAATTCTTTTTGAAAATCTATCTAGAATTGTTAGCTTGTGTGGTTTTCAAAAATATTTGGAGTTTCTCGGTCTTTGTGACCATGTCAATTCATTGTTCATCTTGATTGCTTGTTCGCTAGCCATTAGTGTAGACACCTCTCAAGTCCTCTATATTCTTCTCTTGTATCAAATTCCTTGAATATCCTTTTCTCAATTTAAGTCGTTGAATCATGTCCAAAGGTGCATGAATTGGAAGGACATTGTGATATCATGTATTCTTTTCTCAAGGT
>JBNLGO010000308.1:0-749 GCA_050306095.1 Cyclobacteriaceae bacterium
GTGGCAAGAATTAATATTGTGCAACCTCAAGTTGAACAAAATTATTTTATATTTAACCTTGAGTATAGGAATGTCGCTCTATTAAGAGGGATACCACATAGATTGCCAACAAAGTCTCAATACTCACATAGCATAAAAACTCAAGTGAGATGAGTGAAACACAATGGCCTCATACACTACACATCTCGCTAAACCAAAAAAAAATAAGACAATCCAGTTTCCTAAACTGGAGTGTCCGATTTTTCCTGTAACGACTATATTTCAAATTTTGGATGTTTCGGTTTCCAAATCTGAATGTTTCAGTTTCTACTAGCTAGTTTCCAACGGCTAGTTTTTGGGGGATAGTATAAAAGCTTTCCCCTCCCTCCTTTGAAGATTGCTGGTTTCACCAATAAAAACACTCATCCTAAATCCTTTGTGAGCTCTCCCCTACACCTCTTAGTTAGGTTTGTGTGATTTGTGAGAAATCCAAGTTTGGATTGAGAGAATCCTCTTTGTGAGCCCTTTGATCATTTGAGCACTTGAGCTTTGTGAAGAAATCTTTGTGGCATTTGTTACTCTTGGAGGTGAAGCCTCCTAGACGGCTAGGTGTCATCCTAGAGGTCTCAAGGTTATGGTGAGTCGTGGAAAAGTTTATAAAGGCCCTCTTCGCCCCCGCGAGGAAAGAAGCAAGATTTTAGTGGAGTGAGGAAAGTGGTTGAAAGAGATCCGGTTTGGAGTTGCCCTTGGAGAGCAACTCAAGCTTCCTC
>JBNLGO010000309.1:0-733 GCA_050306095.1 Cyclobacteriaceae bacterium
GGTGCTGGCCCATGGAGCAAAGGCTCCCATCCTCAATGATGGTGACGTGGGGGTAGATGTCCATGTTCATCTGAAAACACAATCATAAAAACATCACTAACCCCAAAGTAATCATCTTGGAAAAATTAAATAAAGAAACTGGAATAAAGCGAACAGCAGTAAGGAAACAGTGAAAACGGAACTGTTCGGTTACAATTCTGTCCGGGACCTGAACACCAAAATTATGGGCAACTCTCCCAGCTTTCTATCCGTTACTCATACGATTCTATCCGCCAAGCGGTTTAGAAGTTACAGAATTTTGAAGACCAACTTCGCTGCAGATTTCTGTTTCTGAGCAGAACAGCGGCTGAACGGAACCCAACTTTCAGGTCTCGGATTGGCCAAAACATCAAAAGTACGAAATACCATTATGGTAGGAAACTCTCTCAGCCTTCCGATGGTCCATAATATGGCCCCAAACGGTTAGCGATTTACGAGTTACGACTATTGAAAACTTGACCAGTTTGCTGAATCAGAATTCTGGGCAGACTCGACCTTTCAGTCTAAATTGGGATTTTGACGAAATTTCTCCATGACCTCCCCAGAAACTTTGAATACCAAAGTTGCTGTTAACAAACTCAGCTTTCTGCTGGTTACTCATACAATCTATTTCAATGCACGATTTGACAGCTACGGAATTTTAAAGTCAGGATAAGGTGCTGAACAGATTCTGGACAGATTTGGCATACAGGCG
>JBNLGO010000310.1:0-716 GCA_050306095.1 Cyclobacteriaceae bacterium
ATTGAGGAAACACCTCTGTGTTTCTCTTTTGAGAAAACTTGCCAAAAAATCGACTATAGGTGCTTTGAGAAGGCATATTTTCCCATCCAAATATGGATTGAAGAACCTTGTCATATCTTAGCCAATCACAATGAATGTATCGTGATGCTCCTGTCCAGATACTTAACCAGAATGATTCAATGATTTGTTCGGGAGCATAACCTCTATTAGATCCAGGTTGAGGAAGATCTAACTCCCTTAGATAATCTCTAATTCCTGTTTGATCAACAAATCTTTTCATCAGACTCATTCCACCAAAAGGCGTCACTTTCTTATCAGAATAAGTTATAGGTAGGTTAACCATTTGGGTGAGTTTTGTTTCAATACAAAATCAACCCAAATCTTCAGTATTCAAAGGTTTTTCTCAAAATTGTAATTCCTAATGCATAATTGAGGTTAAAACCATCAACTTCAGAAAAATCACTGACAAAATTCAGCGGGTAGTGCTGGATGAAATAATTGAATACCAAAGTCAGCAGGAGTTTTGGGAATTCCTTAGATAGATTGCAATTTATCTCATTCAGGCTAGAAACAGGCATGATATATTCTAGCCAATTACATTTTTTAATTATTTTAGAACAGCAGTATTCATTTCTTAGTTATTGGACACATGTTACGTAATACTACCTTCATAATCATTGCATTACTCATTTTTGTCAATATATCATTGGCAACAG
>JBNLGO010000311.1:0-705 GCA_050306095.1 Cyclobacteriaceae bacterium
GACGCTCACCAGAATGAGGGAAACTGCCACTAACCTGACCTCATCAAAGACAGTACTAAACCAGAAAAGTACAAGGCTTGATCAGCTTCACGCCGACCTTTCAGATGCAAAAACAATTCAAGATTATTTTATCAGCAGGGATCAGTTTGCTTCAGAATGCATCAAAAAGCATAATATCAAACAAACACATATCTATAAACCTTACCTTGAAGTTGGTGGTGACTTTATGAACATCAAAAGCTTTTCTGACGAGAAGGTTGGATTTATCATAGCTGATGTGATGGGGCATGGTATATCCGCAGCTTTAGCTACTGGAGTTTTAAGAAGTGGATTTAGCATCTTTTCTAAGGAATATGGTGAAAATCCAATCCAGTTAATGGAAAAGCTGAATGGTCATATTTATGAAATCTTCACCTCTCTTTACGCTACCGGATATTATGCACTACTAGATATGGAAACCTCTAAAGTGGAACTGTGCAAAGGTGGCCATATGCATCCGCTAATTTGGAAATCTGACGAGAGAAAACTTCTGGAGATCGATATACCTGGCCCAGGTTTAGGTATTATTCCAAAAGCGAAGTTTGAAACCAGGACTGTCGATGTGAAAAAGGGAGATAAGATGTTGTTTTTCACTGATGGGATCATTGAGCAGCGAAACAGTGAAGGCGAGATGTTCTCACACGAACGATTGGAAGAATTGTATGT
>JBNLGO010000312.1:0-701 GCA_050306095.1 Cyclobacteriaceae bacterium
ACATAATGACTTTGCTTGTGAGCATTAAGAGTTAGCACAAGATAAATCAATAGAATGTAGTGCACATGTGTAGGTGTGAGGTTGAGTATTTTTCACCTTTGTTACCATAACCTCATGAGTTGATTCTAGAAATGCATATGAGACAATAAGTTCTTTATGAGAACATAGGAGATCCTGATGCATCTTTTGCAATTTCATATGCTTGCTTATGAGTTTCTTGAACTCTAACAAGAGCTCTTCATAATCATATTCATCATTAGTGTCATCATCATCGTCAGAACTTGACGTGGAGCAATCTTCTTCTTCAACCAAGGAAGTTTCTGTTCTGCCCAAACTGGATACTCTGGTTTGGGAAACCGGACGGTCCGATTTTTCCAGACTGGCAGACTTCACTTTTTCTTTTTAAACACTTGATTGTTCTTCTTGATCTTGATCAATGTGTATTGATGATGATGAGACATTCTCTGATATATTTGTTGATGATGATCTCTTATCATTGCTTGAGCCAAACATTTGCTCAAGCACCTTCCAAAGAAGATTTGCTCTTTCAAGCAAATCATACTCTATTTTGATCTCGTCTTTTATTTCTACACTCAAGGCACTAGATAGCATTAGATGCATGGGCTTTGAGATATAGGCAATTCTTTTACGCTTGTGTTTGAGGGCAGTCCTCCAAGGCATGAGAAAGACCTATATCTACC
>JBNLGO010000313.1:0-697 GCA_050306095.1 Cyclobacteriaceae bacterium
TGCATGTCAAGAGAATTCTCTTAGAATCCTTAGTGGGTCATCTCTATATAGTTAGAGAGGATTATTCTCTCATTGATCATCCTATATACTTATATTTTTATGACCCACTACAAGTCATTAATTTCAATTCTTTCAACATGCAAGTATGACACATCATCTCATATCATATCATATCATATTTCTCCATTGATTTAAAAAAAAATTGAAGGAGCATGCCATATCAACTTATGCCACATCATCTTTCTCCATTAAAAAATAATTCTAAAAACTACAAGAAAATATATTTTTGTAAATTAATTTCTCAGCTAGAAACAAAGATGTAGTCCCGCTAATTTATATTTTTGTCCCTAATTATATCTAATATTTTTTTTCTATTCTAATCATATTTGTATCAATTATCTTCCATCTCAAGTCAATTTTAGCTAAAAACTATCTAATGTCTCATCTTCTTCATACAATATTTAATTTTCTATTAAATTGTGTGTTACTCTTTCCGCAGCAACGCACGGAGTTATCAACTAGTTATTCAATATAAAAGGATGGTCTATGAGGCTTTCTTCATCTCCTTCTGGTGCTCCTTCTCAATCAAATCAAATCTTTTGTTTTTTGAAAAGAACAAGAGGGGGCTCCCCCTACTGGTTATTTATTAATAACTAGTAACCGGACACGTGCGACACGCACCTGCAAAAATCTAGTA
>JBNLGO010000314.1:0-683 GCA_050306095.1 Cyclobacteriaceae bacterium
TGCTTTCTCAAATTTATTTGAACACAAGTCTAGAACGTTTACTGAAGCACATTGTAAAAAGCAGGCCCCCCTTCTTAAAAATTGACCTGCAATGTATGATCAATAGGAGAGAAACTAGATATGATGTTGTTAGCTTCAATGGAAGTTACTTTTTTATCACTTAGTGGCACTATAAAAGATGTTGTTAAATCTGAACAAATATATACCTTCTGCACAATGTAGCTATTGCTATTGTCATATAAACCAAGTGCATGAAAAGTACAATAATCAAGATATAGCAAACCAGATTTATAAAATAATTCATTCTCCAAACTATTCAGGTCACAAACAAAATCATATTTGATATAATCTAAATAATTTAAAGAAGATATGATTTTCAACTCTTCTTTCTCACTATCAATGCAATGAACACGTCTAACTTCAGCATGTGTATCATCAAGAATAGAAGTATCATGTCCGTGCACTAGTTGTGTTGTAGATATAAGTGAAGCATGATCACATAACTTTTCTTTGTCACAAGGAACAATCTTATAATCATCTTGTAACAATGGAAATTCAGCAACGGGTTCCACTAATGATTGCTCTAAACTAGCAGGAGTAGTGTATAAATTGAGCACCAAAGCAATAGGTTCACATGGAGCCATGGCTAGAGTATGTGTCTCATCATTCACATTGTTGAGTTC
>JBNLGO010000315.1:0-682 GCA_050306095.1 Cyclobacteriaceae bacterium
CTTATCTAACAATTCTTGAAGTTGCTCTTTAAGCTCGGCTAATTGATTAGCAGCCATCCTATACGGTCTCTTGAAAATAGGTGCAGTACCAGGAACTAATTCAATCACAAATTCAATTTCATGATCTGGTGGCATACCTGGCAACTCTTCTGGAAAAACATCCAGAAATTCAGAGACGGTCCTGACATCCATGGTTGAGGTAGCATCAAGTTGATTCAACACTACTCGATTGAAGGCGGCTTTGTCTGTGACCAAGTTTTCTGACACATATTCCATTTCCTTACCATTGCTAGTTGTCAGTCTCACTGCCTTCTTAGTGCAGTTAATCATTCCTTTATGCTTGCTTAGCCAGTCCATTCCAAGAATCACGTCAATTACATTTGACTCAAGGACTATGAGGTTGGCTAAGAATTCTACCCCCCTTATATGAATGTTAACCTTAGAGCAAACATGCCTTGCATGCATATCTCCTCCAGGAGAACTAACAATCATCCGATTCTTTAGCATGGATAAGGGTAGGTTATGTTTTTGCATAAAATTAGCAGCTACAAATGAATGAGATGCTCCAGAATCAAATAAGACAATTGCGCCATTATCATTGACGAGAATCATACCAATGATAACGTCCGGAGCTGCTTGAGCATCTTCTACTGCCACATGGTTCACACGAGCACGAGCTTGG
>JBNLGO010000316.1:0-677 GCA_050306095.1 Cyclobacteriaceae bacterium
TTAAAATTCAGAGAATCCAAGGTCCGATTTAGGCTTTAGCAAATTAAATAAAATAGCTAGAGATGGATTAAAAATCTAGAAATTTGCATGGAGGTAGGAAATACAATTTGTAACACTTTTCACATTGGCAACTTCTTTCAAATCTCCACGGATTTTGCATTATTCAAAAGATTCTAGGAAAACTGATTTGACTGAACTGTGGTCAGATAGGATACTTGAAATCCTTATTCCAAATGTACCAGAGCTCCATTTTGGACAAGGATTGCTCCATGGTGATCTCCAAAGATTGGACTATGATCTGGGTGATATGTATACACTAACTCTCAAGATCAAAGAAGATATTGAATTTCAAAAAGGGATAAACATTAAGCTAAATTCTGGAAAACTCCAAAAACTGAGTTGATTAGCTCTGTTTGGACCCTTGAAACAAATACTTCCCGAGCTTAAGAATTTTTTTGCAGATTTGCACACTTGTAGAACAAGTTGTGAGGAACACTTTATCTTTTGGGAGTGTGGTCTAATTTGATTCCAATTACTTCTAAAAAATTGTAGACTGAGCTTAACGGTCCACACTATACAGAACTGGATAACTTTGAAATTTAAATCCCGGTTTTAAATTCCAACAACTCTGGGTGTCTCTTAAACATGTGATCAACTTAGTCAAGTGGATTAGAGAC
>JBNLGO010000317.1:0-676 GCA_050306095.1 Cyclobacteriaceae bacterium
TTCTTTCCATGTTTGCCCCATCAAAATTTGTAATTCTGTTCATCTCAGATTGTTGCTTGTAGGTGCTGGATGTAAATTGAAAGGATCACTATATTAATACTATTTCCCTTCTATTAGCTACTTTTCCATGTCCAGTTCTCCACATGCATGTAGCTAATCATTATTGTTGGACTATAGTATAAGAGGCCCCCTCGCTCCTTCCAAGACTAATGGGCTGAATTCACCAGATACGTACCGGCCCAAGTATCCTATATGTTTTATTTATTTTATTTTCAGATACTGACTAGATACATATCCACGGCGTATCGGATATGTATCCGTATCCGATACGTATCCATCGCGTATCGGTGAGTTTGGCGGCATATCGGTGTTTTGTAGGTCAGCATCCCGCTAACATGATCTGTCACGTCATTTTGTATAATAATAAAATTTTAAAATGAACTATCTCACTCATATAATATCCATTTAAAATTCTGTTTTCACCGTTGTGTTCTACACGATGAGATGAACAAAACTAGATCTCACTTGCATATATTTTAAAGATTTTTTAAATCAACTTAATTTGATCTATTTTTGTATATATTTATATTTATAACAAATCAATAGTTATGAGTACGCGAGCTAATAGGTCGCATTATAGGCTACGAGTACTTTCTGAGTCGAAAGGATATACTTA
>JBNLGO010000318.1:0-673 GCA_050306095.1 Cyclobacteriaceae bacterium
ACACCCCCCCCTAATCTCTACTAAGAGCAATATATCATGCAAATATAAGATGAGTCAAAGAGAGATAATCCAACTAACCTTGGAGTGCTTTAGAATGCTAGATTTCTCCAAATTTTAACCTCTCCAACTGTAACAATGGAGTCCAGGAGCAGCACCATGCGCCAAGCCACCAACAACGAACCTCTGGTCAGAATAACTGTTCCTCGGAGCAGGTGAAGAAGAACTATGCTATACATACTACTGTTAATATCAACAATGGTGCTGATTAAGGACTGCTATAGAAAAATCTAATTAGAAGTAGTTCACATAACAAACTGTTGTTGATTGTACACCCCATTATCAGCAGTGGGTCACCGTTTTCAACCACTTCTGATAACTAAATTATCGGCAACGGTTGGTCTCTTGAACCGCTGCTGATAATACCTTCATCAGAACCGGTTTTAAGCTAGAACCACTTCGGTCTGGATTTCAAAACTATCAGCAGCGGTTCTAGTTAAGAATCGATGCTGATATGTTCGAACCTTTAAATAGTAGTCCACCCCATATCGTTTTGCTTTTCATCATAAAACTCTCTAAGTCCCCGCTGCTCTCTACTCCACCAGTCTCCTCCGCCGCCGTCGACGCCGCTCAAGCTGGTCTCCTCCGCCACCACTTCTACGTTGGTCTCCTCCTC
>JBNLGO010000319.1:0-670 GCA_050306095.1 Cyclobacteriaceae bacterium
TGGTATGGGCCAGCTGGCGTGGACCGGTCCAAATTAAACAGTGACATTTTTCAATTATTCGAAATTTTCAAATGGGTTTGAATGGATTTGAATGAAAGATAGACTTCATATGCTTGATTTTTTTAAATAAAATATGGTTTTGAAGAATTTGAAAAAAGGAACAACTTTCTCCATATGAACTTCTTCAGATTCAAAATAGATTTTAAATGAAAAACCAGAGAAGCTCTAAGATTTGAATTTGACTAGAATTTGATGGAATTTCATCTTGGGGCTTCAAATCTTGATGAAACTTGGATCAAGGACCTCTGTTTGCACCTAGTTACTAACTCAACTTACAAAGAAGAGTTAAAAGTTCAAATTAGAAATTTAAGGTCTTGGTCACAAAGGTTTGAATTGAAATTGAATTGAATTTTCTTTATTCGATTAGCATTTGATTAACCAAAGGACCTAATGCATGGTTAAGCCACTAATGACAGTAATTAAGGCAGCCATAACACAGGGTGTTACAGCCCTCCCCCCTTAAAAGAAATCTCGTCCCAAGATTTACGAAAGGAGGGGGTACATAAGAAATGATGAAGGATTTCCTGATTGAGGAGAAAAGGCGATATCGGAACAGTCAGAAGGAGGAAAAAATTTTGATCTCCCATGCAGCTTCTCCTTCTCGGTCTCC
>JBNLGO010000320.1:0-666 GCA_050306095.1 Cyclobacteriaceae bacterium
GATAGGTGAAAAATTCGTAATGAGAATGAATCCATTTTTTGGCTGGTTGATAGTCTTTGTAATCACACTGATTTTAATTTTTCTGAAATACATCCTTATAAGTATAGTAAGTCAATTATTCGGGATCACAGACAGAATAAATTTTTATTTTATTGAATACCTGAGAATGGCTATGTTATTCTATTCCATCATTTTCGTGGTGTTAAGTTATATGGTTATCAATCATTTTTATTCACTTACTTCGTTACTTAACACACTGATTATCATTGTGATATTATTTAATTTTATAAGATTAGCAATAA
Source organism: Cyclobacteriaceae bacterium (assembly GCA_050306095.1). Lineage (GTDB taxonomy): Bacteria > Bacteroidota > Bacteroidia > Cytophagales > Cyclobacteriaceae > CAJXNP01. Next base: position 303 of record JBNLGO010000320.1, read on the forward strand.
TATATTTTAAACTTCAGCGAAACATACCTATTAAAAATCTGCATTTATTTTCTTACCTTTGCACCACAGAACTCATCCCTATAGTTATAGGGCTGAATTTTTTTGTAAAATAGATGACCGAACTTAACGGAATTTTAAAAGTTCAATAAAAATGTTTGATAAGAGTAGACTGGAAAAAGTACAAAGCATTTTAGTATCTCAACCAGAACCACAAGTTGAGAATTCTCCTTACAGAAATCTGTCTGAAAAATACAATATCAAAATTGATTTTCGGCCATTTATTCACATTGAGCCTGTATCTGTCAAAGAATTCAGGAAACAGAAAGTTGATATTTTAAATCATACTGCTGTTATCTTTACCAGC
>JBNLGO010000321.1:0-661 GCA_050306095.1 Cyclobacteriaceae bacterium
TAGATCATGCCTTCTTAGTAAGATTTCCCTTTCCATTCAAAAAAATTAATTAAGAAAAGTGGCGCTTTATCTTTATTCTACAAAAATTGAAAGTTGGAAGCAAATATTTATATCTCACTTGGTGTGTTTTTGAGCACCAAGTGAGAAAATCTTCACTAACACTGTGATGCAGGGGAAGAAACAGAGTTGTGTCAAAAAACAGAGGAAAAATGGGCGAAATTAGTGGCCTCCCAGCCAAGTTACCTGGCCGTTCGGCTAGGTAATGTGGCCTCCCGGTGCCTACCAAATTTCTCCCGAACCTTTACTCCTCTAGAAAGTGTGTGATGATGTTGGATTGCGTTGTATGGGTCGGTAAGTCATGGTAATAATTTAAAACTTCTCAAATTTTTAATTTTTGAAGTATTTTCTTGTTACCCATGACTTCACTTTATTTTGTCCATGATCACCATATGCTACAATATAAAACTCTGTTAATGTGACTTATCTTGATGAAAACCATGCTAGCATACATTGCTCTTGAATTTTGAATCAAACTTTGCAATTTTGTATCTTAAGCAAAAATATTAGGGAATGTCTTGCCTAGATGTCGACGGTTTGATATAACAGTATTCACATTGCTTTTAAAATCATGTTGCTGGGTAGTTATTCACATGTCGGGTTT
>JBNLGO010000322.1:0-659 GCA_050306095.1 Cyclobacteriaceae bacterium
TTTTTAAATAAAACAAAAAGGCCAAAAGCTTTTTTTCTTTTGGCCTTAAAATCTATACGGTTACTAAACTATAAAGTGAATTTTTTATTATGTAGTCCTTTATTTTTTACCAAGCATGATCAGCTCATTCACTACTATCTCAGTGATATATTTCTTTTCACCATCTTTATCTTCATATGATCTGTAGGTAAGCTTTCCTTCAACAGCCAGTTCGCTGCCTTTCTGTAAATATTTTTCAGCGACTTCAGCGACTTTCCCCCATAAAATAAGGTTATGCCATTGAGTTTGTTCTACCTTTTCTCCGCTGGTATTTTTATAGCTATCCGAAGTTGCCAGTGACATTCTAACTTTTTTCTTTCCGGAGTCAAATACTTTTACTTCAGGATCAGTACCAAGATTTCCAATCAGACTTACTTTGTTTCTTAAATTGTTCATAATATTAAAATTTATTGGTTAAAAATAATTTCGTTTTTGTTAATCATCGATTCAAAATTGGCAGATATGGAATGTTCGATTCGTTTAATATTCAATTACTTACGAGTAACATACGTTTGTATGCGTTTGTAATCGTTTGCAAACGAATAAAAAAAGACTACATTTACTCTATGAATAAAAAATGTCTTGAATGCGGTGAACCTTTCGAAGGGCGCAGCGATAAG
>JBNLGO010000323.1:0-649 GCA_050306095.1 Cyclobacteriaceae bacterium
CGAGTGCCCTATTGAAAACTGAACCTCCCCATTTACCATCATTCAGAACGCATCGCAATGAACTTATGCCAGCCGTTGAATGCTTGAAAGCCCTACAAATCAATTACCAGATTGCCACAAAATTCTTGAAGGGCCGAATATCCATTCTTAGTTGATGTCATACGGTCAAGAATTTTTCGCAATGACGTATCTTTTATTAATCTCTAACTATTAAAATTAATTGATAATTGGTTTTTCCTCATATCCAATTATTCATCCGATCACTGCTCGCAAAGCAGACGCGCAGGCAGTGAGCGGATGAAGTACGACTACTTCTTTCTCCTGGCTTGGACATACTTTTTCCATCATCCAATTTTGTGAATTTTGGAACCAAAATTTTAGGTCTTGCAATGACGTTGTGAGAGGGGGAGGCCAGGCATTGAGGCCTTTATAATAGCATGCAGGTGTATTAACCAAATTGAACACTTTAAAAGTAAGGGACCACTGACTTGCAGGCGGGCTGGCCGGAACATCTTCCCGCTTTCCAACTACACATGTCTGGGGATTACTACATTTTAATTTTGTATTTGCTTGGGATGCTGAACTCCTCCAAAGTTCTGATTGAGGTATGACGAGTGCCCTAATGAAAACAGAACCTCCCCATTTGCCA
>JBNLGO010000324.1:0-645 GCA_050306095.1 Cyclobacteriaceae bacterium
CATGGAATCTCTTTGGGTTTTGAGCACTTTGGTTTTGTCAAGATCACCATGTTACTTCCCTCTTTATGGTATGACAACCTATACTCAAGAGAGAAATAAAACATATAACAATAAACTTGAGCTTGTCAACTTGATTCTTCTTTGTGTCGTTTTCATCTTTGTCTAAGCTTGAGGGTATCAACATAATCTTGACTTGAGCAACTTTGCCTTGAGCCAGTAACAATGGATCTTCACATTATATGATCAAGATTTTACTTTTTATCCGTGTCACCTTTTCTTTATGATTCAATAGAGATTGACACTTAGAGCTATGCGACTCTCCATGGCTAATTTGATACCTCGGATTCAAACATCCACTTGCCCTTCTCCATCACATCCGGTACCTCGACGCCAAGACCCCCGCTTGCTCTTCTCTGATGTATGGTTCATCGTGACCAAGCCCTTATTGATCTTTCTTCAATCACCATCATGATCCACACAACTCTTTGTGTCTTCAATGAGCTTACGTTGATAATTCTTTGCAATGTTGATGTAGATGAATATGTCTTCATGTCTTAAAATATATTTAAGGTGTCAATTGACATGAGACATAGATGATCAACTCTAATTCTTCTTTTTCATTTAATTACTTCTTCTTGTGTAACT
>JBNLGO010000325.1:0-640 GCA_050306095.1 Cyclobacteriaceae bacterium
CTCAACATAGCCTCAAGTGAAAATGGTGTGAAACACCTATCGTCGACCCGTGATCTTTTGACCACTCGGCATCTACTGAAGTCTATATCTACGCCTAGCAATTGCTAATGTCATCCAAACACTAGCAAAATCATCAATGGTAATTCAGAAGGTATTCATAATGTAACTTCGGTTCCAATCAACTCCTACCAACCTAATGCACAGTCATTCTTAACATAAGGACATTAATTAAAAAGTAAAAGTTAAGGATTGGGTGTGATACACCGAGGCTTGCCTTAATCCAAAGCCAAGTTAGTATCTATGCAACTTGTTGCTTGTGGACCACCAACACCTCACGGACTTGATGCTTTAGAGCTCCAACTCTAGCTCCATACGATCGAGATCTAGCGTATGCATATGATGATCATTAGACAATGCGAGAGCATTAAGGGACTAGAACTAGCATAATGCAAGCATGCAAAACAACAGATAAGGTGGTTCAACTACTGTACAAAAGTGTTTAATGATTTTTCCGTTTATTTGCTATACTTTTACTATTATGAACAACACTAAAAATTTAATAACATGAGCATTAAAGTGATTCTAATGGTCTTCTATTTTATACGGGTCAAGGAGCTCATGATGAGCCTACAAGCCAAAG
>JBNLGO010000326.1:0-639 GCA_050306095.1 Cyclobacteriaceae bacterium
GTAATGACGCATAATACGCCACATACATGATTTAAACATATGAAATGCTCTGAAAGTAAACTTTATTATAAATTTGGAGTTTCAAATTCAATTACAGAGTTTTAAGCAGAAGATAGAGAATAAAAATATTTTTACGGAAGCGAAACACTTATCAATCGAGAACGGCACCTTGCCCTAGAGATGCCGACCTCAAGAATGGCTCATGCCGATAGGGAGAGAGAGACACACCTACAAAACAATATCAAGGCAAAGCCTGAGCAACTAAAGCTCAGCAAGACTGACCCGTCAACATGGCCATAAACAGCCGACTCCTAGTATGCAAGGCTGAATGGGATAAGCTCTATACTATGCCAAACCCACGCTAAGAGTGGATCCTTACTTTCAAGTTTTACCAACTAGTCTAAGATCATTAAGCTTTAACCTATAAGCTAAGTTAACTAAATTTTAAGCAAGGTAAACCTGAACTAAGCCAAATAAGAGTAGCAATACAAGTATTAATGTAAAGCAATCCATTAATTCATTAACAAATATTATGTCATTAATTAACTACGTGAAGACTATCACGAACAAGCGGTTACTCATATCCGAGAGTCGCGGTGATTTGAATCGATATACACCCTGCAGGGGAAAACTAGATAC
>JBNLGO010000327.1:0-637 GCA_050306095.1 Cyclobacteriaceae bacterium
TGACACCTTTAGCCAACACCGTCTGAATTGCACTGCAATGATCTTCAACATATAACCAATCACGCACATTAAGTCCCTTACCATAAACCGGCAAGGGTTTTCCAGCCAATGCATTGACAATCATTAACGGAATCAGTTTTTCAGGGAACTGATAAGGCCCGTAATTATTGGAACAGTTTGTAGTCAATACAGGCATTCCGTAGGTATGATGATATGCTCTTACCAGATGATCGGATGCCGCTTTTGATGCTGAATAAGGGGAATTCGGCTGATATGGCGTTGTTTCCGTGAACTTACCTTCCGCACCTAAAGAACCATAAACCTCATCTGTAGAAACATGCAAGAAACGAAAATTCTGTTTTGCATCACCTTGCAATTGATTCCAATACTTTCGACTGCACTCTAGTAAACTATGAGTGCCAACCACATTTGTCTGAATAAAAGCGCCTGGATCATCAATAGAGCGATCAACATGACTTTCTGCGGCAAAATTTACGATGGCATCCGGTTGGTAACGTGCCAGCAGATAATCCACCAGACTCTGGTCACCAATCGACCCCAGAACAAAATGATGATTTAACTTACAATCTACGTCTACCAGGGTTTCAATATTGCCGGCATAAGTTAAGGCATCGAG
>JBNLGO010000328.1:0-632 GCA_050306095.1 Cyclobacteriaceae bacterium
CTCAGGGTTTGAAAATTCGATCGGAACAAAAAAATCGGACCCATCCCGTCGAATTTCGTAAAATTCGATAAAATTTGGCAAAATTCGGTATAATTCGTCCAAATTCCAATTGGAGGAAGTTTTGCACAGTAAAAATTCAAAAAACTAAAAATCGGCCGAATTTACCGATTAATCGGACCGAATTGGCCGAAATTCGGTCTGATTCATCCAAAATTCGGTGGAATAGTAGAGGTTATTGAAGTTTGAAAAAAAATTAAACTTTAACTATGCAAATATTAGAAATTTGGAATAATCTTTTCACCAAAGTTCTTCAAATTCACTCTAGTTTTTTATCATATTTGTTTCTTATATTTTGTGAATTTTAAAAAATCAAAATTTGATGCCCATTTGTACAAATTTGATGAAATTTAAATTTTAACCAACCAAACGATGCATAAAAAAATTTCACCTGTAATCTTAGAATTTCATCTAGTTGTTTACATATTTTTCCTGATTTTTTTTGGAAATTTGAATTCGGACTGGATTGAATTCGTCGAATTTCAATGAATTTTGTCAAAATGCTCCGAATTTGTTAACACTGGCCGTGATATAAGAGAGGCGCGTTGGGTCAGATTTAGGACATAGGCCGAGTT
>JBNLGO010000329.1:0-627 GCA_050306095.1 Cyclobacteriaceae bacterium
CTTGCATAATATTGATTGTTGCCACTTCATTTCTTTTTGACTTCATGAGGGTTGCCACATTTGATCTTGCTTTGGCATTGACTCTCTAGAGGTTGTGACTTGGAGCACTTCACATCGTATAATCAATTTTCTATATTTGATCTCCAAGTCACTTCATGTCTTAATTCAATAGAGATTGACACTTAGTGATATGTGACTCTTCATGGATAGCTTGATTTCTCAGATTGAACATCCACTTGCCCTTCTGTATCACATACGGTTCCTCGATGTCAAGACTCCCACTTGCTCTTCTCCGGTGCATGATCCATCATGGTCAAGTCCTTATTAATTCTTTTTCAACTATCATCTTGTCTCACACAATACTTCATATCTTCCATAGACTCGTTCTTGAAAAATATCTTCTTATGATAAAGTTACTTTCATAGATATCTAATACTTGCAAGTAGCACATGATCAATTCTTTCTTGGTTAAGATTAAGCCACAAGTATTGAACCAAGTTAATATTCATCATCTTCTTGTTCATATGTGTTTCTTGCTTGACTTGAGATAGATTCTTTAATATGAAAATATTTATTGGTTGACTATGCATGTTGATCACATAGTTCCATTTACTTCACAATTGCACT
>JBNLGO010000330.1:0-625 GCA_050306095.1 Cyclobacteriaceae bacterium
GAAGCAGAGAGGTGCGGTTCGACAAAGTAGAGAGAAAAGCTACTCGTCTTAGCGAGACCCATAAAACCCGACACGTGGTCAGTATCCAACTCAAAGCTTGCTATCAGGGCCAAAATGATGCAGTCCTTAACCGACACAGGCGGGGACTACAATCTTGGAGGTGCCGGCTTTCCACATACCACTCTTCGACCTTCCTAACCAGCTATCACCCCTTTCCACCTAAGGGCCCTGCCCGGTCTCCAGTTTAACCAAGTTCTATCAACTAAACCAAAGTGTTGAGTTCAAAGAACTTATGACCGCCACGTGGTCTTCTGAGCACTCGGCCATCTACCATGGCCTACATCTATGCCTAGTCATAGCTAACGACCTATCTCCAGCAATAGGATTCACAAGGAAAGAATGGAAAGTAATCCTAATGCAACTAGGGTATCAATTCAACTCCTATAACCTAATGCACATCCAAGAATCATAAATAAGACAGAAGAACAATAAAAATAAATTCAAGAATTGTGGTTAGATGCACTGGGGCTTGCCTTGGTCTTGCTCGTAGTCAACGCCCTCGACTGGTGCTGGCTCCGGTGGCTCCGCGCGTCCTTACTCCACGTGATCTATCGCAATTATGTAA
>JBNLGO010000331.1:0-624 GCA_050306095.1 Cyclobacteriaceae bacterium
CTCATGATCTTCGTGAGATAAGATATGACAATGCCATACATAGCGTCCCAATCTGTCAAATGAGGCTACTATTCGTCCTACGTGTCCGGGAGGCACAATAAATGTATCTTTCCATCCCCTTTCATAAGGTGCCGGATCTATCGTTGGACCTGCAAAATTATTGAATGGGTCCAGGTGGAAATAACCGCCTGTTCCATATGAGCCATTATGTTGTAGTTGGGGTTTTGGACTTATGTTATCTTCAATTTCCAATACCTCATCTTCGTATGCTGTAAATTCCTGCCTATTTAGAATTTGGAATTTTACCAAATGCAAATGTATAGGATGTGCATCACCGGTAGAATTATACACTTCCCATAATTCTGTAGATCCATTAGATGGGTTTTCAGTTATTGCGTCATTCCAGGTAAGTGAACCGTCAATCATTGTTCCCAGCATCGGTTGGAGTCTGCCAAACTCATCTTTTCCCTCAAAAAGGACAAGTTGCCTTGGACTACCTTCATTTTCCGGTACCAAATCTATTATCGGATCACCTGGTCTTAGATTAGTTGATGTGCTAACTGATGAATTAGGGATATTTAGATTCAAGGGTTTATTGACTTGAAATTGCATGATCTGTCCGGT
>JBNLGO010000332.1:0-621 GCA_050306095.1 Cyclobacteriaceae bacterium
TACACGAAGCTTTTTTATTTTGTAGCAATTCATAAAAACATGTGCTACTGTTACATTCTTTTCAGCAAAAAACTTAATCGATTCTATACAGGTATTACTCAAAATGGACTCGAACAAAGGGTCGAAAAACACAATCAAGGTTCTTATGGAAACCATCGGTTCACAGCTAAAGCTAGTGACTGGGAGTTATTCCTCTCTATTGAATGTGATTCATACAGCCAAGCCAGGAATATCGAATTGCATATCAAAAAAATGAAAAGTTCAACCTATATTAAAAATCTGAAATCATATCCTGAAATGGTTTTGAAATTGAAAATGAAATTTTCGAATTAGAGCACCTGACTCCCCCGATAACTATCGGTGCAGGTGGTCGCTGGTTCGAGGGCCGTTGGCTCCTGGTCTTCGGTATCTTGGGCGGCCTTGCCCGGATGGGTGTGGTGGCCGCAATTGTTCTGGCGGTCGCAGCGGCCAAACTGCTTCTCATCGACCGGCTTGCCGGAGGATGAAAAACAGTAAGCCACAAAGGTTTTATGGCCGCAGCCCGGGCACAGGTATTTTGTGCTGGTGCTGTCCAGCGCAACAGAATACGACATAGAGAAAGGGTTTTAGGTGGTAAAAAAT
>JBNLGO010000333.1:0-621 GCA_050306095.1 Cyclobacteriaceae bacterium
CTCGGCACACGATGCCCACATTCTTGAACACTAGGTTGGGAACCACTTGGTGAAAATTCAGACTACCCAAGCAGGCTGGTGAGTGAGACTCTCTTACACAAAGGGTTTGAATGCGTAGGCCCATGAGGTTAAGTAGGCACTAAGTCCGGGCTAGTATGAGGGAAAAACCCTTATCGACAAACTGAATAAGGTCTAAAACATTGATCTAGCATGACTCTGAATCATGGTAAGATGGGTAAATAACTCGCACAAAATGGAGATCAGTCGAACGATACCACCTCCGGGTTCCAATATTATGTTGGTTGGAACAAATGAATAATGAAAGGATAGTTCATGGTAAGACGAGTCAAGAACTCATGCATAAGAGAATTTAGTTGGACAATAGTAGTTTGCATTCATGATAATAAGATTACATGAAGGAAATAATTCATAAGGATAAATTTATGATAAGACGAGTCAAGAACTCACGCATGACATAATACAATTTGACAATGATAGTTTCCATTCATGATATTGAGATTACATGGAGGAAGGAGCTAGGAATGTCCCAAGTCATTATCCTAAGACCTACCCTAAGGACATATCTACTGGGAGTAGGTCAACAATATGCCCCGCCGTTAC
>JBNLGO010000334.1:0-617 GCA_050306095.1 Cyclobacteriaceae bacterium
GTACATTTCTCATTGGGCATCTATTATATATATATCTGGCTAATATATGGAGCTCTCACGTTCTCTAAAAAAAATCTAGAAATTCACACATTAATAGGAGAAAAAAGAAAGAAAAATTACCCATAATTACCATTATGAAAAATTAGACTAAAATAACCCTCCACATAATTATAAATTACCCACCATTGCCATTATAAATTTTAAGAAATTCTCATATTAATCAGAGAAAAAAGAAAGAAAAATATTCACTACTACCATTATAAAAAAAAACTAGACTAAAATACCCCTCCACATAATTTTAAACTACCTACCGCTGCTATTATAATTTTTAATAAAATTAGACAAAATATTCCTCCATGTGTATTTTAAATTAAATTTTTAAATTTTAATTTCTTTTTATAAATTATAAAACTCCATCATTATGAAAAAAGTTAGACTTGAAAAAATTTTTACATGTTTTTAAAAATTACTCACTATTGTTATTACATAAAATAATCTAAAATATTGAAATATAAGTTTATAAACTACCATAATTCCACTACAAATACAAGCAACATAAAAATTGAAATATGAAAATAGGAATAGTACAATAAAAATAAATTTAGATATCAAATATA
>JBNLGO010000335.1:0-615 GCA_050306095.1 Cyclobacteriaceae bacterium
AATTGGTCGTGTGGATGTGATGGGTGCAGCTAACTATTCTATGCGTATCTGGGTGAAACCAGACAGGTTGGCCAAAATGGGCATAACGGTACCGGAAATTCTGCAGGCTATCAACGAACAAAATGTTATCGTTCCGGGAGGAAAATTTGGGGCAGAACCTGCACCTCCAGGTACAGAATTCACCTATACTGTCCGATTGCCAGAAAGATTTAATAGCCCGGAAGCATTTGAGGATATCGTCATCAGAACCATGTCAGACGGATCCCAGGTAAAAATCGGTGATGTTGCTACTGTTAATCTTGGCGTTGAAACCTACAATATGATTCCAAGATTGAATAAGGAAACATGTGCTATTATTGCGCTTTACCAGGCCCCTGGATCAAATGCGGTGGAACTTGCTCAGAATATTATTTCTGAAATGGAGCAAATGAAAACCAGCTTCCCGGAAAGCATTAAATATGATGTATCCATCGATTCCACTAAACCTATTACTGCTGGTATCCGCGATATCATTGTAACACTTATCATTGCACTGATGCTGGTGATACTAGTGGTGTTTGTCTTTATCCAGGATTGGAGAGCTACTTTAATCCCCACCCTCGCTATTCCGGTATC
>JBNLGO010000336.1:0-615 GCA_050306095.1 Cyclobacteriaceae bacterium
GGAGGGTGTAAAAATGCAATATTGTAATGCATGAACTTCATATACTTTAAACTTCAATATAAAAAGAAATATCACAATAGATGATAAAGTATACTCCAAGATAAGTAAAATAAACTTCATTTATCAGGTTATTTGGCTCATGTGAATTCTGAAATTAAGTGGAGGTAATTCAAATAACAAGTGAAAGCGTGTAGACCACGACGCTATATTTACTTGCCTTCTCCAATTGTCAAGCCACAAAGTTAAGCACGGTCTGAAGGAGCACCACCTGACCATAAGTAATTCTCAGCACCAAAACAACCATACACATGAAACAATCAACAAGTAAAATGATCCTACGCTCCAACCCGACGACCGGCAAAAACAATCCACGCCAACAAACAGCAGCAGCGCTATTGCTTCTCATTTTCATAACTTTAATTCCACAATAGCAATGATATCAAACAAATATTCTAAAAACATCTAGATTGAACAAGCCACAACTCTTGTATTTAAAAGATAAACAAATTTTGCCATTTACTATTTTTAATCGAGCCCACAAGAGGAATCTGTGTTCTAAACATAGACAGCAAGTTACCCAACTTAAAATATCATAACTTGCAAACTGCTGTAACA
>JBNLGO010000337.1:0-611 GCA_050306095.1 Cyclobacteriaceae bacterium
CTTCTTTGTCTAGAGTGGTATTGCAGTCTTGTACCCACCAGGTCCTAGTCTATGCTTGAATTTATTCTTCCTAATTAGCTCTTTCATTCTATTGCTGCGCACCATGGTTTCTGGAGTTGTATGCAATTGTTGGAAGGTTTTCCATTCGTTTGGTGTGATGAACCCAAACCGATTGAACGGTGAAACACCAGGTTGAACATAGAACTTGTTGAGTGCATGTCTGAACCTTCGAAGGGCCCTCCCTATGGTAAGAATGGTAGCCCTTTTGCCACGTTCTTCATGTTTAGAAGGAAAGACATAATGTGCCTTGATCAATTTGCATAAAGCTTCTTTCTCATTTACTGGAACAATGCCCCAATGTGGCAATGTAGCACATCAAAGCAATGCAGCAGAACAAAAGCAATGTAGCATATCAAAGTAATGTGACAATGTAGCATATCAAAATCAGGATTTGTAGGCCCAAAATGACAAAGAAAAATATACAATGTAGCCTTGTGGGCTTGGGGAGGACGACAGCATTGTGGGCTCAGGGATGGGGTTCAACGATGTCGTGGGCTCTAGACGTCACGGGCTCGGGGAGGATGATGGCGCTACGGGCCCGAGTACAGCGG
>JBNLGO010000338.1:0-606 GCA_050306095.1 Cyclobacteriaceae bacterium
ACGCTCGAAAGTACTACATACAGGCCCGCCTAGCAAACCAAATAATGACGTGATTCAAGTATAGTTGGGGAAACACTGAGCTCAAAATCAAATGACGTGATTTTCCAAAATCAAATAATTCTGGAGTGACATTTATCACCTTCATTGTTAAATGTTTTGAGGACATTATATGCAGAGAACATATCATGTGCAAACGAGTTTCTGTCCAAACAAACTAACAAAGTTTATAAAAAAATCTAAAAAAATTCACACATATTCTTTTCATCCTATGTCATCTATTTACAAAATTTCAAGGTTAGACTCATTATACTTATCTGTAACAAAAAAGAGAAATTTCTGACAGATTTCTAGCTCTAGATCTATTAGAAATTTTATCTTTTTTACTACTCATTTATTATTAGAAATTTGATGTTAAAATTTTATATAAAGAAGATATAAGATGTAAATAATATGCATGAATTTTTTTAAATTTTTATTAACTTTGTTAATTTATATGGATACGGTCCCACCCAAACAAAGGCACACACTATCTCCCATCCAGTCTTCTCTCCCTAGGGTTTCTCTCTTCGCTCTGCTGTTGCTGCTCCTCGCCGCCACGATGAGCGC
>JBNLGO010000339.1:0-606 GCA_050306095.1 Cyclobacteriaceae bacterium
TTGGCTCACTGTTTCTAATCTAAGAAATGCAAAATAAAAATAGGAGATGTGGCAATCAGCCCCAACCCCCTTGATCCTATTAATAGTCCCAACCAAAAGACTATAATGCCCATATGGCCTAATACTACAAAAATGGCAAAGTTGGGAAACAAGAGTCCGATGAAGTCCGTCGCATTGACCTGCCCGTCTTCGGCTTCACTTCCACGTGACCTCTGCGATGATGCCACGTGCACTACCCGTCATCGCTCCTTCGCTAGTTTTAAGGCAAAACTGGAAAACCCTAGCCCAACTTGCTTCACGACGAAGCAAGCCACCCGATGTCGATGCGTATCCTCACACCGTCTTCATCCGCTCAGTGGTTTTGATGCGCAAACTGACAAACCTCCTCCCACTTGGTTTTGAGGCCCAAACCAAGAAACCATTGTGGTGATTTTGATGTCTAAATCACCAAACCGTAGTTGCCAGTTTTGAGGCCCAAACCGGGAAACCCGAGTCACCGGTTTTGAGGCCAAACCGGCAAAAAACGTCCGAGTGGTGTTGAGGCCAAACCACTCACAAACTGTCGACCTTGGTTTTAAGGCTCAATCAAAAAACCCGTGCTCCTCG
>JBNLGO010000340.1:0-603 GCA_050306095.1 Cyclobacteriaceae bacterium
TTATCTTACTTATATGAAATCTATTTTAAATTCCATCTTTATCATTGTGTTCTATTTAACGAGATGAACAAAACTAACGCCACTTGCATAGCTTTTGAATAAATTTTAAATTGACTTCATTTGCTTTAGAAATAAGATACTTTTAGACATGCAAAATTTAGGAATGTTTCTTCATTTTTAAGTCTTCAAGTAGAAAACTGACTAAGAAACCAACCACATTAACAAAATCCAACAAGTAAATAAAAATATATTTAGATAACCGAATCATCAAAAATCTTTTAAAGTTAAAAAATATTTTGTGAAATAATATATATGCACATCTTTGTGCATATTTATGTGTCACATGTCATATTAAACAATATTTTTGCACATCTTACTAGAATATTCTTAGCAAATACTTTAGGTTAACAACTAGTAAATATAATACAGGTGTTACCATGATATGAGACTTTCCAAATAGAGCACGGTATGTTTCGCTTTCAAATCCACCTACCCAACAGCTTGTTTAAAAAGTGTTCAAAAGGTAAAATTATAATATACATAAATAGCATAAGAAGTGGTTGAATTTTAGCAATAGGAGAAAAGGACAAAACTTCACGTATA
>JBNLGO010000341.1:0-597 GCA_050306095.1 Cyclobacteriaceae bacterium
TAGGTTAGGTGTGAGAAGTAGATACCTCATGATTCTCTTGACCACCCTTAAATAACAATCTTTGGGTGCGGCTTGGAATCTTGCACACATACACACACTAAGCATGATATCAGGCTAGATGCACAAAGATAAAGTAAAAATCCAATCATGAAGCGATATACTTTTTGATCAACCGATGTGCCACCCAAGTTAAGATCAAGATGATCATTAGTGTCCATGGACGTCTTGATTGGCTTTGCTTTGTCCATGCCAAATTTTTTGAGTATGTCATGAGTATACTTCGTTTAGCTAATGAAGGTTCCCTCTTTAGCTTGCTTGATTTGAAATTCAAGAAAAAATGTGGGAACCCCCATCATGGACGTCTCAAACCTATCCGTCATTATTTTTCTAAACTAATTATAGAAGGATTTGTTAGTAGAACAAAATATAATATCATCAACTAGAAGCAACCTAAACTCTAGGAATCAAACCTAGGGTTAGGTCAAACTCTAAGCAAGAACAATCTTGAGTAAGAACGATAAATAAATCGAAAGGAGAAAGCACAATAGATACAAGATTTGTTCCTGAAGTTCGGCCACCCACAAATAATGCCTACGT
>JBNLGO010000342.1:0-596 GCA_050306095.1 Cyclobacteriaceae bacterium
TTTCACAAGCTTAACATATGCGTGTGGGCGGAACAATAAACTAAAAATCTGCTGGGATTATCAGAAGTAAGCGAGATTGAGCAGTAACTATTAACCGAAGTTGTATTTGTTATTTCTATAGATTCTAACCCCACTCGCGCGCTTTTGTACCTTAAATCCGCATGTCTTAATAAAACGAATAGAAGATAGTTCAACTATTACTTGATTCAAGTTGTTTTATCTTAATATTCATTCTTACTTATTAAAATTTTCCTTTTTATTAAATTCAAGATCAATTTTGCCTTTTCAAGTAGTATGATAATAGTTTTGAGGCAATAGAATAACCTCCAATTTTATTGGTTGTTTAAATTTTCACATGTACGTAATGTTTGAATAGGATCATGTTTTGATAGCTAGGTCACCATAAACGCGAAGGTGCCATGTTCTTGATCTTTTAATCCATTTGGCGGGTCTGCAAATAAATCTAAAAATGAATTTTTTAATTCTGAATAGTGGCGATAAACCTTGATAAATAGAAGCAAACTTATTGATAATGTAGCTGTAAATGTTTCTGCACATGGCAGTCATAATTAGGAATACAGTGTTTTGCTCTAATT
>JBNLGO010000343.1:0-595 GCA_050306095.1 Cyclobacteriaceae bacterium
ATAACGATTTATTTATAGGGGAACCACAATAGCAACGAGTATTGGTGACGTCAATAGGTTCGTTGCTACTAAGAATCATCGTAGCGATGGGTGGCTACCAACTTTAGCCCATTGGTAATGTGATTTGTATATCTATAGCGTCATTATGAAGTAGCACGTACAAATAATTATATTATATGCAACAAATTATTTTTTATATGTAATATACTATGGATTTGTTGTACTATAGAAGATTGAAATTATTTTTGATGAAAATTAATTCGATATTGAACTGTATGTGCATATAATAAGATATGAAAATGGCAAAAAAATAATAACTATACTCATATGTCCCATTGTAGTCCATTTCCTAGAGATAGATGAAAAATTGAACTGCCTTCTAGGGACAATTCAAACTTTCTTTCTCCAAATTACCACATAATAATAACAATAATATCAAAATTTGGTCAAAATTTATTACAAAATGATATGAAAACATATATTTTTCCATAATATTGCCACAAAAAAATTAGATAGTTTTAATAAAGAATGTCCATACATGATTCACAATTGGACACATCTCTCTTAAAGTTTCATATATATAACTCAAGTCAAT
>JBNLGO010000344.1:0-590 GCA_050306095.1 Cyclobacteriaceae bacterium
ATCTTATTTAAAGTATTTATAAAAATATTATTTATTTTATTATGGTTTGTTTTATCGTTAGATATGCTTTAAGTATGACTTATTTATTTTTAAAATATTTTGGATAAGATGAATGACCAAATATGATGTCTAAAAGTCAACATTTTTCATAGGAATGAGGAAGTACTTATTAGCTTCTGTCGAAAAGTTTGAAGACTTGAAAGAGAACTTATCCATTGTAAAGAAAATTTATGTGCAATCGTTGTGTAAACGAACTAACAAAGTTCATAAAAAATACACATATTCTTTTGATACTATTTCATTTCTGTGTAAAATTTTAAGTTCAAACTCATTATAGTTTAGATATAATAAAAAAGAGAAATTTCTAACATATTTATGAGTTTAGATCTGTTAAAATTTTTGTCTTTTTTATTGTTCCTTCCTTACTAAGATCTTGAGCTTGAATTTTTTTACATAGATGAAGTAGAATTGAAAGAATGTGTGTGAATATTTTTAAATTTAATTAGTTCATTTGTATGGTATATACACAAAATGTTCATATACACATGATACCCTCTAAGTAATGATGACGACATTGCAATTGACGGACC
>JBNLGO010000345.1:0-588 GCA_050306095.1 Cyclobacteriaceae bacterium
AATATCCATTTTTATAGGCTTATCATCATGTAGTAATAGAAAATCAGCATGAAGAATAATTTCACTAACAGGATGAAATTGAATATCTTGTAAGATCGCAGAATATTCATCTCCTTCAATATTCAGCTTTACAAAAGCTGCTTCAGGAGTGTAAACCAATTCCCTGAAAAGGATCATTGGAGAATAAAAATGAATTTGCTCTTCACCGCCATATAATACACATGGCACGTTACTTTCAGCTCTCAGCCTTTTGGCATCTGCTTTACCGAGATTTGCTCTTTTATACCCTATAATCTCTACTGTACGCATTTTTTAAATTGTTTTAATGAATAAATAATGAACTGATTGACTCATTGTTATGAGTCTTTCTTATACCTTTTGCAAATAGATTTGCTACGCTTAATACTTTAATTTTGCTACTCTCTCTGTAAAGTGGGATTGTGTCAGTTACTACCAGCTCCTCAAGGGCTGAATTTTCAATATTTTCATAGGCATTACCAGATAGTATCGGATGGGTGGCAATGGCCCTGACGGTTTTAGCTCCTTCTTCCTTAAGCACAATACTTGCCTTAGATAAAGTTCCACCGG
>JBNLGO010000346.1:0-588 GCA_050306095.1 Cyclobacteriaceae bacterium
AAAATATTTTATTTGCTGGCGTTCTAATTGAATTCGTAACACATTAGCCACATCACACCATCGCAAAGCCTTCATAACATCAAGCTCAACCTTAACTCCAAGCGCTCCAATAAACTTTGGCAGAAGGGTATTTGGGCCACACACCATTACTTCAGCACCCAGTTTCTGAAGCGCAAAAATATTGGATAGTGCCACCCTCGAATGTAAAATATCTCCAATTATGGCCACTTTCAGTCCTTCGAAACTTTTATATCGCTCTCTTATTGAAAAACCATCCAGCAATGCCTGCGTAGGATGTTCGTGTGTTCCATCACCCGCATTGATTATGTTTGCATCGATATGTTTTGCTAAAAAATGAGGAGCCCCAGGACTGGAATGTCTTATTACAATCATATCGACTTTCATCGCCAATATATTGTTGATCATATCCAGTAGTGTTTCACCTTTTTTCACAGAGCTCTGTGAAGAAGAAAAGTTAATCGTATCAGCAGATAACCTTTTTTCTGCCAGCTCAAAGGATATCCTTGTCCTGGTTGAATTCTCAAAAAATACATTTGCGATTGTAATATCTCGCAAAGAAGGCACCTT
>JBNLGO010000347.1:0-585 GCA_050306095.1 Cyclobacteriaceae bacterium
TTTGAGATTAATAACTGTTTACATCTAGTTCTAAAAGAAATGGTCTGATTTACTTTTTTACTTACTTTTTATGGCCTTATGGATCATGCTTAAATCCTTTAAAATGGGTTCTCATAGAATATTGTTGTTTGTTTTCTTTTATTTTATATCTCGTATGCACTGTATTATTTTTTAAAAAAATATTCAAACGTATCCACGTATCGGATTGTTTGAGAAAATGATGTATCGACGTATCCGTATCCGCCGGATACCGATACACGTATCCGTATCCGTGCCGGATAGATGGTATTGCTATAAGTGCAACAATTTCGCAGTTTCAAAGGCTCCACTTCTGGCCTCTTTTTTCTAAACCATGGTTTTGCTTGACACTGGCTTCTAAAATATGGTTTCTTGACTCTTTTTTTCTCAAAAACGCTGGAGAGCTGGGCTTCATTATATTAAGAAGAATAAAAATGGGGAAAAAGAGCCTCAATACAAGAGTCACCCCATTACATCTCAAATACAATCGCGCCTGTGAACTAGAAAAAAGACTACCCTTCCAAAGCAAATAACAGCAAACTAGGATCCTGGGAGGAGGGCCGTTAG
>JBNLGO010000348.1:0-586 GCA_050306095.1 Cyclobacteriaceae bacterium
GTACGGCCATGTACCTGTACTTCAGCGAGCTGCATGATGATGAAAAAACGGTGCTCACCATCAGAAAGATCTCTAAGAGATATTCTCCCTGGAGTTCTAAAATTTACAATGTTACACGAGGACTAAACAGAAGATTTTAAGAATGAAAAAATTTAAGTCCACTATTCGCGGAAACGAATATGAAGTACATATAAATTCGTTTGAAGATAACATCGCTGAGATTGATGTAAACGGTTCCATTTATCAGGTGGAATTAGAAGAACAAGTAAAAACAACTAAAACACCTAAACTGGTTAGGTCTAAACCTGTGCCTACAAAAGAAAGTAAGCCAACACCAGTGTCAGGTCTGAGCAAGGTTGAAGCACCTTTACCGGGAACAATTTTCAAATTGAAAGTGAAGGAAGGTGAAGAGGTAAAGAAAGGTCAGGTAATATTGATAATGGAAGCCATGAAAATGGAGAATAATATACTCGCCGAAAAAGATGGTACTGTTAGCAAAATCCATGTATCAGAAGGTACTTCAGTGCTTCAGGGAGATGTTTTAGTAGAAATAGAATAATTGTTTTATGAAAAGGTTATTAACAGT
>JBNLGO010000349.1:0-582 GCA_050306095.1 Cyclobacteriaceae bacterium
GGGTAGGTTTGTAACACCCTAATTTTCATAAGAATTTAAAACTTGCCAACTAATGCATTTCACCTAAATAATAAATTGATAGGGTTGCATTTCATGGCATGCATATTTTTAATTCTGACCCCTAGGTTGGATTTTGCTTTTTGAAAAGATTTAAATTTCGTTTCCAATTTCCAACCCTTGTTTTAGTTCATCAATTTAAAAATCTTCGTATAAAGTATTGATTTAAATTTCATTACTTAATTCAATTTCTGAAAATTTCAGATTTGAAAAGGTCCCAAAAAGTTGATTTGATTTTATCTTATTTTAAAAATCCAGTTCAAATTCAGTTTGGAGATATTTAAAATTTAAATTTGAATATTATTCCTTGAATCAAAATCCGAAAATCTTTTTCTTTTTCTCAGCGCAGCCCAAAAGTAATCCAGCCCAAAATTCCTTGGCGGCCCATTTATTTTTTTTCTTTTTCCCAGAATTTTTCCTTGCCGGCTCGAGTTATCCGACCTTTGGCCCAGCTTGGCCCACCCGGGTTCATCTTCCTCCTCTGACTGAGCCACCGCTCCCCGGCTTGCCGTCGCTCCGCACGCC
>JBNLGO010000350.1:0-579 GCA_050306095.1 Cyclobacteriaceae bacterium
CGTCTTCAGCATACATGCCCCTCCCTTCATCCACTTTTGGGAGTGATCTCATGCAAGATGTAGCTACATGCCTCCTCCATCCTAGATTCCTGGTGTGGGCGCAAACAAAATTTCACACCACATTCAAAAACAATAATAATAATTACATTCAAAGTAGAGTAGAGCACAGCAGAGCAATACTAAGACTCTGTTTGGATCCATTAAATTTTTATAAAAATTATTTTTAAAAACTCAATGAATCCAAACGGGATAAAATTTGCCTCAATTTTTAGAAACTGGAATCCAGTTTCTTAAAAACTCATTAGCTAGTCAACTCTAACTAAAACTAACTATTTTTGCTAATTACCTGTTGCCTTCATTAATTACATTTTATTTGCAACTTATGTCACCACCTCTTCCTTTTTCTATGAGCAAATTAAAATAGGAGTAGACATATTATTCGAGTTTAAAATACAATTTTTTTAGAAACCAATTTTTAAAAATTATTGATAGAAATTAATTTTTTTAAAAAAATCAATAGATCCAAACAGAGACTTAGTAATAGATAACCATTTGGAAGAAATGGTGGACTCAAAAGAG
>JBNLGO010000351.1:0-577 GCA_050306095.1 Cyclobacteriaceae bacterium
CACAACTCCCCCATTTTCATAATCATAGCTTAGCCATTCCATTCCATTTCATCTGAAAAGAAATTTTTGAAGAGTGTTTTTCTCCTCGTTTATCATCAAAATCTCCAAGTCCTTAAAGAGACGGAGCATTGAAAAAAGAGAGAGAGAAAAAGTATTGAAAAAAGAGGAAGGAAAAAGAAAAACTCAAAGAGTCTCTACAAATAAAATGGGGAAGTCAATATTTTGAGAGGAGAAAAATATTTCAACTTCAAAATCTTTTTACGTGAGTCCATTTTCTCCCCCTCCATCATATCATTTTCAAAACCCTTTCCAAAATCATTTGAGAAAGTTTCATAGCTCTTTTTGGACCATCCTTTAACTTGGCAATATGCATGACTTGAGTTGTATCCTTTGTCTTTACCCATGAGCTCCACATATTTAGCTTTTAGAGGGTTGGATGAAAAAGGAATATTTGTTGAGGCAAGGCATGGAAACACACTCCAAAAAGAGTGCCCGAGTGCCTAAGGTTGAGGAAACATATTATCTTTGTCACCATATTTTATCTGATCGATTTCAAAAAGAGGCTAAGCAGGAGAGA
>JBNLGO010000352.1:0-577 GCA_050306095.1 Cyclobacteriaceae bacterium
GTGCGCGAGCATGGAAAAAGTTGAAGAAAGAGAGAGAGAGAGCGAGGGAGAGGTGGCTGTCAGGTGGGACCGACCCGACAGTGGGACCCGATGGGTTTAATTAAGTTTGATTTATTTCAGTCTGATTCAAACTCATTCAAACTTAATTTGATCCACACAGGACCTTTCTGTGCTCTATAAATTTGAAATAAAATATGGTTTTGAAGGATTCAAAGAGAGGAACAACTTTATACATAGGAAATGTTTCAGATTCAAAATTTATTTTGAATTAAAAATTTTGGAAGTCAAAGTCTGATTTAGACTTTAGAAAAATAAAATAAAATAGCTAGAGATGGACTAAAAATCTAGGAATTTGCATGGAGGTAGGAAATCCAATTTGGAACACTTTTCATGTTGGCAACTTCTTTTAAATCTCCACGGATTTTGAATTAATCTAAAGATTCCAGGAAAACTGATTTGAAAGAATTGTGGTCAGATAGGCTAATTGAAATCCTTATTCCAAATCCATCCATACTCCACTTTGGACAAGAAGTGCTCCATGGTGATATATAAACTTTGCACTAATGAGTTGGGTGAC
>JBNLGO010000353.1:0-577 GCA_050306095.1 Cyclobacteriaceae bacterium
CGTATGAGACACTAACATAAATACAGTGCATGGGGTACAAAGAGTGGTATGCTACATGCTCAAGCACAACTTAGCCATTTTAACCCTTACAAGCCATTTACTAATTTGCCCCTAGCATTTTTTAGTGTTTAATAAATTAAACCAACTTAGAAATTCAATAATCTAAGACTTACACCTCTAATAATGATCTCTGATTTTATGCAGGTCCTAAACAGTATAAGTAAGCATCCTACCAAGAATGAATATTTTCCAATGCATATTTTATTTACTATAGTTTATTTATTGTAGGAATAATAATTAAATCATAACAAATAATCTGAGAATAAAATAATTATGAGAGATTTTGCACAAGCTACTAAGTATGATGCACACATGTATGAAAAATTTTGGGATTTAATTATTTATAGAATTTTGTACAGAAACACTTCAAGTTTTGATTTCTTGAAATTTTCTACGGAGGAATATTGCATAATTATAAATTGGGTCAAGTCTCATGCCAAGATATACTCTTAATTATTCTAAATAAATTTATTTCATATTTTTCTAAGGTTTATTGAATGATCTATGAATTTTATAA
>JBNLGO010000354.1:0-575 GCA_050306095.1 Cyclobacteriaceae bacterium
TTTATCTATGTATTCACAGGATTACATGGCGTTCACCTTATTAGTGGTTTGGTTTTCTTACTGATCACATTGGGATCAGCTATTCGCCTCAATGTGCATTCAAAAAAGCTCCTGCAAATAGAAATGTGCATGACCTACTGGCATTTCCTGGGAGGACTTTGGTTGTATTTGTATATATTCTTATTATTTAATTTATAAAATACCATTTATGGCATCGACAGCTGTAGCAGAACAATCCGGCAAAAACCTATGGGGAGGAGGCGTGTCTCCTTTGAAGGCAAGCTATGGAAAGCTCATGATGTGGTTTTTCCTCTTGTCTGACGCTTTTACCTTTTCCGGACTTTTGATCACTTATGGGTTATTGAGGTATAGCCACAATGCTTATGAAGGCGCTGTGGCAGATTTCGTCCCCTCACAGGAATACTGGCCTATTCCGGAAAAAATATTTGATGCATTTCCATTTCTGCACGGTGTATCACTACCCTTAGCCTTTGTAGGTCTGATGACCTTTATCCTGATTCTGAGTAGTGTCACCATGGTGCTTGCTGTAGAGGCGGGTCACAGGATGGACAAGC
>JBNLGO010000355.1:0-575 GCA_050306095.1 Cyclobacteriaceae bacterium
TAGGCTAAGGGTAACCATGTGTAACACCCCGCGTTACAAACTCCCTAATCTTTGTCAATAGCATCTTAATCATGCATTCACTCTGTGGTTAATCAATTCTAGGTAAACTAAAAAGAATTCAAATTTAGCTTCTCCATTTTTAATCTTCAAGCAAATGTTAGAAAATCCCTCGAATTTGAATTCCAAACTCCCTTTCATGAGTCGATTGCCATTCAAGCCCAACCCGGAGATCCAGGTTGAATTAACCAAGTGTTGAAGAGTTTCAATCAAATTCATCAAATGTCATTCAAATTCAACAACTAGAACCATTCCTGATTTTTAATTCAAATTCTAGCCCGAATTTTGAAAAAAATTCAATAATGAAAGTTGTTCCTTGGTTAATTTCCTTCACATCTATATTTTACTTGGAAATTTTTGAGTTCGGGAATACATCTTTTGGACCATTTCAAATTCGAGTCAGTTTGAAAAATCAGATAATTAAAAAACTGCACTATTCCTCATGGGCTTGGCCCGTACTCCTCCCTAGGCCAGCCTAGCAGCCACCTTGCCGTGGCCCACCGCCCGGACCCTACCCT
>JBNLGO010000356.1:0-572 GCA_050306095.1 Cyclobacteriaceae bacterium
GAGAAAAAAAATATAACACTTACATGCACCAGACGGTCATCATAGTGATGTCAAGCATTTGGAGACGATAGGTAGTGTGTAGCTCAGCAAGTTCGACATTTAGCTCAAAGTCTAAAGTGTTAAAAATGTCTCCAGGAATTTTAGCTTCAATAAAATTCAACCCATAGACACATGCAATTTGTGGGTTCAATTCTATTTGGTTTATAAGATTTGGGTTCACATACCCAAGTCTCTTGCTTTTGTCAGACGTGTGAATTAAACTGCACATGAACACCAGGTCATTAGATTTCTTACTATATTATTCGAAACACTTGAAATGAGAAAATATTTATAACACTTATATGCACCAGACAATCATCATAGTGATGTCGAGCATTCTGGGTCGATAGAAAGTGTGCAGCTCGGCAATTTTGACATGTAGATTAAAGTCTGAAGTTTTGAAAATGTCTCCAAGAATTTTAGGTTCAATAAAATTCAACTCATAGACACATGCAAGATAATACCACTCAGTGAAATTTCTGTATGATCCACGACAACTTTAGATGGACATGTTTTGGAACAAGCGGCTTTCC
>JBNLGO010000357.1:0-570 GCA_050306095.1 Cyclobacteriaceae bacterium
ACAGTTAGTTGATGTTTTGCATTTGCACCAAGATTTGTTGCATGGTCTGAAGAAGTTGAGCCTGAATGATCAACAATTGCTCAAGTGTTGAGGGTGGGTTCTGAACATCATTGTTGTCGTCGTTGTTGCAATTCCACCTTCCTTCATTTGCCATCTAAATAGTAATGGTTGATAAAAAGATAAGACAGAGGGTAAAGATGAGTTGTAGAATAGAGATTTCAAAGAGGGTTGAGTAAAAATAGTTTTGGTTTGTAAATAACCTTCAAAATATGACTCTTCTAACTAGGCTAGCATTCCTACGGTCAACACGGCTCTGGTACCACTCTGTCACACCCGGTTTTAAGGCCAAACCGAATGCTCATAGTATGTGTGCCCAGGAATCAAGTTTACACACATACCGTATAAAAAATGGATACAGAATAACCAATGTCACAATAATATATTTATTAAATGAATAATGTCTTACAAAAGACTAAGTCGATCTCTTTTGAAGACATAGCAGTAGAAAGACTCCATAACTCCACAGGCAATCGACCGGGGGTAATCGCTCGCCTAGAACTCCTCATCGAA
>JBNLGO010000358.1:0-566 GCA_050306095.1 Cyclobacteriaceae bacterium
CGTGGTGATGCACAAGGTTTGAGCTAACATCAAGCTGACATGCATAAACAATATCTCACAAATGAAGAAGATATTGAATTTTCAAATGTGTCATCTGCTAAGCAAATACCTGGAATCAGTCTGGAACTAAACACATAGGGAAATTGAAAATACTGTCACAATTTCACCTGGGCTCGAACTTGGACAAGGAGTGTTCCATTGTGTTCTAAAATCATTGTAATACAATCTTGTTCACATGCACAAGCTAACTCCCAATATCCAAGAAGTTATGGCATTTCCAAAATGGCTAAGTGTTAAGCGAAAACTACAGAAATCCTCCAAGTCTGGAAATTGTGTTGCATAGCTCTGTTTGAAGCTTTGAAACAATTTTTTCCTGAGATAAATAATTTTTGAGAATTTACACACATGTAGAACAAGTTATGAAAAACAAATTCTATTCTCTTTTGGGAGTGTGCTCTGATTCGGCTCCAATAAAATCTTAAAAATTGTTTACCGAGGTAACTTATCGACACTAATCAGACTCATAACTTTGAATTCAGATTATGAATTTGAATTCCATTGAACTC
>JBNLGO010000359.1:0-563 GCA_050306095.1 Cyclobacteriaceae bacterium
GATAACACCGTGTGATGCTGTGAGATTTTAAAATATTTTATATTTATATAAATTCATATATTAATTTTAAATTAAGTAAAAGATAGTTAAATTTAAAATAATAACATTCTTTGATGATTACATGATACTAACAGTAAAAAATATTTAAAGATATATAAGAAATATGATCATAAAATAATAAATAAATTTAAGTATATCTCTTTGATCAGAGAGTGGTTGTAACCCATAATACGACACATTAGCTCACGTACTCATAACTCTTGATCTGTTACAAATATAAATATATGCAAAAATAGATCAAATTAAGTTGATTTTAAAATTCTTCAAAATATATGTAACTGAGATCTTGTTTTGTTAATCTCATCACGTAGAACACAATGGTGAAAATAAAATTTAAAATAGATTACAAATATAAACATATATAAATATAGATCAAATTAAGTTGATTTAATTTTTTAAAAAATATATGCGAGTGAGATCTTATTTTGTTCTTCTCATCATATAGAAAACAATGGTGAAAATAGAATTTAAAATATATTGCAAATGTAAACGTATGCAAATAT
>JBNLGO010000360.1:0-562 GCA_050306095.1 Cyclobacteriaceae bacterium
GTCCAAACATCCTTAGCCACACCTAAACCATCTACACAGTTGAATTCTTCCTTGCCAGTTGATGAGATGAGGATGGAGATTGCTTGAGCATTACGATGAATCTTTTGTAGTTGATCCGATGTTGGTTGCTCATCATCATCCGGAAAATCTACACCATCACAAACAACTTGCCATACCTCGGGTGAAATAGAATATAAATAGCTTTTCATGCAATTCTTCCATTGATTATAGTTTGTTCCATCAAAATTCCATCAAAATAAGGACCTTTGCCAAGGGCACGGAGGTGTGAGCCATAGAGCTAGGTATGTGATTGTAATTAAAAGACAGCATTATAGGAGGACTTATCGCGCTTTTTCTTGTCTCTCTTTGCTTTGTTGGAGGCTTCCTCTTCATATGAGGAATCATCATCATCACTTGCGGAGGCATTCTTTTTGCCTTTCTTGTCCTTTGCCTTGAGCTTGCTCAACTCGGAGTTTAGCTTCTCTATCTTCTTCATGAGCTCTTCCACTGTTGGAGTCGTGGAGGTTTCTGTAATTGAGGCATTTTCATCCACAAGCGGATT
>JBNLGO010000361.1:0-562 GCA_050306095.1 Cyclobacteriaceae bacterium
CCCGGCGCCGGCCTTTGCGCCACTGACAGGTGGGCC
Organism: Cyclobacteriaceae bacterium; assembly: GCA_050306095.1. Classification (GTDB taxonomy): domain Bacteria; phylum Bacteroidota; class Bacteroidia; order Cytophagales; family Cyclobacteriaceae; genus CAJXNP01. The sequence goes on from JBNLGO010000361.1 coordinate 37, forward strand.
ACCTGATTACATTTTCCAACACGCAAATAACTGCTGAAATCAAAATATCCCCGGGAAAAATATCTAAGGGATGAGAAAAATTCCCAGAAAATTTGTGGAGAAAGAAGATATAATTTGGAACAACTTTTGTAATTGCAACTTCTTCTAATTCTCCACGAATTTTGAATTATTTGAAAGATTTCAAGTCAAACCGAATTGGTTCAGTTTTGTGCTCATATAGGCTGATTGCAACTCATTTTACAAATCGACCAGAGCTCCACTTGAGGCAAGGAGTGATCCATAGTGCTCTCCAAACATTGCACTAACATCTGGTTGACATGCATACTCAGTATCCCAAAATTGAAGAAGATAATGAATTCCCAAAAGTGCTATCAGCTAAGCAAAACCTGAAAACTCCTGAAAATCTGATCAACTAAGGGATTTAGTAGTGTTGCCACAATTCTACCTGGACTCAAACCTGGACAAGGTGTGCTCCCAAGTGCTCTACTAACCTTTCCCTACCATATGGTAAACATGCACAACCTAT
>JBNLGO010000362.1:0-561 GCA_050306095.1 Cyclobacteriaceae bacterium
GGGCTTATCACCTCACGGATCCTCAAGGACGAAAGCTGGAGCATTCATGGAATGGAGATAATCTCCGTAGGTTTTATATTTAAGTAATTTGTAAGGCACATGCCTCATAACATATAAACGAGCCTCCGTCACTAGATTTTATTTCCTGCATTTACTTTCTCAGGGCCCGTACTCTTTTCCTTACAGGGAAAGCCTGCGAGGGTATGAGGTTTGTAATGAGTGTTGGCACTCATAAAACGTCGATTTCATGCGCTAACATGTCGAGTAAATGTATAAAATAACCATGTATTCACCTTGTCTACTAACCTAGTTCCACGATTTTAGTGTTTATTTGATTTCAGGAACATAGGTGCCAAATTGGAGCATTTCAAGAAATTACAAGAACATTTCAAATTCTACAAAAGATAGTGTCACTATAGGAATATTTGTGACACATAGACCACGTCGGGCCAAACCACAAGTCAAAGGGGCTCAATGGCCGGCTGACCACACTTTGAGTCCATTCAGGCCAAGACTTGGTAGCTGCGTTCATACATCGGTTCATAAGAGTATCCTATGCCC
>JBNLGO010000363.1:0-556 GCA_050306095.1 Cyclobacteriaceae bacterium
TAGGTGGAACCTTAGCTTACCTGTAGAACCTGAAGTACTAGTGTGTGTTTCCGTTAACCCCAATTAATGTAACCTCTGTATAGCCTAGTAGTACTCATTGGAGTTACTCCCTGTGTTAGTCTTAGACATGATAGAGATCCTTCCTCCCTTGGGAAAATATAAATACGATACCTGGAGAATACTCCCGGTGAAGTGCTACATTGACAATTACGTGCGCTTGCGGAGCTGCATATGAAACGTCAACAGTGCTTTAGTGTAATTTTTTGAAAATCTATCTAAAATTGCTAGGTTGTGTAGTTTTCAAAATATTTATTTCTTTTGGTTTTTGTGACCATGTCCACTCATTCATGGCTATAGTTCACCTTGGTTGCTTGTTGGCTAGCCATGAGTGAAAAGAAGCTTCTCAAGTCCATAAATCTCAAATTCTCAATCTTTTAAAAAAATCCTAGAATTATCTCTGTGAAAATTCTCTTTCTTGGAACATCTTTTCTCCCATAAATTCTCAAATCTTTCATGAAGAAGAAAACCTTCTGGGGACTGGTGAGTTGGTGAAGTG
>JBNLGO010000364.1:0-554 GCA_050306095.1 Cyclobacteriaceae bacterium
TATTTTCAAATTTAAAACAAGTTTAAACCTTTTCTAAAAACATAAATTTGAGACTTTTGAATCAAAATGATTTTGAAATTCAATTCAAAATTTAAATCATGAACATTTTAGAAATAAGTTTTTTCAGAGTTTCTTTTCACATTCTGATTTCGAATGAATTAAACTCTAAATCAAATTTTGATGAAAACAAACGCTTTCTACTCACACTATAAATCTAGAGCAATACATCAGTAGAAAAATAAATGCATAGTGGCATGAATGCAACAATCATTTATATAAAGCCTAAATTAATTTAATAATTTAGAAAATATACTTTTGCCTAAATGAATTGATTTCTCCTTTATAATCTAAAGGCAAATTTTAATCTATTGAGAAAAAGTTTTAAAATTTAGTGAATTCTATTCACATTCCAAAATTCGGAATTTTAGGGTGTGACACGAACTGTCGCAACTCCCGCATGGCTACATACCGGCAGGAGGTCAGGATGTTGGAGGAGGAATTCGGTGGCTTTGAGCTCCACCATATCCTCTGGCGAGACAACGAGGCCGCCGATG
>JBNLGO010000365.1:0-547 GCA_050306095.1 Cyclobacteriaceae bacterium
CTATCGCCATATGAACATGTCTTTCCTGAAAATCCTTCAGGAGTGTATCAATCTTTTTAGTTTCAGGGATGAAGAACGGTTCCCTCAATAACTTCTGCCATTTAAAATTCTCTTTCTTATTGATATGAGGTAGCAGGTCTTTGCTATATAAAATTCCAGCAATGGTATCAATGGTCTCTTTATAAATTGGAATGCGGCTATATCCACATTTATTGATCTTATCCATCAATTCATGAAAATTCAGCGTATCTTCCAAAGCAGTAATATCAACTCTGGATCTCATAACCTGTTTGACGCTGAGTTGACCAAAATTTACTATTCCTTTCAGGATTCCCTTTTCCTCTTCGGTAGTTTCTTCATTGGTTGTAAGTTCCAAGGCCTGGTTTAGCTGATCAGCTGATATTTCATAACCCTTCTTCTGGATTTTATGCTCAATTAATTGTGATATACCAATCAAAACCCATGAGACTGGTTTAAAAATCCTGAAGGCTGTATTGATAACTGGAACCGAAATCCGTGCAAATCCAATGCTTTTTTGATTCGCATA
>JBNLGO010000366.1:0-547 GCA_050306095.1 Cyclobacteriaceae bacterium
AGCATTCTTGAACTGGGTTGCAACTAACAAGAAAAATACATGAGCGCAAAACCAAGACACTTCACATACTGCTGTGCCTTATAAAGATGACAAAAGTATATTTTATCAATGAGTTCTGTTATGGTGTTTCTGAGATACTTGAGAGGTATCTAATGTTTTCTTTATTCTCAGCCATTAATTTTTATTATGTTATTAATAAATTAATAATTTTAGTATCTGGTTCACACTAATTTAATACTGATCCATCACTTAAAGTATATCTCAATAGTTATCTTTCTATTTTTTAACCATTAGATCTAGATAAATAAATAACTCATATTGATTGGTTACACAGTAACAAAACTCTTTATTTATAGTCTCTAAATACGTTTTTCTTTGGAATATATTATTTTTTAATTTAATTTTAGTTAAAATTATCACTTGCACTCATCATTTTACCATGTTTCTTTATTCCTTTCCAATGCCAAGTTGTTGCAAAGAAGAGCTGGGCGCGAGCAGTGCGCACAGCAGTGCGTGGCGAGACAAGACATGCAGGAGGTGGGCGTGA
>JBNLGO010000367.1:0-543 GCA_050306095.1 Cyclobacteriaceae bacterium
GCTCCTGGGCTTTCAACTCTTTTCCATCTTTTGATTTTTGAGAAATAAATCCTGTTTCAGGATCAACATATTTTGTCAGATCAAACTTGTTTCCTTTATAATCACGAACAGCACAAACCAGATCCACAGGGTTGAAGTGCGTGGCTCCTTCAGCAATTGATTTTTGGTTTTTATCCGCAAAGTTGATTTGTGATGATTCAGCAATCTGAAGAGAAACTGTGCCATCACTATTTAGTGCGAAGAACGGCCCTCCTCCTGGTTCACCTTCATTTTTTACCATTCCACAGATCCTAACAGGTCGGTTGAACTTGGTTTTAAGGAATTCTGCTAGTTCCGTATGATTACTGAACTCAGGTATGTTTTTCAATTTTAGATTATCCTTGAGGAATGTTAGCATTTCATCTAATTGCCCTGAGGAGGATTCATTTTCCAATTGTTGCAGATAGCTAAATATTTGCTGCTGGAATTCAAGTAAAACGCCAGCTAACGCTTTTTTATATTTTACTGTATCATCTTTGAGCTTATCAGGTACTACATTATCAA
>JBNLGO010000368.1:0-543 GCA_050306095.1 Cyclobacteriaceae bacterium
ACCGGCGGCGACTTCGTTAATTTCGTCCGAAGGAGGAAGAAACCGGGGTGGGCCAGGTGGACCGCGTGGGCCGGTTGGGCCGGGCAAGCAGGCTAGAAGCATGAAAAAGAAAAGGAAAAGAAATAAAAAGCGAACTGGGCCGCTTGGAACGTCTGAGCCGAATTCAAGGATTTGAAATACTGGGCTGCAGAATTGATTCAGGAATTTTTTATTCAAAACAAAGAGGTTTAAACATTTCCAAACCAAAATTTGAACTGGATTTCAAAATAGAATAAAATGAAATCAACTTTTCAAAAAATTTCAAAACTGGAAAATCTGGAATTTGGTTTAAATATTCAAATTTAAACCAAGAGCTTTAAACGAAGAATAATGAAAATAAACCGAAGCAAGGTTTTGGAAATTCAAAATGGAATTTAAATCTTTTTGAAAATCAAGCTTTCAAATTATGAGACTTTTGAATATAAATGATTTTGAAATTCAATTCAAAATTTAAATGATGAACATTTTAGAAATAACGCTTTCGAATATTCTTTTGAAAATATG
>JBNLGO010000369.1:0-540 GCA_050306095.1 Cyclobacteriaceae bacterium
TCGGGAGTCGAGAGTCGAGTCGAGTCTTCGCGTAAGCTTCGAAAGTAGTCTCGGAGATCGGTGAACTCTTGTATCTTTACCTTTCTTTATAAACTTTGAGTCCTAGTTTTTAAATATCATGTTCTAGTTTTGTCTTGAGCTTTGATGCGTGCATAGTTACTATCACTTGGTCCCTCTTGTTTGTTGTTATTGCTCTATGGGTTATCTGTCCGACTCGGTAGATTACTCTCGCTCCTCATAGCTCAAGTGCTTTACCGATGTTGGTGTGTCTCCTTGTATTTTATCGGCTGTCGGTGAAGCATTTGGCTTTTTGGAGTTGTGGTTGAAAAGATATGAATTTCTAAAGTTTTGGAGCTGTTTTTGTGGATTTTTCTGAGACTAGGGACCTTTTTGTAATTATTTTTCAAATTCCCGGACCTAACTGTAAAATCATGGACTGCGGGTTAATTTCGAAGAAACTGAGGGGCCTAAATGAAAAATGCCAGAAATTAGAATTTTCCGGGAATTATTTTCCTAAAGGAAACCCGTGGACCGCGAGCG
>JBNLGO010000370.1:0-536 GCA_050306095.1 Cyclobacteriaceae bacterium
ATGATGAGGCCACCAATGATGACAAGGAGATGGAGGATGATGAGTAGTTCACATGGCGCATGCACCTTCTTTGAGTCTTTTCCCTTTTTGGTGTCTTGACGACAAAGGGGGAGAAGAGAGTTATCTTTATTAGTGTTTTTCATTCTAGTGTGGTTTGTAATATGGACAAGAATTTGCTTAATGTGTGGCTTGTGATACTTTAAATGGCTTGTAAAACATATTATGCTTATTTGATATCTATCTATAATTTGGATTATTATTCTTGTCTATCTATGCAATATATTTATGAAATGGAATGCATGGTTGTGCCTTTGTATCCATGTTGTATTAATGTAATCTTGTGCATATTCACTATTTGCCACACTATCTTGTCTCATGATTACAGTCATTCTTTTAGGCACCCCATGTTTTGTAAAATTGTACATTTGAGCTCTCACATGCCTCTTAGTGTGATTTTTGCAATTATTAATCCATGCATATATTTAGGGGGAGCTCCTTGTACAAATTTGGAAAACAAAACTCTATTATGCTTAATT
>JBNLGO010000371.1:0-535 GCA_050306095.1 Cyclobacteriaceae bacterium
CAAACAAAATTGAACACAAAATTCAAACAAATTTGGAAATGAAATTCTAACAAAATTGAAAACAAAATTCAAATGAATTATTAAAAACAAAATTCAAACCAAATTGAAAACAAATTTAAACAAAATTGAAAACATAATTCATCAAATGAAATTGAAAAAAAACACAAACCAAATTGAAAACAAATTCAAACCAAATTGAACACAAAATTCAAATAGAATTGAAAATGAAATTAAAAACAAAATTCAAATGTAATTGCAAACGAAATTCAAATGAAATTGAAAACACAATTATTGAAAACAAAATTCAAACGAAATTCAAATGAAATTGAAAACAAAATTCAAACAAAATTGAAAACAAAATTCAAATAAAATTGAAAACAAAATTCAAATGTAATTGAAAATGAAATTCAAATGAAATTGAAAACAAAATTCAAATGTAATTGAAAATGAAATTATTGAAAACAAAATTTATCACACGAAATTGAACACAAAATTCAAATGAATTTCAAAACAAAATTGACAAGGAAATCCAATT
>JBNLGO010000372.1:0-534 GCA_050306095.1 Cyclobacteriaceae bacterium
ATACCATTGGGCTGCGGCACCGGCTAGCTAGGCCGCGCGCGGGAGGAGGCTGACTGAGCCGAGACCAGGAATTCGGCCCAATACGCCTAAGGAAAATAGAAAATCCTTTATAAATTTTTAAACCCTTTTGTAAATTGTAAACTAATTTAAATTCAAGCCAAATTTGAATTTCAGCGACTTCTACTCTCACAATAAAATACAAGAGCTCTTCATCACCCAAGAAAATAGGCAGCGACATGAAATGCAACAAACAATTATTTATTTATATACTTGATTTTTCCTAGAGTTTAGTTCCTGTTGAAAATCAGGGTGTTACATAACTTCCAACGAATGAAAATGCACTTTCCATCTTGCAACTTTTATCTTAAGAAGTGTCTGGGCGAACTGGCACAATTCAAGACAAGGTTGCAATTTGAAAAAGTTTATCAACCAGTTAGAACCAACCCATGACTTAGCTTTGCACACATGGAATTAGGGTTATAAGAAAGCTAGCTAGCACTAAAACGATGTTTTTCAGGCCTAAGATAGCCACAT
>JBNLGO010000373.1:0-531 GCA_050306095.1 Cyclobacteriaceae bacterium
CTATTGGTTCTAAGTTGATTAGCAAGAATAAGTAATGCTTACACAAAGGTGGATGAACATATAACATCTAAAATAGTGTAAAACACAGCGGATGCATAATTTATAAACTTAATAAAACATTGGAAAATTATTGCACTTAAAACTTAATGAAAATTCTCAATAACTTATTTTTCCGATCAAATATAATCATTGAATCAAATTTAATTAGAAAATTCAACACTAAAATTCCCAAGACCACAGAAAATTTGCCACTTAAATATCTTAAAACTTAATTTCTAAAAATTTACCCACAATATAATTACTTAAACTTAATCTTAACTTAATTATGACAATGTCAATATTTTTTAGCATTTAATCTTAACCATAACTTAATTTAACTCAATTTTCAAATCAAATTTAATCATTGGATCAAATATAATCAGAAATTAAATACTAAATTTTTCTGAAAAGGTGCAGAAAATGCCACTGACATAAAAAGCTAATTTTTATAGAATTTTACTAGAACTAATTATGCTTAATAAAATCATTAAC
>JBNLGO010000374.1:0-528 GCA_050306095.1 Cyclobacteriaceae bacterium
TGGGACTTCACCCCATGGTTATTAAAATCAAGTCCATTCTGGACTTCAGTTATGTAGTAAAATATAATAAGGGAATTTAACCCGATTTATTCATGACAAATCATGAATAATGACGACAGCCATAGGCTGTGTCAGGTGATGACGAAGCATAGCTTGTCACACCGCGACATTTATCGTCATGGGTTAACCCTGACTTTTATAAAGTTTTTGTACAACTAAATTTGAGGTTTCATTTCATTTAGATTTAACCGTTTAATAAACACAACACACGGTGCGATAAAACTTTACAAAACGTCAGCCTTTCTGGCGAAAAATTCTATGAATTTTTCGGGTTAAAAGCAAAATCGTAATTCTATCAATTCGTACCCTTAATTATCAATAATAAGGAAAACTAAGTGCAAGGAAAAATCAAGTATTGTTGTAACCTAAAAAATTCATGAATTGTATGAATTTTTCTACTGACGTTTGAAAATCAACATGTTGAAGATTATTCAACTTGTTGATTTTTTCAGTCAGGTGATGACGCTA
>JBNLGO010000375.1:0-528 GCA_050306095.1 Cyclobacteriaceae bacterium
GGAAATTTTTATGGACCTTAGGGATGTTATGGAGGGTAACAAATCCAAAATTTAGCCTAATCTCATGCAGGAATAAATCACAAAAATTCAAACGTTGCAGGAATAAGAAATACAATAACTGATAAAATATACATCAATTGAATGTGCCACTTGGTGATCTCTTGAGGAATGACATGAGGAGCATGCATGCCAAGTTTTAAGATTTAATTCTTTCTAGATTTGTATAAAGAAATACTTCAAGTTTGGATTTCTTAAATTTTCCATGGAGCAATAATACACAAATATAGATTTGGTCAAGGGCAAAGCGTATATCTACTCAAGAGGATTCATACAAATTTTATTTTGTAATTTTTGGAAATTTCTATGAAATTCTATCGTTTTTCAAAGTTGGAAATGATCTATGATAATTTAAACAATTGGAAAAAGAATTTAAAATCATCACATAGTGATGGGCTCAAACCGGCCCGGGGCCTGGCACTATTGGCCCAGCCCAATGGCCAAAGTGGCGCGGGCGGCCGAGGCCGGTCG
>JBNLGO010000376.1:0-526 GCA_050306095.1 Cyclobacteriaceae bacterium
AGAGAAAGTGAGAGATCCCTCCAATCCTCCAAGGAGTGGGTGGATTTTGTGCCTGTTTCCAAACCTTGTAGACATTGGATTCTATTAATATAGCTGATCTTTGTGCGTGAATCTCGTCTCCAAGTTGTATTGATCGCTTTTCTTTTTCATGATTTTTGGAGTATTTTCGCCTAATTTTTCATCCATGAGTTTGGAGGAGTTTTTCTTTGATTCCTTCCATGGGTTTGGGTGCTAGGTTGAGTCTCATCATCTACCTTCAATCTTGAAATGAATCCATGGCTCTAGCCCCTTCGATTTGGTGGATTTCTCCTATTTCTCCCAAAACCTAGGTTCTTCGAGTTCATCCAAAATCGGAAGAGAAATATTTAGATTTGGGAAAAACTTCATTGAAAAAATGTTACTCGTGTTGAGGTGACCCTTTTGTCCAAGTTTCATCCGTTTTGGTGCCCCGTAGCTCAAGAATCAAAGTTTGGAAGGAAATTTCTGGGTAGGCCGGACATATCCGGCTCGATTACCGGATATATCC
>JBNLGO010000377.1:0-526 GCA_050306095.1 Cyclobacteriaceae bacterium
CCACGTGGAACATCCCCTTCCAGAGCCCCCCTTCCAGCAATTGTTCCACGTGGAACATCCGAGGAGAGACTGCCCGAGTCGCCATTGTTCCACGTGGAACATCCTGCCCCAACGCCCCACACGGCTGAATGTTCCACGTGGAACATCCATGCGCTTCCCCGCCCAACCTCAATTGTTCCACGTGGAACACCCGCGACGGTGGGGCGCCTGACGAGCCGTTGTTCCACGTGGAACATCCATGGCCAAACTCGCCGGAGACGCGATTGTTCCACGTGGAACATCGCTCTGGAGACCGCCCGAATCGCGGTTGTTCCACGTGGAACATCCCCTTCCAGAGCCGCCTTCCAGCAATTGTTCCACGTGGAACATCCGTCGAGAGACTGCCCGAGTCGCCATCGTTCCACGTGGGACATCGTGCCCCAACGCCCCACACGGCTGAATGTTCCACGTGGAACATCCATGCGCTTCCCTGCCCAACCTCAATTGTTCCACGTGGAACATCCGCGACGGTGGGGCGCCTGACGAG
>JBNLGO010000378.1:0-523 GCA_050306095.1 Cyclobacteriaceae bacterium
GGTGCATTGTTCCCGAATGGGCGACACATATGTTCGCTAGGTGACGTGAACCCTACACCTACTCCACATATATTTACGACATGATGAATTATACAAAAAATATAATATAATCGAGGGCATTGAAAATTTGGTAACATAATCAAATTGTAGCAACATAATCAATTTCCACTTAAACTTAATGTAACATAATGAAATTAAGTCAAATTTAATGTAACGGAATCAAATTCCACTCATATTTTAGTAACATAATCAAATTAATTCAAATTTCAGTCCAATTCAATGTAACATAAGCAAATTTCACTCAAACTCAATGTAACATAATCAAATCTCACTCAAATTTAACATAACATAATTAAATTAAGTCTCATTTAGTCAATTTCACTCTACCATAATCAAATTTAGTCAATTTCAGTCTAACATAATCAAATTTAGTCAAACTGAATCTCAATTTATTGAATTTCAGTGTAACATAATCAAATTTAGTCAATTTTATTCCAACATAATCAAATTTATTCAATTTTAG
>JBNLGO010000379.1:0-522 GCA_050306095.1 Cyclobacteriaceae bacterium
GTAGAAACGGTGGTCAGTGGAGAAGCCGGGGTCTTCATAGTGGGAAGGTGAGGTGAGGATGCCCTGTTACCGCGGAGGTCGGGAAACAACGCTCGATCTACTCACCACCGGAACCTTAATCGACTACCGTTTCGAGAATGAGCAAATGACCGAAGAAGAAAGAAATTGTAGCCTATGTGGATAGTCTGCATTCTTAGAGAATTTCTACAGTGAGCTTTAGTGGGTTTCCTCTATATATCTAATCAGCTATGTAGGGATATTAACACTTCATTGGAAATTAAAGAAAAATATTATTGACAACATGAAACACCGAGAGATGTTACATAAATAGCTAGGATGAAACGTGGAGTTTAAAATGCTATAATTTATAGATCCTATAAATTATTTTTATCAATCGTGTAAGCATATGACATCCATATTTGGAGAAAATTACGACGAAAATTTTTCAGTTTTCCTGGAAGTTTTTTCCGGGTCGTCAAACATGCATATATTCTCATTCTATATTTGTAGAGAAAATTAAGT
>JBNLGO010000380.1:0-522 GCA_050306095.1 Cyclobacteriaceae bacterium
TTGTAATAATTCCAGGTTTTTGATTAACCTTTTCTCCTCAAGGACGAAACAAGGAGAGGGTATCTCAGATAAATTGAAGTCAAAAAACTGATTAGGCATAATCATCAAAAGCGAGCTTGCCATCTATTATTTCATTCCATGGTAAACCGTAACCTCCGATTTCTTTCATGAATGGATCCGGATCGAATTCTTCAACATTGTAAACTCCGGGTTTCATCCATTGACCAGTCATCATCATTTTGGCTCCTAGCATGGCCGGTACACCAGTGGTATATGAAACACCCTGGCCTCTTACATCTTTCCAGGCATCCTGGTGTTTACAATTATTCCAGATATAATAGGTGCGCTCCTTACCATCCTTCAATCCTTTGATCTGGCAACCAATAGATGTTTCTCCAGTATAGTTTTCACCAAGATCAGATGGTTCTGGGAGAACTGCCTTCAAAAACTGAAGTGGTACGATTTCCATCCCCTTGTAATTGATCGGCTCTATACTGGTCATTCCAACATTTTGAAGCACCT
>JBNLGO010000381.1:0-520 GCA_050306095.1 Cyclobacteriaceae bacterium
AAGGATTCCTCTATTAATTGAATCAAGTGCTATATTAAATGCCACCGACCCAGGTTGATACCTACCCATTTCAATCATTCTTCTTGCTTCATTGTGCAATTGCGTTCTATTAACTGGGCTACCCAACAAATTATCTATTACACTTTGATCAAAAAATGGACTTCCAGTAGTTAAATAAGTATTTTGTATATACTGTTGAACTATTCCTCCGCCATATCCTCCAAACCAAGAGTTGTTATCTAAATAGGCATCATTGATAGCATAACCCGAGAAATCTGCAATATAGGAATCCCCTGATTGTTCGATAGTAGTATAGCCTCTAACCACAAAATTATCGGCCTCCAACTCTAATTTATGTTGTTGAATATTGAAATTTTTAAGAGAATATCGCTGTGCTCCTGTATATACGGAAGTACCATATCCATAATTGAGTGTATAAGATGCCTCTAGATTATCCGTAATTTTATAATTCAATCCAACACCTGCCTTCAAATTTTCAGCCCCATAGTCCAAGATCGGA
>JBNLGO010000382.1:0-519 GCA_050306095.1 Cyclobacteriaceae bacterium
GTCGGTGGACCAAATACGTGATTGGGTCGAACTGCTGGCTGAGTCGACGATAAAATATATGACTGAGAGTATGAGATGGGCCAGAAAGATAGGAGAAGGAATAGCCAAAACAGAAAAGAAAAAAGGAAATAAAAATAGGGAATGATTTTTGGGCTGCTGAAAATTGGAAATTTGATTCAAATGGTTTTTGATTTAAAAATTCTTCAAAACATATGCAAGTGAATCTTGTTTTGTTCATCTCGTCGCATAAAACACAACAGTGAAAACGGAATTGAAAATGGATATTATATGAGTTAGATTAATCATTTTAAAGTTTTGTATTATTTAGTGGTGATGTGGCGATGATTAGGCTTGCATGTGTAGAGAATGAATTTAGTGGGTCATAAAAATATAAGTATAGTTGATTATAATAACTAGAAGACCTCCTTGCGCATTAGCGCGGCTAGAGTTTGTTTGCGAAAGAGTGGGATTTAGATTTCATATCCATTTATACTTGTTTGTTTGAGAAATTCTCAGATT
>JBNLGO010000383.1:0-519 GCA_050306095.1 Cyclobacteriaceae bacterium
GTTTAAGAGAGAATTGGTCGGCTGGCCTGAATTGGCTAGCGGCCAGATTTGGGACCATGGCCACAGGAAAAATAGGAAAGGCTTTTTATTTTACAAACTCTTTAATAAATTCAAATTCTTTTGATTTAAATTCAAATTCAAATTTCTTTGAATTTATTGCAAAATTAAATCTCGGACAGGTCCCATAATTTTTGTCCTATTGGTTTTATTCCAAATATTGTCTGAATTCGAACTCAAATTCAAGTTTAAATTGAAATCTAATAATTTGGTAATTCTTCCAAAATTCATATAAATTCATAAGTAAGTTAGAAAATTGTGAAATATTTTTTGTTGGCTAATTTTTAATCTAATATAACAATTAAAAATAATAAAAATATATACTTGATATATGAAATTATTGATCAACAATTAGTCTTTGTTAATCAAGTTTAATTCGCAAAAAATCTCTAAATTGATTTAGATTATAAAACTTGGCTTGAATGCATTAGTTCCAACTCAGATTATGAAAAAAATTCCTAG
>JBNLGO010000384.1:0-517 GCA_050306095.1 Cyclobacteriaceae bacterium
ACCAAATTTGAAAGGGGGTCATTCTATCAGTAATAACCTAATCCATATTGAATGAGGAATTCAAGAAATGGCCAAGCTACTATTTTTACAGTAAGCGTTCCAATATCCACATATAATCCTTCCTCGCTTCACTCGTCTGTAACCATTCATACACACATTCACCTTTCACAGGTCCAGCGGTGTTCTGTCCAGCTGGGGCAGCATAGGTTGCGCCAGACCAGCACAGCATATCAACAAGCCCAGGAGAAAGCTAAAAAGGAGAAAGTAGGTTTGTGGAGTAAAGGGGATGTGGTGGAACCTTGGGTATGGAGGAAGGCCAATTAGGTATCCTTTTTATTCTTCCTCACTATTCTTATTTTTAGGAAAAACCAGTGATTTTTAACTACTGGGATAATTGAAATAACCGTACCATGGTGCTGTTATACCATTGTTATCGTCAACCTTAATAAGGTCTGTACTACACATCAAATTGAATAAATATGGAGCTATACCGTTCAGAACTTTCACAACAATTTGT
>JBNLGO010000385.1:0-516 GCA_050306095.1 Cyclobacteriaceae bacterium
AGCAACATTCCATGCAACATATGGTGCATCTTCTTCCTCTATATTTATATGGTAAATTTTAATTCATTACTTACGTAAATTTAAATGTGTGTAATCCTACATACATATATTCCTATATATGATCTACTAAGTTATTCTCTTGACATGAAAGGTATCTACATCAGCATTCAATTGGGTCATCTCACATCAGCATCCCTCTAAAATCATCTAACACATCATTTTGCATAATAACAAAACTTTAAAATGATTTATCTCACTCATATGATATCTATTTAAAAATCAATTTTCATCGTTGTTTTCTATGCGATGAGATTAACAAAACTATATTTCACTTGCATATTTTTTTTTAAAAAAATAAATTAACTCATCATTGCTTTAAATCTTCACCGTCCATTTGTAGCAACTGACTCGACCACGTGGATTTTCTTCAGCTTTTGGTTCAGTAAGATTCACCTCAGCCCAACTAGTGTCATCTCCTTCCTTTTCCCTACCCGGTGTTGCCTCTCATCTGGCCAA
>JBNLGO010000386.1:0-515 GCA_050306095.1 Cyclobacteriaceae bacterium
CAGTAGCGAATGATGCGTTCTTATGGCACAATCTATATCGGTTTTACTCACAACTCAGAAATTACATCTCGAAACAGTTTCTAACTGCGGCGTGTGCAGAAAAAAAGACTAACTGAAGGGTTCTATGCACAGTGATATTTACCTCCAATCCAATTCCAGACGTGTAAAAAACATTTTGATTGTTGACGACAATCCTGTCAATTTACGTATTTTGGCAGATTATCTTGAAGCACATCAATTTGGTGTGTTGGTTGCCCGCGATGGGAGGAGCGGGTTAGATAAAGCAGAATTTGCGTTGCCTGACCTGATTTTACTTGATGTGATGATGCCTGATCTTGATGGGTTTGAGACGTGTCGATTGTTGAAGCTAAACGAAAAAACGGCCAATATCCCTGTTATTTTTATGACGGCGTTATCGGAGACAGAAAATAAATTAGAGGGATTTAATGCAGGAGCTGTTGATTACGTCACCAAACCGTTGCAACAGAAAGAGGTATTGGCACGTATCCGCACCC
>JBNLGO010000387.1:0-514 GCA_050306095.1 Cyclobacteriaceae bacterium
TGGCATAAGAGAATAGAGAAGATGCGCTTTGAGTATGCTAGAAACTCATATCAATATGAGTTCCTTGATTTGTCGTCTTGTTCTTATTCTCGTGTTCCGCCTCACTCATACTCTCGTGCTTCGCCTCGCACTTTTTCACGTGCTTTTCCTCAGTTCTCTTATGGACCTAACCATCACTCATATGGTTTTGGTTCATGAGAGAACAGCTTTGTGCCTAGACGCTTTGGTTATGGCCCACGTCCTCATCGTGGTGATCATTTCCCGCGTAGGTCTGTTTATGCTGGAGGGTCCTACACCCACCTTGAGCCAAGACACTTGTATGGTCCATGCTTTCCCCGTCGTGGTTCACGTCCCACTTAGCCAAGTGGTGAGGTGCAAAGAACTATGAAGATTTCTTCTGATCGTATGGTTAAGTGCTGGATTTCTAAGATTTATCTCACTAACCCCAGCACTGAGCCATCGACCTTTTCTCGTCCTATGTAGGTGATGGATGGAGGCTTGGAGGACACGTGGC
>JBNLGO010000388.1:0-513 GCA_050306095.1 Cyclobacteriaceae bacterium
CAATTGACTGTTCATTTAATGCGCCAAAGATGATTCCCCTCTTGCCTTTTAATAAGTTATATGCCATTATTTTGTATTTTTTTGCGGCTACAAAAATAGAAATTTATTGAAATGGTAATTTGAATATAGAAAAGAATTAAAATTATACTGTCTCAGGTAGCCTAAATGTTAATTTCCCCAATCAGATAAAGGGCGGCCTCTCCAGCCATTTTCACACGCTGACCGGCCAATTCACAGACCAGATCGCCACCTCTTGTTGAAATTTGCTTTGCAGTGAGCCGCATTTTGCCAAGTCGTTCCGCCCAGTGGGGAATCAACTCGGTATGAGCTGAACCTGTCACCGGATCTTCGTCTATGCCAACTGCCGGTACAAACACCCTCGATATAAAATCCACTGTGTCACCTGGGGCCGTAGCTATGATGCCATGGGGATGAACCTTTTTTAGAAGTGAAAAATCAGGCTTGAGGTTCTTTACATGTTCCTCTTTTTCAAAGACCGCCAGACAAAAGTTC
>JBNLGO010000389.1:0-513 GCA_050306095.1 Cyclobacteriaceae bacterium
TCTTCGGATTTCTTCTCATTTGGATTTCTCGTAGTAACGGCTGCCAAAGGAATTGTGAGTATGTCATCCTTCACTTCAGTAGTAATGTCAACACTCGCTGTCATTCCAGGCCTGAAAGGGGATACAAGTTCTTTACTGTCCAGCAAATCCTGGTAAGAGCTATTGAGAATTCTAATTCTCACTTCAAATTCTGTAACAGCATCAGGAGAAGTTTTATCATTGGCAGTGTTGGCAATATTAGTCACGACTCCTTTGAATTTTTTGCCGGTGTGTGAATATGAGTCAACATCAATATCTGCAGTATCACCAACTGAAACACGAATAATATCATTTTCATTGACATCTACTCTTGCTTCCATTTTGGTAAGGTCAGCAATTCGCATCATTTCCGTACCTGTCATTTGAGCGGTACCAACCACACGTTCTCCCAGCTCGACATCCAGCTTTGAAACGATTCCAGTAATTGGTGCCCGAATAGATGTGAATCCAAGGTTCTCTCTTGCCTCTTTTACC
>JBNLGO010000390.1:0-513 GCA_050306095.1 Cyclobacteriaceae bacterium
TTGAAGGATTGGTGTATCACCAAGGAGTTAGCATTAGATAGGAGAGAGTAGAAGCTAGCAATTCATGTGCCGGAACCTTGATCTTCGGTTCCTTCTTTTTTATTGTCTTCTGTCAAATTTTTTCTCTTTTTTTCTGCCCCTTTTCGCTTTTTTTTTGCTTAGCGTTTTATTGTCTTTTCTCCTTTTGTCGAATTGGTTTTTGTTTTTATCGTCCTTCGTTTTTTTTCTTTTTTTTTGACATTGTTTTATTCCTTTTTCTTTGGCTCATGTGGTTTCATTTCTAGCCTACCCCAACTTGCTTGGGACTAAAAGGCTTGGTTGTTGTTGTGAATGCTTTAGATGAGTGGTATTTGTACTAGATCCCAAAAACATTGCAGCAAATAAAACAAGCCCCAATGATGTTGATATCTGCATGTCTGATAGAGTCAATTTCATTGTCCAGGTCTTGTGAAGCCTGGTCCTGTCATCGAGACATTCTGTTCTGATGAAATGGTTTCTAAGTATGTGAAACTT
>JBNLGO010000391.1:0-510 GCA_050306095.1 Cyclobacteriaceae bacterium
TGCATACAAATTTCTATTTCAAATTCTGGCATATACTTATAAATTCAATTAAATTTAGTTAAATCCTTTTAATATACTCATAGCATTGTTCAAACTTTGGAAATTCATAGCAACTTGATTAAGTTCAATAAAATTATAAATTCAATTCCATATTTTGAATTCAAACTTAATCTCAGAAATAAAATTATAAAATAATTTTATTTAATTATTAATTCCAGTTTAATAATTAATCTTGGATAATTAGTTATTAATTCATAATTAATTATCCATAATTCCAAAATTCATGAAAATTTAACCAAAATTAGTTCTAAGCTATCCAACCTTAGAAACCTTGTTAGAACCCCCTGTTCATGAGATATGACCATGGTATTTCCATTTTTGACCTTGTTTAAGTAATAACCTTAAGTAATTAAGGTTTTCTTTTATGAACTTAACAAGGTTTCAACATGAACTCATAGTACTCTTAGGGCTATAGATCACTTCATGCTTAGTGATGAGTGGTGGTAAGAT
>JBNLGO010000392.1:0-509 GCA_050306095.1 Cyclobacteriaceae bacterium
GCGTGGCTGGATAACAATCACCTCCTAACATGGCTACATTGATAACCTTTGCGGAAACACCTTTCACTTCTTTCTTTTTAAATTCATCCTTTATAGGTGAATTATCCTCAAACCATTGCGCATTTTCACTGATTATAACAGTACGTCGGGTTGCTTCAACATTTTTAAAGTTAACAATCGACTCCCAGGTGGCTTTCATTCCAAGAGGATCATTATAAACCTCTATAAAGCCATTTATGTAGTCGATATGCGATTTTAGGTCCTCAACCCATACAATGTTGTATTCATCCCATGTCTCAAGGTTACCAGATTTGTAGTATTTAATCAACAATTCAAGCCCTTCCTTTTGCTCAGGGTTTTCTGCTACCTCCAGTGCTTTATCCAACCAAAAAACAATCTTTTCAATGGTAGCACTATACATCCCCCCTATCTTCCAAACTTCCCCTGTAACTTTTCCATTTTTTAGAACAACTTTCGAATTTAAACCATATGATATTGGTGTTTTATCT
>JBNLGO010000393.1:0-509 GCA_050306095.1 Cyclobacteriaceae bacterium
TGTTGAGAGTGTAACACCCCGTGTTACGGTTCTCCTAATCTTTCCCTAATCACCATCATTAGCGGCTTAGTCATGCATGACGCGACTGGGTTAATCAATTCGGAGTCAAGTTAAAGCCATTTTTGATTTAATTTGAATCTGAATCGTCAAATCCAAACCAATAGATTTCTAGTATGAACTTCAACCTCATACCCATGAGTTGGATCGGACTCTAGGTGCAACCAGCAGCCCCTGTTCCAAGTTTCGTCCAAATTCAAGGTTTCAAGAAGAAACTATATTAAATTCTCTCAAATTCTAACTAAGATGCTTCTCAGAATTTTCAATTGACATTCCAAATCTGAAGAAGTTTCTATGGAGAAAGTTGTTCATCTTTTTGAGATCTTCAAAATCATATTTTATTTCAAATTTTTTGAGCTCAGGAAGGTCAAATTTAGAATAGTCAAAGTTTGAACTAGTTAAATTTAAAATTTAAATCAATTTGATCCATTTGACCGGGCTCGGATTTAAAC
>JBNLGO010000394.1:0-504 GCA_050306095.1 Cyclobacteriaceae bacterium
CATATTGGGTTATCGCTGGTGGTATGTTCATTTTGGGTGAAAATGAATGGGGTGTCCGCCTGGGTAACAGCCTGGTTTATTTAATCCTGGTATACGCCATGCTCTCATTAAGCCGTTTGTTTTGGCAAAAACCCTATCCCTGCCTCTCCGCATTAATGCTGGCAGTATCTGGTTTAATGGCAGCTGCTACATATATGATTTCAACAGACCTGTTGTTAACCCTGTTTGAATTTTTAACCCGCTCACTTAGAAAATTGATAAAATTATGAAAAAATCTCCAAAATTCTACTTTGTGATGTACTTTAAGGAATTCAAATTATTTTGGTATATTTGTAATGTAAATTTACAAGTTTCTTCAAATCATTGCTTTTATCTTTATTTGATGTATGTGAATCACTTAAGGTGTGGAGAAACTTACAAATTTCCACTGAAAATATATCAAAACAACTTAACTGACTTAAAATACATCACAAAGTAGAATTTTGGAGAATTTATCATAATTTT
>JBNLGO010000395.1:0-504 GCA_050306095.1 Cyclobacteriaceae bacterium
CTATGGGATAATATTTCTGAACTCTGTTTAGGGTAATTCGAATTTTTACGGGGAAAAGGTTGTCTTTTTTTACTCTTCTTTGATCTAAAACAATTTTATAATGTGGCTGCATAATTGATAAAATTTGCATACAATTTGCATACATTTTTTAGATTAATCAAGAAAGGAGGGATAAGGTATTTTAATTAAATGGCTATTAATCAATTATATGTGTTAAAATAGATTAAAACAGAATTGTATAAATTAAGGATTTGATCCGCCTTCTAAGCAGTAGGTCGAAGGTTCGAATCCTTCTGGAATCACATAAAAATCAAGCACTTACGAAGTAAAATTTGTAAGTGCTTTTTTGTTGGGGTAAACAAAAGTGTAAACTTTTTCTTAATTACAGCTATCTTTTCCTCTATTGATTTTTTACAAGGTCGGTATTTAACTTATCCAAATTTAAATTGATCATTTCTTACACTTCGAGAGATTTATTTTCAGCGGAACTTTATCAGCTAAACT
>JBNLGO010000396.1:0-504 GCA_050306095.1 Cyclobacteriaceae bacterium
GCGAGCTCCGGCGAGCCCTTCGGCCGCTGCTGCCCGTGGTCCACCGTGGACCCGTAGACCGCCGTTCGGCCGTGGTCCACCGAACCGTGAGCCCGGTCCACGGGATTTTTCTATTGAAAATGAATTCAAAATCTAATTTTATTCTGTGAAACTTACACCGAGGCCCCCGGGTTCTGTTCAAATTACAATCTAGCCCTCAGTTTCGGATTTTATTTAATATCTAATACCTGGAATTAACAATCTAGTCCCTAGAACTTTAAAATCCTATATTTTTTTAACCGTAACTCAGTTTTAAGTGATTTTTGCGTCAAAAGTTTTGTAGCGACAAAACCTATCTAGCCATTGCATCATATTGTTGATAATCCTCTGTTTGCTGCACTAGTTGTATTTATTTTGTGTGCATTGCTTATTTCCGGCCTACCAATCTTCGAGTAGAGAGCGAATCTGTGGAGAACTTTCAAGACCTCAACTTTGAAGACCCTGAGCAGCAGCAAGCGGGATTTG
>JBNLGO010000397.1:0-503 GCA_050306095.1 Cyclobacteriaceae bacterium
GGGTGGGCTGGTGCTGGGCCGAAAGGCTGTTGTGGCTTGGGCCGGCTTCGAGAAATTCCATGGAAAATCGGGACGGGCTGCCAAGGCTACCGGGCCGAATTGAAGGAATGAATAGGATGGGCCTATAGAAACTATTTTTGAATTTATTTAGGATTTAGGATTCAAAAATCAAAGGATTCAAAATATTTTTAAACTGAAGTTTGAACTGGGGTCAAACTAAAATAAATTTAAACAACTTTTTGAAGACTTTTCAAATCTGGAACTTTTCAAAATTAGTTTGAATATTCAAATTCAAACCAAAACTTAAACGGAAGGCTTTTAAATTGATTAGAAAAAGATTTTGAAATGAAATTTAAATCTTTTCAAAAAGCGAAATCATCCTATGGCTCAGAACTTAAAATACTCATGCCATGAAATGCAACCTACAAAATTACTCAAAATTTTCCTATGGCTATTTAGGTGAAATGCATTAGCTTGGCAAGTTTTAAATTTTTCTGAAACTC
>JBNLGO010000398.1:0-502 GCA_050306095.1 Cyclobacteriaceae bacterium
GGTATAGTGACTCAGCCATTTTTTTTGAGATTTCATCCTCGTGCTACAGTGACTCGGCCATTTTTTACTATAGTTACTCATACATTTTAAAATTTTGTCTGTTATTTTTTGTGATTTTGCCATCAATTTTTGATATTTCGACGTGCGCTATAGTGATTTAGCCATTTTTAGTACAGTGACTCAGTCATTTTCTACAGTAACTCAATCATTTTGAGATTTAGTAAGTCATTTTGTGTGATTTTGTCTTTAGATTTCGTCGCGTGCTACAGTGACTCGGTCATTTTTGCTATAATTTTCTGATTTTGTTATGCCGCGTTGCATGACTAAGCCATTTTATAATTTTTAAGATATGATCAGTCATTTTTCTGATTTCATTGACATTCTTGAGATTTCACTCGGTCATTTCTAGGGGTTGCTTAATCATTTATATAATCTTCAACCTGCAGTTGAATCCTTATTGCGCCTACGTTCGATCTCAACAATCAAAGGACCATAAGAAACA
>JBNLGO010000399.1:0-502 GCA_050306095.1 Cyclobacteriaceae bacterium
ATGACCTATGTAATTTTGCAGGACGACTCATAGTCAGAGTGAGTTGAGGATAAGGCAGCACGTGAGCCACAATCATCTCCGGTTTAGCTGGAGACACAATCGGCTGAGGACCAAGATCAGGACCTGCCAGGGTCACCTGAATCATTTTGAAGGTGACAAACTAGGAGTAGCTATTACGTCGCTCCTCCTCCGGTTCCTACAAATCCAGAGTCTTGACCAATTATTAAACTAGTCGGTGAGAGGTAATCATTTTTTATATTCTCAATCTATAATGGTTATTCATACTAATACTAACTATTGTACACATTTGTCTTGCTTGCAGCTCATGGGACGGCACCACGTTTTAGGGCACAGGCAATAAAAGGCGGGTCAAAGCTGTCTTAGGTAACCTTGTCCGTATAAACTACCCTGGCGAGGTCACTCGGAGCGATGGCACCATCTCTCATGCCATTTACTGGGATGACTACACTTGTGCACCCGATGCGATAGATCGGAAGAGCAC
>JBNLGO010000400.1:0-502 GCA_050306095.1 Cyclobacteriaceae bacterium
GCTCAGCCAACAGCATGCAACCATATTTTATTGGTCGGAGGAAGCTTTCGAATGGAGGTCGGGAGAGGGCTAGTGTATCCACATCAGTCCATGCTTGACGACATCCAGATCGACACATCATCCCATGCTGTGGTCAAGATGGACAAGGTGCATGACAATTCGAAAGACCTGAAGCTCGAAGTGCCACTAAACGATACGATGCTTATTATGCGGGATGCAGTTACTAGAAGGGTTCAGTGGAGATAGACTTCTATTGATATTGACCCAGCAGCAGTAGCTTCAGTGTTGATCACTCCTAGTAAGCCGAATACCTCTTCTGCTTCGATGTCTCCTGAGGCACGTCTGTCTCTATCTCCAAATCCAGAGCAGCTGATTCTGTCTCCAATTTGAGAGCAGTTGCCTCCAATTAAAGAGAAGCCACAAAAGTCTCCAATTCAAGATCAGTCGCATCCGTCTCTAATTCTAGAGCTGCCGTAGAAGTCTCCACTTGAAGAGCAACCGC